>DATKRX010000128.1:0-2441 GCA_035531915.1 Gaiellaceae bacterium | reverse complement strand
CGCGTGCATGAAGTCATGGACGTCGCCCGAGCCGTAGGGGACGGACTGCTTCGCCGAGAAGGCACCGCCGGCGATCCGGGCGAGCAGCGGCAGCTTCCACAGGGAGCGGCCCTCGCGCCACTGACGGGCGACGTCGAGCATCTGAGGGGCATCGAAACAGCCGGCGATGTCGAGCCTCCCGGCAACGACCGCCGAGGCGAGCGCCCCCAACACCGGCGGCGCGGTCAGCACCGGCGAGCAGAGCCGCACCCGCCGCTTCGCAAGCCCGATCGCCTGCGCGATCCGATGGGAGAGATCCTGCCCGTAGCCGGGCGTGAACCACGCCCGCACCCCGTCGTGCCACTCCGGGGCGACCGAGCCGGTGCCGGCGCCCGTGCGCGTCTCGAGCAACTGCTCGAAGTCCCGGCCGAAGGCGGCGGCGAGGCCGGGCGAGTCGACGACCGCGATCACGTTCTCCTGCCGCGACCACGAGTCGTCGGTCCAGTTCGTCGAGCCCGTCCAGACCGACTCGCGGTCGCGGATCACGTACTTGTGGTGCATCAGGTCGGGAACCCCGGCAATCGGAAACGCCTCGAGAGGGAGCGCCTCGATCAGCTCCCGGTCGGCCGACGACGGCGGCGGCACCGGGATCGGGTTCGCGTGGTCGACGTTGAAGGCGAACCGGATCCGGACGCCGCGGGCCGCTGCGCGACGGATCGCGTCGCCGACGATCGCGCCCGTCTCGGGGCCGAGATCGAAGTCGTACTGGGCGAGCTCCAGCGTCCGCTTCGCGCGGCCGAGGAACTCGGCGATCGCCGTCGCGACGTCCGTGGCCGGCTGGCCGCCGTCGGTCAGAGTACGGATCGTGACGTTGGCTCTCGGCGAGTTCATCGAACAGGTCGCGGCCGCCCGGATCGGGGCGACGTTCAACTTCTACCGGGACGGCGACCGCGCCGCTCTCCTCAGGCAGCGGCTCGCGGGCTACCTCGAGGAGCAGGCCGGGGCCGGAGTGCTGCTCGTCGCCGAGGCCCCCGGCTACCGGGGGACGCGAATCTCGGGCCTCCCGCTCACCTCCGAGCGCCAGCTGACCGGCGAGGGGCCCGCCGAGGCGACGGCGACCGTCGTCCACGGCACGCTCGAGCAGCTCGGTCTCGCCCGCGAGGTGATGCTCTGGAACGTCGTCCCCACCCACCCGGGCGACGAGCGCTCGAACCGGCGCCCGAGCCGCGCCGAGATCGAGGCAGGGCTCCCCTTCGCGCGCGAGCTCGCACGAGGGCGAAGGGTGGTCCCGGTCGGCCGGGTAGCCTGGGAAGCGCTCGGAGGCACCTACCTCCGTCATCCGTCCCACGGCGGCGCGGGCGAGTTCCGCCGCGGTCTCGAGGCCGCGCTCATGGTACGATCGACGCGCGGCGGACGTTCTCGCCCGCCTTTCTGATCATGAAGACCTACTCCGCCAAAGCAGGCGAGATCAAACGCGAGTGGTACGTCGTCGACGCCGACGGCCAGACGCTCGGGCGGCTCGCGACCCAGATCGCGGATCGCCTGCGCGGCAAGAACAAGCCCCAGTACACGCCTCACGTCGACACCGGGGATTTCGTCGTCGTCGTCAACTGCGAGAAGATCGCGGTCACCGGGAACAAGCTCGACGACAAGCTGTACTACCGCCACTCGGGATACCCGGGCGGTCTGCGGGTGCGGTCGCTGCGCGAGCAACTCGAGCGCCGGCCCACCGAAGTGCTCCGCAAGGCGGTCAAGGGCATGCTCCCGAAGAACAAGCTCGCCCGGCAGCAGATCACGAAGCTGAAGATCTACCCCGGCCCCGAGCATCCCCACGAGGCGCAGGAGCCGAGGGCCTTCTGATGTCCGCTGTCGCTCAGTATCTCGGGACCGGCAAGCGCAAGACGTCCGTCGCACGCGTGATCCTCCGCCCCGGCGACGGGAAGACGTGGGTCAACGGCAAGACGATCGAGGTCTACTTCCCGCGCCTCACGCACCGCAAGATGATCATGGCCCCGCTCGAGACGACCGAGCTCGCCACGCAATACGACCTTCGCGTGCGCGTTCACGGCGGCGGCGCCTCCGGGCAGGCGGGTGCAGTTCGACACGGGATCGCCCGCGCGCTCGTCGAGATCAACCCGGACTTTCGGGTCATCCTCAAGCGCCAGGGCTACCTGACGCGTGATGCCCGCCAGGTCGAGCGCAAGAAGGCCGGCCTGCACAAGGCGCGCAAAGCGCCGCAGTTCTCGAAGCGCTAACCGCGCTCTCCTCACTGATATGGCGATCGAGTTGTCAACCTTTGTGGTGGTGGTTGGCCGGGGTGGTTGGCGCTGGTGAGGCGTTCGCGGGGCGGCACGGGCCGAAGGTCCAGTCTGGTCGACTGCGGGTCAGATTGATATCGGTTATGAAAGGGTGCTGTCCTGTTCGGTTAGCCTCGCGGGCACCGGAAGAGGGGCAGTGGGGAA
>DATKRX010000127.1:0-4234 GCA_035531915.1 Gaiellaceae bacterium | reverse complement strand
AGTTTCTCTTCGGCGGCGAGCGCGTCCGGGATGCCGGGCACGGTCTTGTCATCATCGACGCCGATAACGAGCACGCCGCCCGACGTGTTGGCGAACGCGACCAAGTCCTTGAGGACACCTTTCTTGCCACTGAGGTCGCGCTTGAAGTCGAGGGTCTTCCCCTCGGGCTGCGCCAGTAGTTCAGCGATCGTCGGCATCTCGTTCTCGATCATCCTCCCGATGGTGCGACCGCGCGGCGGCCCCGGCCATCGTTTTGGCGTACTACGCCAGTCTACTACGCCAAGCGGCTGACTGTCGTAGTAAATGTCCTGGTCAATGTCGTAGTAAGTGGCGTAGTAAGTGGCGTAGTGCCGCTTGCCGCCGTCCCACATCCCGGTGCCGCCTGGGTTGGCGGCCTCCAGCTGCGTCGAGAAAACATGGGAAAAGCGTCGAGTTGTCGCGTGAAGGGCCGCTTCCGACCGCCCTGGGCCTTCTTTTTGCGCCGGCCTCCGGGCAGTTACGCGAGCGGGAACCAGGCCGTGAGCGAGGCGCCGCCGTCTCGCCGGTTGCCTGCCTCGATCCTGCCGCCGTGGGCATGGACGAGCTCGGCGGCGACGGCAAGGCCGACTCCGGTGCCCGGCGCGTCGCGACCCGAGTGGCCGCGCCAGAAGCGCTCGAACACATGCGGGAGCTCGTCGTCTGCGAGCCCGGGCCCCGTGTCCTCGACGACCAGGCGCGCCTCGCTCGCTCCGGCTTCGACGAGCACGGTGACGCTCCCGCCCCTGGGGGTGAACTTGAGGGCGTTGCCGACGAGGTTGCGGACGATCTGCTCGACGCGCGTCCGGTCGGCCCGGACGATCGCGGCCTGGAGGCGGGTCGTCAGCTCGAGCCCCGAGGCGTCTGCCTGCGGGCGAAGCTGCTCGACGGTCTCGAGGGTCACCTCCGCGAGGTCGAGCGGCAGCCGCTCGAGCCGGAAGCGGGCCCCCTCGGCGGCAGCGAGCGTCTCCACGTCCTCGACGACCCGTCCGAGCCTGAGCGTCTCCTCGTGCAGCGAGCGAAGGCGTTCGGGGCTCGGCTCCGCCACCCCGTCGATCAGCGCCTCGAGCTCCCCCTGGACGATCGCAAGCGGCGTGCGCAGTTCGTGAGCGACGTCGGCGGCGAATGCCCGCCTCAGCTCGTCCTGCCGTTCGATCGTCTCGACCATGCCGTCGAAGGCCCTGCCGAGCGCGCCCAGCTCGGCCGGCTCGAGCGCGCCGCCCGCCCGGGCCGAGCGGTCGCCGTGCGCCTGCGCGAGGGCCGCGTCGGTCAGGCGCGACAACGGCCGGGTGAGCCGTCTCGCGACCACCGCCCCGATCGCAGCCGCGAGGACGGCGGCGAGGGCGCCGCCGATCAGAAGCGTGCGCTCGACGCCTCGGCGAACCGTGCGCTCGGCAGCCGAGGCGCCGCTCCGGAACCGCAGCGCGGCCGTCCCGACGGGGCCGCCAGCAGCCTCGACGGGCTCGAGCAGCGGGGCCCCGAACCGCGCCCCGGCGCTGGCGCGCAGGTCCTGCTCGAGCCTCGCCGCCGACCCTCCGGAGCCGGTGACGGGTGCGCCCGCTTGGTCGAGCACCGAGAGCAGCGCGCCCTCCCGCGCCGCGAGCAGCTCCGCCGGGTAGAGGTCGGCGCTGCGCCACGAGCCGGCGGCCGAGTAGGTCGCCCCGAGCACCGCCGTGACACCCTGAGCCGCCGCCTCGTGCCGCGCCGCGGCGAGCCTCGAGATCTCCCGTCCGGTCGTCCGCCACGCAAGCCCGCCGAGCAGCACGACTGCGAGCAGCACCACGGCGGCGAACGAGGTGGCGAGCCGCCTACCCATCGCGTTCCAGCCCGAGCCGGTACCCGCCGCCGAGGATGGTCTCGACGATCGCCGGCGCGTGCGGATCGCGCTCGATCTTGCGGCGGAGGTTCTTCACGTGCGAGTCGATCGTGCGCTCGTAGCCGTCGAACTCGTACCCGCGGGCCTGCTGCACCAGCTCGAATCGCGAGTAGACGCGGCCCGGGGTGGTCGCGAGCGCGGCCAGGATCCCCCACTCGGTCGGGGTCAGCGCGACGGGCTCGCCGCGGATCACGAGCTCGTGCCGCGACTCGTCGATCGTCAGCTCACCGCCGCCGAACGACGCGCGCTCGCCTTCTGCGTCGCGTTCGCGCCCGCGACGCACGATCGCCTGTGCACGCAGCACCAGCTCGCGCGGGCTGAACGGCTTGGTCACGTAGTCGTCGGCGCCCAGCTCGAGCCCGCGAATCCGGTCCTCCTCAGAGGCGCGAGCGGTCAGCACCAGGACGGGCACGTCCGACCCCGCCCGCAGCTCGCGCAGCACCTCCTCGCCGGTGACGTCGGCGAGGCCGAGGTCGAGGACGACGAGATCGAACGGGCGAGAGCGCGCGGCGTCGATCGCCTCTGCCCCGGAGCCGGTCGAATGGACCGCGAAGCCGGCGCGCTCGAGGTAGTCGCGCAGGAGCTCCCGCAGCTTGCGCTCGTCCTCGACCACAAGCACGGTCCGCGCCACGGCCTCGAACCTAACACGCGACGTCGGGCGCAGATCCGCCACGGAGGATCCGGCCTCACCCTCGCTGGCGAGGGCGCCGTCGCCGCGGTCGACGGGATCGACTTCGAGCTCGGCGCCGGCTCCTTCTTCGCCCTGCTCGGCCCGTCGCGGTCGGGAAGACGACGACGCTCTGGCTGAGCGCCGGCTTCGAGCGCCCCGGCGTTGGCACGGCCTCACGCGCCGGGCAGGAGATCACCGGCATCCCGCCCTCCCGCCGCAACCCTCACCACCGTCTTCCAGGACGAGGCGCTCCTCCCGCAGATGACGGTGAGAGACGACGTCGGCTCGCTTCCGTCTCGACGGCGTTCGCCGCGCCGAGCGCGACCCGGCGCGTCGCCGGGGTGCTGCAGACCACACGGGAGCGCGGTCTCTTCCCCCACCGAGTAGCGGTTGCGGCTAGGGAATAGCCGTTGCAACTCTGGCTCCGGTCTGAAATGATCCGCTCGGGTTGGGCAAAAAATTGCGGCGGAGGAGGACGAAGTGAAGCTGATTGGGAGATGGGCGGCCTTGCCGGCGCTCGCGTGTTTCGCGTTGTTCCTGAACGGGGCGACATTCGCCGGCACGAGCGTCAAGGCGGCCGCGACGGGGGCGCAGACCTTCACGGTCAACGTCGACGGCGTCAACTCGAAGGCGAACGAGTCCTTCCTCGCCTACTTCCCGCAGTCGACGACGGTGCACCCGGGCGACACGGTCGTCTTCCACTATGTCGGTGACGGCGAGCCGCATACGATCACCTTCGGGAGCCTCGTCGACAAGGCCGTCTCCCTCTACTCGAAGCTCACCCCCGCCCAGCAGAACGCGTCCAAGCCGCCGCCCGCCTTTGGGGCCGCCGACGCGGCGCTGCCCCAGCTCTTCCCCCGCGGCCCGGGCGATGCGGTGCAGTCGGCCGCCAACACCTGCTTTCTCGCAAGCGGCACGCCGGGCACCGCCCTCTGCCCCAAGAGCGAGCGCGTCCAGCCGGCGTTCAACGGCAGCCAGTCCTACTACAACAGCGGCTGGCTGAACAACAACCAGAAGTTCACCGTGCACATCTCGAGCTCGACCCCGCCCGGGACCTACCGCTTCATGTGCCTGCTGCACCGCGAGTTCATGTCCGGCAAGGTCACCGTCGTCGCCGCCGCGACCAGCGTCGCGAGCCCCTCCACCCAGCTCGCCGCCGGGCTGAAGCTGCAGGCGAAGATGGAGGCGGTGCTCGCTCCCGCGGTGGCAGCGCTCCGCGTGGGCAAGCCGCCCGTCCCGCACGTGACTCTGCCCGGCGCCAACCCGGTGCTCGCCGGCTCGGCCGGGAACGTTCCTGCCCAGGTCGACGAGTTCGGGCCGAAGACGATCAAGATCCCGGTCGGCGGGTCGGTCACCTGGTACTTGCTTGGGGACCACTCGATCACCTTCAACTCGAACAAGAGCGACAACGACATCCACGCCAGCGCCCCCGGCGGCATCTCCCACTTCAACACCAAGGCGGTCGCGCCCGCCGGAGGCCCCGGCGAGCCGGCGCCCGGCAAGCCGGCCTTCACGAGCGGGCTCCACTTCAAGGTCGTCGCCTCGCAGAGCTGGAACGGCAAGGGATTCCACAACTCCGGCGTGTTCGTCAACTCGTTCGGCCCGCCGGTGATCGAGGGGTACACGCTCAAGTTCACAACCAAGGGGACCTACAACTACATCTGCACGGTGCA
>DATKRX010000126.1:0-6918 GCA_035531915.1 Gaiellaceae bacterium | reverse complement strand
TCGTGGTTCTACCGCTTCATGGTCCGGGACGAAGGCCTGCTCAGCCCCGCCGAGGCGGTTCGCAAGCTGAGCGCGCAGCCCGCCGCCCGGCTTCGCCTCTCCGACCGTGGCCTGCTCAGGCCCGGCGCCCGGGCCGACGTCACCGTCTTCGACCACGAACGCTTCGGCGAGCGCGGCACCACCTTCGAGCCGAACCAGCTCGCCGAGGGCGTTACGCACGTGCTCGTGAACGGCGTGCTCACGCTGCGTGACGGCGGGCTCACCGGCGAGCGGGCGGGGACGGTGCTGCGGCGATGACGGCCTATGATCGGGCGATGCGAGCGAGGCGATGAAGGCACTGGTCTGGCACGGCGAGCGCACGCTTAGCATCGACGAGCTGCCGGCCCCCGAGCCCGGGGCGGACGAGGTCGTGCTCGACGTCGAGCTGGCGGGGATCTGCGGCTCCGACCTGCACGGCTACCGGGGCCACCCCGGGGCGCGCGTGCCGCCGCTCGTGCTCGGGCACGAAGTGGTCGGCCTGGTCGAGGGGCGCCGCTACACCGTCTACCCGCTTGTCGCCTGCGGCATGTGCCCGCGCTGCCTCGCCGGCGAGGACAACCTCTGCGCCTCCTGGAAGCTGATCGGTATGCACCGCCCGGGGGTCTTCGCCGAGCAGGTCGCCGTGCCGCGGCGCTCGCTCGTGCCGCTGCCCGCCGGGCACGAGCCGCTCCGCGCCGTGCTCGCCGAGCCGCTTGCCTGCTGCGTGGGAGCGCTCGCTCCCCACGCCCTCGGCGAGGGCTCCTCGCTCGCGGTCTTCGGTTGCGGCCCGCTCGGGCTGCTCTCGATCCACCTGGGCGTGCGCGCCGGCGCGCACGTTGTGGCCGTCGACCCGGTGGCAGAGCGCCTCGAGACGGCGTGCCGCCTCGGCGCCGCCTCGGCCGTCTCGAGCGCCGAGGAGCTCGAACCGGGCAAGGCCACGATCGCCCTCGACGCGGCCGGGTTCGAGGCGACCTGGCGCGGCGCGATCGACGCCGTGGAAAACGGCGGTACCGTCGTCGTGCTCGGCCTCGGAAACGCCGAGGGCCGGTTCCCGATGGCGGTGGTCGTTCGCCGCGCGATCACGGTGCGCGGCCAGTTCGCCTACAGCCGTGCCGACTTCGCGCGCGCGGTGGAGATCCTCGCCGAGGGCGAGCTCGAGCTCGGGTGGCTCTCGGCGGCGATCCTAGACGAGGGCGCCGAGGCCTTCGCCAATCTCGTCGACCGCCCGGCGGAGTACCTAAAGGTGATCCTCTCGCCGGTATGAGACCGCCACGCTTCCTCGTCACCGGCGCCCACGGCTGCATCGGCGCCTGGGTCGTGCACGAGCTTCTCGCCGCCGGCCACCACGTCACCACCTTCGACCTCTCGCGCGACCCGCGCCGGCTCCGGCTGCTCCTCGACGACGCGACGCTCGCCACGGTGCCCCATGTGGCGGGCGATATCACTGATCTGCCCCAGCTCGAGCAGGTGCTCGAGGAGCACGCGATCAGCAACGTGATCCACCTCGCAGCGCTCCAGGTTCCGTTCTGCCGTGCCGACCCGCCACTCGGGGCGCGGGTCAATGTGCTCGGCACGGTCAACGTCTTCGAGGCGGTCCGGCGGCGCCCGGGTGCCACGGCTCCCGTCGTCTACGCCTCTTCGGTGGCCGCCTACGACGCCCTGGAGGAGCAGGCACAGCCGAGCATGACCGGCCACCCGGGGACGCTCTACGGCGTCTTCAAGCGGGCGAACGAGTCGACCGCGTCCGTCTACCTGGAGGAGAACGGCGTCTCGAGCCTCGGCCTGCGGCCGCACACGGTCTACGGGCCCGGCCGCGACCAGGGGCTCACCTCGGCGCCGACGACCGCGATGCTCGCGGCGGCGGCGGGCGTCGCCTACCGGATCCCCTACGGCGGTGCGGCGCAGCTCCAGTACGCGCTCGACGTCGCCCGTGCCTTCGTCGCCGCGAGCCTCTCCGGGTACGAGGGCGCCTCGGTGCACAACCTGCCGGGGGTGAGAGTTTCGATCGTCGAGGTCGTCGCCGCGATCACCGCTGCGGCGCCCGAGAGCGCCGGCACGATCGACTCGGACGATCTCGTGCTCCCGTTTCCCGAGGAAGTCGACAGCGGCTCGTTCGACGAGATCGCGCCCGGCCTCTCCGGCACGCCGCTCGCAGACGGTGTCCGCGCGACGATCGAGCGGTTCCGCACGCTCCTCTCAGAGGGGCTTCTCGAAGCCCCTGCCCCCGACCCGAAGGCGGTTCGATGAGTAATCAAACGTTCCGGAGCGAATGGGCGGCGCAGTTCGGCTCGGCACAGCCGAAGATCGTCTGCGTGGGCCTCAACTACACCGATCACACCAACGAGTCGGGGTTCAAGGCGCCCTCCTCGCCACTCCTGTTCGGCAAGTTCGCGAACACGCTCTGCGGCGACGGCGACCCGATTGTGCTGCCTCCCGACGGGGGTCACGTCGACGCCGAGGCGGAGCTCGCGGTGGTGATCGGGTCGCGGGCCAGCCGGGTCGCGGTGGAGCGCGCGCACGAGGTGGTCGCCGGGTACACCTGCGCCAACGACGTCAGCGCCCGAGACGTCCAGTTCGGGGACGGCCAGTGGTTTCGCGGCAAGGGCTTCGACACCTTCTGCCCGGTCGGGCCGCGGGTCGTCCCGGCCGGAGAGCTCGAGCCGGCGGATCTGCGAATCCAGCAGCGCCTGAACGGCGAGTTGCTCCAGGACGACCGCACGAGCGCCCTGATCTTCGACGTTCCCTACCTCGTGTCGTACATCTCGCACGCGATCACGCTCGAGCCGGGAGATCTGATCCTCACCGGCACGCCGGTCGGGGTGGGCGTCTTCCGCGACCCGAAGCTGCCGTTGCGTGCTGGCGATCTCGTGGAGGTCGAGATCGAGGGGATCGGTGTCCTGCGGAACGAGGTACGCGCCGCATCTTGAGCGGCGAGCACCCCGACTTCCTGTGGAGGAGCCCCGAACCGGAGTCCTCCTATGAGGTGGTGATCGTCGGCGGCGGCGGGCACGGGCTCGCGACCGCCTACTACCTGGCCCGCGAGCACGGCATCACCGACATCGCCGTGCTCGAGCGCGGCTGGCTCGCAGGCGGGAACATCACCCGTAATACGACGATCATCCGCTCGAACTACCTCTGGGACGAGAGCGCCGCGATCTACGAGCACTCGTTGAAGCTCTGGGAGGGGCTCGAGCAGGAACTCGGCTACGACCTGCTGTTCAGCCAGCGCGGGGTGCTCAACCTGGCGCACTCGCTCCACGACGTCCGCGAGGGCGCGCGCCGGGTGAACGCGAACCGGCTCAACGGTATCGACGCCGAATGGCTCGAGCCCGATGCCGTCGCACGGGTCTGCCCGATCGTGAACCTCTCCCCGGAGCTCCGCTACCCGGTGCTCGGCGCGACGTTCCAGCCGCGGGGCGGGATCGCGCGTCACGAGAACCTCGCCTGGGGCTATGCCCGCGCCGCCGACGCGCTCGGCGTCGACCTGATCCAGGGCTGCGAGGTGACCGGGATCGAGCTCGAGCGGGGGCGCGCCGTCGCAGTCCAGACGACTCGTGGCCGGATCGCCGCCGGCCGGATCGGGCTCGTCGCCGCCGGGCACAGCTCGGTGCTCGCCGGGCTCGCCGGCCTCCGGCTGCCGGTGCAGAGCCACCCTTTGCAGGCGCTCGTCTCCGAGCTCTACGAGCAGGTGCTCGACACGGTCGTGATGTCGAACGCCGTCCACGTCTATGTCAGCCAGGCGCACAAGGGCGAGCTGGTGATGGGCGCCGGCATCGATGCCTACAACTCCTACGCGCAGCGCGGCTCCTTCCACGTGATCGAACATCAGCTGGCCGCGGCACTGGAGCTGTTCCCGATCTTCGCGCACGCGCGCGTCCTGCGCACCTGGGCCGGGATCGTCGATGTCTGCCCGGACGCCTCGCCGATCGTCGGCCTCACGCCGGTCGAGGGTCTGTTCGTGAACTGCGGCTGGGGGACGGGAGGCTTCAAGGCGACTCCCGGCTCGGGCTGGACGTTCGCCTGGACGATCGCCAACGGCGAGCCGCACGAGCTGAACGCCCCGTTCGCGCTCGACCGCTTCACGAGCGGCGCTCTGATCGACGAGCACGGCGCCGCGGGCGTGGCCCACTGATGCTGCTGATTCCTTGCCCTTTCTGCGGGGAGCGCGAAGAGATCGAGTTCTCCTACGGAGGCGAGGCCGGCGTCGCCTACCCCGCCGATCCCTCGGCGCTCACCGACGAGGAGTGGGCCGGCTGGCTGTTTGTCCGCGGCAACCCGAAGGGGCGCTTCGCGGAGCGCTGGGTGCACACACAAGGCTGCCGGCGCTGGTTCTCCCTCCTCCGCGACACCGTCACGCACGAGATCGTGCGATGAGGTTCACGTTCGCCCGGCAGGCCTACGAAGGGCGCGAGGGCGAGACGCTCGCGGCCGCACTCGTCCGAAACGGCGTCCGCGGCGGGTTCCGCAGCATCTACCTCGACCGGCCCCGCGGCGTCTACTCGGCCGGCGAGGAGGAGCCGAACGCGCTCGTTCAGATCGGCGCCGAGCCGATGGTCCGGGCGACGCTGGTCGAGCTGGAGGAGGGCCTCAGCGCCGAGCCGCTGGCAGGACGGGGCCGGCTCGCCCTGCCCACCCAGCCAACGCGCTACGACGCGGTCCACGCCCATTGCGACCTGCTCGTGGTCGGAGGCGGCGCCTCGGGTCTCGCCGCGGCCGGGGCGGGAACGGGACGGACGATCCTCGTCCACTCGGCTCCGACCTGCGGGCTCGCCTCGGACGGAGAGCTGCGCGTGCTCACAAAGACGACCGCGGTCGGGCTCTACGACGGCAACTACGTGCTCGCGGTCGAGGGCGGCCGACGCCTGTGGCATATCCGCGCGAAACGGATCGTGCTCGCCACCGGGGCGATTGAGCGCCCGCTCGTCTTCGCCAACAACGACCGGCCGGGGATCATGCTCGCTGGCGCCGCCCGCCGCTACGAGCTCGGCGGCGCACGGGTGGCCGTGTTCACGAACAACGACACCGCGCTCGGGATCCCCGGCGCGAGGGTGATCGACGCGCGCGCAGGACGGCTCGTAGTCGACACCTTCGGGGAGGATCGCCTGGAGGGGGTCGTCCTCGACGACGGCTCGCCGGTCGAGTGCGACGTGCTGGCGGTCTCGGGAGGCTGGAGCCCGGCCGTTCACCTCTGGACGCAGCGGGGCGGGCGGTTGCGCTACGAGGAGCGCGCGGCGGCGTTTGTCCCCGACGGCGAGCTGGCGGGGGTCGAGGTCGTCGGGCGCGCCGCGGGCGAGGAGCTCGCGGAGGTGCTTCCGCTTTGGCTCGTGCCGGGCGACGAGTCATGCTCGTTCGTCGATCTCGAGCGCGACTCGACCGTCGCGGACGTTCGTCGCGCGGTCGGCGCCGGACTGCGCTCGATCGAGCACGTCAAGCGCTTCACGACGATCGGCACCGGCTCTGAGCAGGGGAAGACGGGAGCCGTGAACGCGATCGGCGTCGCGGCCGAGCTGCTCGGCGTCTCGCCGTCCGAGCTCGGGACGACGACCTTCCGGCCGCCCTACGTTCCTGTCTCGTTCGCCCTGCTCGCGGGTCGCAATCGCGGCGAGCTCTTCGACCCGGTCCGCGTGACGCCGATCCATCCGTGGCACCTCGCCCACGGCGCGGTCTTCGAGAACGTCGGCCAGTGGAAGCGTCCGCGCTACTACCCCCGCGGCGGGGAGTCGATGGAGGCGGCCGTTCTGCGCGAGTGCGGCTCCGCGCGCGAGAGCGTCGCCGCGATCGACGTCTCGACGCTCGGCAAGATCGACGTCTCGGGCCCCGACGCGGTCGAGCTCCTGAACCGCCTCTACACGAATGCCTACGACACGCTCGCGATCGGACGCTGCCGCTACGGGCTCATGTGCAAGGCCGACGGGATGGTGCTCGACGACGGCGTCGTGATGCGGGTCGGAGCGGAGCGCTTCGTCTGCACGACGACGACGGGCAACGCCGCCCTCGTGCTCGCCTGGATGGAGGAGTGGCTCCAGACCGAGTGGCCGGAGCTCCGTGTCTGGCTGACCTCGGTCACCGAGCAGTGGGCGACCGTCGCCGTGGTGGGGCCCGATTCGCGCGCCCTGCTCGCAGGGCTGACCGGGATCCCGCTCGGCAACGAGAGCTTTCCGTTCATGGCGATCCGCGAGGGCATCGTTGCGGGCATCCCCGCGCGGGTCTGCCGGGTCAGCTTCTCGGGAGAGCTCGCCTACGAGCTCAACGTCGACGGCCGTCGAGCCCTCGCGCTCTGGGAGGCCATCATGGCATCGGGCCAGGTGACCCCGTACGGAACCGAGGCGATGCACGTCCTGCGGGCCGAGAAGGGCTACCCGATCATCGGCCAGGAGACCGACGGCACGGTGATCCCGCACGACCTCGGTATGGAGTGGATCGTCTCGAAGGGGAAGGGCGAGTTCGTCGGGAAGCGCTCGTTTGCTCGGGCCGACACGGCGCGCCCCGACCGGAGGCACCTGGTCGGCCTGCTTCCACTCGACCCGGAGGAGCTCCTCCCGGAGGGTGCGCAACTCGTCGCCGACCCCGATCACCCGGTCCCGGTCCCGATGCTCGGTCACGTCACGTCGAGCTACCGGAGCGCCGCACTGGGGCGGACCTTCGCCCTCGCGCTCCTCGAGAGCGGGCGCGAGCGGATCGGCCAGACCGTCCACGCACCGCTTCCGGGGCGCACGATCGCGGCCGAGATCGTCGAGCCCGTCCTTTACGACCGGGAGGGGGCGCGCCGCGATGGCCGTCCTCTCTGAGCTCGAGCTCGACGCGCAGGTGTCGAGCCGCGGCGAGCCGCAGCCGGGATTCCCGGTCGAGCCGAACACGACCGCGACGGTCGACGGGAACACCATTCTCTGTCTCGGGCCG
>DATKRX010000125.1:0-22394 GCA_035531915.1 Gaiellaceae bacterium | reverse complement strand
TCGAGGATCAACCCGTGCCTCCTTCCCGCATGTCGGCGCCCTCGGGGAGCGCCGATCGCTCGCCATCCTCGCAGGAGCGAGGGCTCAGGCGCAGAGCTTGCCGGTCAGCCGACCCCCGGTTGGCCCGCACTGGGCGAGGAGTCGTTCGAGCCCCCTGGGAGCGAGTCGATCCCAGCGTTCGGAGGAACCGGCGAGACTGCGCAACTCCATCGCGGATCGAATGGCCTCAGCTTCGAGGTGGCGGTGAGCGTAGAACTGTTGCACCAGGCGCCTCTCGGCCACGCCCCTCTGAGCTGAACAACGGCGATTCAACAGCTTCTGTCGACCGGGGGAGCGGCGCGAAGCGGGTGACCATACCCCTTCTGGGCGAGGTCTTGCGAGACACCCTGTGCTACGGTCCCTCTGTGCGCCACACGGCGCATGCGGGATTGAAGCTTCTCGTTCCTCCTTCCGGGGCGTTCGAGTTTCTTGCGTCTCGAACCCTGAATCGAAGGAGTCGAAAAAATCTATGACCTTCTCTGACCTTGGCGTCAGCGCGCCGCTCGTCGCGGTGCTCGCAAAACACGGGATCCACGATCCCTTCCCCATCCAGACACTCGTACTGCCCGATGCGCTCGCCGGCATCGACATCCTCGCCGAGTCGCCCACCGGCTCCGGGAAGACGCTCGCCTTCGGCGTGCCACTGATCGAGCGGACCCCGACCGGTTCCGCCGGCCCGACCGCCCTCGTGCTCGTCCCGACCCGCGAGCTCGCAGGCCAGATCGTCGATGACCTCGAGCCGCTCGCACGGGTGCGTGGCCTCCGGATCGCCGCGGTTTACGGCGGCACACCGATCCCGGCGCAGGTCAAGCGCGCCCGCGGCGCAAACATCATCGTCGCGACCCCGGGCCGCCTCGATGACCTGCTCACCAGGCGCTTCCTCAGCCTCGGCCTCGTACGTGTGCTCGTGCTCGACGAAGCCGACAGGATGCTCGACATGGGCTTCCGGCCCCAGGTGGACGCGATCCTGCGCTCAGTCCCAACGAACCGCCAGACGATGCTCTTCTCGGCCACGCTCGCGAGCGGCGTCGCCGATCTCGCCCGGAGCTACACGACCAATCCCTCCCACGTGCGCAACGCCGCACCGGCGGTTGCGCAGAGCGCGCCGATCGAGCACGCCTTCGTCGCCGTGACGGCCGACGACAAGCTCGACCGTCTCGTTGAGCAGCTCAACGTCGAGCGTGGGCTCGCACTCGTGTTCGTGCGCACCAAGCACGGCGCCGACCGGCTCGCTCGCAAGCTCGTGCGTCAGCACGGCGTCACGGCGGCCGCGATGCACGGGAACATGTCGCAGAACGCGCGCGAGCGGACGCTCGCCCAGTTTCAGTCCGGGCACGTTCAGACGCTGATCGCCACCGATGTCGCCTCCCGCGGCCTCGACGTCGACGACATCAGCCACGTGATCAACTTCGACCCGCCCGCCGGGGCGGACGAGTACGTCCACCGTGTTGGCCGCACAGGCCGCGCCGGCCGAGGCGGCACCGGCATCACGCTCGTGCTACCCGAGCAGCGCCACGATGTCGGACTCCTCGCCGACCATCTCGGCCACGGCGAGGCGTTCGCTGGCGCAGGGATGGGCGCCGCAGTACGCCCGCAGCCCGCGCGCCCGACAGGTAACCGCAGACGCCGCCGGCGCTACTAGACGCTCGGCCCGAGCTCCGGCGCGCTCAAGGCTCCCAGAGCCACTCGAGGCGACCCACTCAACAACAGACGCTTCCAGGACGTCGTCGAGTCGCGTGCGACGAGCCCATTTGCTCGAACGGCTCCGGTACAGCATGTACCGCCTAGGGCTCTGAATAGAGGCCCACGACCGCTCTCGTCCGACAGGTTTCGTTCTCCGACGCTCGGGGTCTGGCAGCTGGCTAGGCCCGGACATCGAAAGATCCGCGCGCGCAGCTATGTCGATGTTTCAACGATAACCAGTGCAGTGCAGCAGTGGACCCAGTCGGGCTCGAACCGACGGCCTTCGGCATGCCATGCCGACGCTCTCCCAGCTGAGCTATGGGCCCCAGCTAGGGCAGTCTAGCGCCGAACTCGTAGTTGCAGGCCCAGTTGACACCGACGGTTTGGTTGTTTTTCGACCGTTCGAGCCGTAGGTGGAGTTGCATCCGGCCGGAGAAGACGGTCGCGGGAATCAAGTAGCAGCGCTCGACTTCCGGACAGTACGCGGCAATGGCATCGGTCTCTTTACTCGTATATGCACGCCGGCGCAGACCGTCGGCAGCGCGCCGGCACGAGTAACAGCGCACGACGACCACAACCCCAGCCCGCTTCGCCCACTTGCATTGCACGCGGATGAGCTCGCCGTCGAAGTCGAGGATCAGGTCATAGCGCTCGTCATCCATGGGGCGCGCGACGCCGACCCCAAGCTTGACCGCTTCGTGGATGATCGCCGTCTCGGCGACCAATCCTTTCTGATTGGTCGTCAGTTCGAGCAACACGCCCAGAGCGTAGCTCGAACCTCGGACAGGCCGTGTCCTAAATAGACAACAGCACTAGGCGCTTGCGGCTTCGAGCGCTTCCTGCGGGACGTCTCCCCACAGGTCGTCGAGGCGGTAGAACGCTCGGGCCTCAGGGGTGAAGACGTGCAGGACGACGTCGAGGTAGTCGCCGACGATCCAGGTCGCCTCACGCTCGCCGGCGGCCGAGCGTGGCAGGAGGCCGTCGTCTTTCTTGAGGCGGGCGTGGATCTCGTCCCAGATGCCCTTCGTCTGGCGCGGATTCGACCCTGTGCACACGACGAAATAATCCGTGTAGGTGCACACCGGCTGCATGTCGAGAATGACGACGTCCCTCGCGAGCTTTTCCTGCGCCAGCGCCGCGATTCGCCGTGCCTGTTCGATGGACGTCAAGCAGGCTCAGTGTAGCTGCGGCCGTAGAGCCCGTCGCGCTCGATCATTTCCCACACCGCAGGAGGCACGAGTTCGTGCACGTCCTGCCCGCCGTCGAGTGCTGCACGCAGCTCGCGCGAGGAGATCGGGAGCGGCTCTAGGTCGAAGAACACGACGCGCTCCGGCGCCGCGAGCGCGGCGATCACGGGGTCGAGGCGCTCGCGCGGATAGCCGGGCCGGGTCGCAACGCCCACGCGCACCAGGATGAGGACCTCTTCAGGCTCCTTCCAGTCGAGGAAGCCGGCGAACTCGTCGGCGCCGAGCAGAAACGTCGCTCCCTGCCATTCCGGATGGTCGCGCAGCATGTCGACGGTGCGGTCGTGCTCGTCGAGCACGACCGCCTCGCCCGGGAACGCCGCGCGGGTGAGCGCGAGGCGCACCGCGGCCGGAGTCGGGACCTTTTTGTGCCCGGGCGAGCCTGCGACCACGACCACCGCATCATCGAGATCGAGCGCCTGGCGCGCCGCGCGTAGGAGCGCCACGTGCCCGTTGTGCGGCGGGTCGAAGGCGCCGCCGAAGATGCCCCTCACGGAACGAACTCGAACGTCTCTTCTCCAACCTGCACGTCGGCGCCGCGCTTCGCACCAGCCTCGCGTAGGGCGCGCTCGAGCTCCTCCTCGCTGGGCGGCGTCCCTACCACGCGGAACCCGTCCTCGGTGCGTAGGAGGCTCCAGGGCCGTACCTTCGGCTCGGGGCGGTAGACTAGGTAGTCCACCACCGCGTCGCGATCGACCTCGATCGGCTCGGGCTCCGGAACGAGGATGAAAAGAGCCTTGCGGAACTCGTCGATCCCCTTGCCGGTTGCGCATGAGAGCGGGAACACGGCGACGACCCGCTCGTCGTCGACCTTGAACGAAGGGTCGGGCTCAAGGTCGATCTTGTTCAGGATGACGATCTGCGGCAGCTCGTCCAGCCCCGCGCCGTAGGCGGCAAGCTCGGCGTCGATCGCCGCCCACTGCTCATCCGCGGGCTTCGACGCGTCGATCACGTGCACCAGGCTGCGCGCGCGCTCGAGGTGGGCGAGGAACTCATGTCCGAGGCCGATGCCTTCGCTCGCGCCCTCGATCAGCCCCGGGACGTCGGCGACGACGAGCTGGCGCCCGTCCGGTGAGTCGACGGTGCCGAGCACCGGAGCGAGCGTCGTGAACGGGTACTCGGCGACCTTCGGGCGCGCATTCGAGATCCAGGTGAGGAGCGAGGATTTGCCCGCGTTCGGAAGCCCGACGAGTGCCGCGTCGGCGAGTAGCTTCAGATGTAGCTCGATGTCGCGCTCCCCGCCCGGGAGACCGACTTCGGCGAACCGGGGAACCTGGCGCGTCGAGCTGACGAAGCGGGCGTTGCCGCGCCCACCAGGTCCGCCGCGTGCAAGCACGATCGACGCTCCCGGAAACGCCAAGTCGGCGACCAGGTCGTCGCCCTCGAACACCTGTGTCCCGACCGGGACGCGAACCTCGGCGTTCCCGCCGTTCGCGCCGTGCTTGCGTGCACCGCGGCCGTTGCCACCCTTGGTCGCGGTGATCCGCTTGCGCCGCTGCAGCGCAGAGAGGTCACGCAACTCGGCGTCGGCGATCGCGACGATCGCGCCGCCGTCACCGCCGTCACCGCCGTCGGGCCCACCCTTCGGGACGTACTTCTCGCGCCGAAACGACAGCCCGCCGTCGCCTCCGCGGCCCGCCTTCACATGGATCTGTGCGCGATCGTTGAACACGGCCGCGACCGGCCGAGCGCTATCCGGCGTCGACGACGGCGATCGAGCGGCGCTCACCGCTGCGGCGGAACTCGGCCTTGCCGTCGCGCACCGCGAAGATCGTGTCGTCCTTGCCGATCTTCGTTCCCGGCCCCGGGCGGAACCTCGTGCCGCGCTGGCGAACGATGATCTGGCCGGCGCGAACGTCCTCGCCCGAGAAGATCTTGACGCCGAGGTACTGCGGGTTCGAGTCGCGGCCGTTCTTCGACGAGCCGAGACCTTTCTTATGCGCCATCTTCGGCCTCCTTCTTGATCGCGGACTCGAGCGCCGAGATCGCGCCCTTGCGCGCCGCATTCGATTGCTCGTATGCGAGCGCTGCCTCTAGCTCCGCGGCGCTCCACCCCTTCGCGCCGGTCGAGACCTGCGCGACCGTCATCTCCCCGTACCCGGCGGGAGGTCCCGCCTCTGCGGCCTTCGGAGCTTCGACGGTCGCGGCTTCGACCGTCTCTGCCTTCGTGGGCTTCTCGGTCTTCGCAGCCGCGCGCTTCGCCCCGGCGCCGATCGTGATCTCGACCTTCGAGGTCGCCGCGCGGAAGCCGTTATGGCGCTTGTAGCCGGTGCGCTTGCGGTACTTGCCGATGATGATCTTCGGCCCGCGGCCATGCTCGAGGATGGTCGCGGTCACCTTCGCCTCGCCGAGCAGGACGACAGGCTCGAACGTCTTGCCTTGCTCGGTCGGTAGGCGGTCGACGACCAGTGTCTCGCCGTCGCGGACGCGGTGCTGCTTGTTGCCGAGCTTGATGATCGCGTAGTCCATGGCGTAGAAACGCGGGCACGCTGCGCCCGCGGACTACCGAAGTGTAGCTCACCGGGGGAAACCGCTGAGGTTTCCTCGACGAGCTCTACCGCCGAGCGGTAACGAGGCTTCTAGTCTCGGTCCCACTCGCTCATCGGCGTGTACTCCCACTCGTCCGAGCCCTCGTCTGGGGCGGAGGCCACTTCGCTCTCGCCTTCGGGCGCCGCTGCGGCCGCCGCTGTTTCGCCTGCCGGCTTGCGGCGCCGGTTACGGCCGCCTCGCGAGCCTCGGCGCGTCGTCGTCTTGCGCGGAGCGGGGCTGTCGCCAGCTTCGGGCTCGTCGCCGTTGCGCCCGAGATCGCGATCGGGCATATGGATCACGGGCGGCGGCCCCTCGCTCGCGCCAGGCTCATCTTGCGCCTCGGGATCCTCGGCGTCAGCCTCGGCGGCGCCCTCCCCCTCCGCCTCGGGGTCGGCGTCACCGTCGGCGGCAGCGCCCGTGGGCTTGCGCTTGCGGTTGCGGCCGCCGCGGGTGCCGCGGCGCGTGCGCTTCCTCGGTGTCGTGGACGTCTCCTCTCCGCTCTCGGCCTCGGCCTCGGCCACACCTTCGTCCAGATCAGTGCCCTCGACAACCTCGGGCGCCGGGGCCGCTACGGGCTTCCGTGCCCGGCTGCGCTTGGGTGCGGTGGCCGTCTCCGTGGGCTCGGCGTCCGCCGGGGCCTCTGCGGCTGCGGCCCGGGCGGGCGGTTTGCGAGCAGTCGACTTCGTAGCGGCAGGCTTGCGGATCGCCCGCTGCAGCGCGGCCGGTTCCTCGTCGACCTCTTCTGCCTCCTCGATCTCCTCAGCCTCGACGGCGTCGGCGGTCTCTTCGGCATCCTCCGGTTCGGTGGCGGCCGCCGAGGACTTCGTCGTCCGGCGCGGCGCCCGCGTCGGTTTCTCTGCCTCCGCCTCGGCCGTGATCGGCTCCACCGACTTCGCGGCCTCGACGAGCGCGCCGTAGGCGACACCCTCCATGACGGCGACGATGCGCACGCGCACTTTCTTCCCGACGAGCTTCGCGGCGTCGGCGACGACGATCTCGAGCCCTTTGAGCTTTCCCACTCCGGCGCGCGCGTCGTACAGCCCGAGCTCGCCGAGTTTCAACTCGATCTCCTCGCCGATCTCGATCGGCGCTGCAGGCGCGAGCTTCTCGACCGTGCCCTGTTCGACCACGTGCACGTGGTCGAGATGAACATTGTCGAGACCGGTGAAGAAGAACCTCCGCTTCGTGACCTCCTCGAGCTCGGCCAGGCGGGAGCCGTCGGGCCCCACGAGCAGGGCTGCGATTTTTGCGTTCAACTCGACCTTGATCGCCTTCGTGCGCGAGCCGGGCGTGATCAGCGCACGCAGTTGCCGCTCGACCTCGACCGCGGCCGTCGCATCCGAGACGACGATGCCGTCGCCGTCGCAGGTCGGGCACTTGCGCGTCATGATCTCGCGCGGCCCGTCGGTGACGTTCTGGCGCGTCATCTCGACCAGGCCGAGCGGCGAGATCTCGACGACGTAGGTCTTGGTGCGGTCACGCTCGAGCTCGAGTCGAAGCGCGTCCTCGACCTGCTGGCGGTTCTTCGGGTTCGCCATGTCGATGAAGTCGATGACGATGATCCCGCCGACGTCGCGGAGCCGGAGCTGACGGACGACCTCCTTGACCGCTTCGAGGTTGTTCTTCGTGATCGTGTCCTCGAGCCGGCCGGCTCCGTTGCGCTTCGACCGCGAGCCGACGAAACGGCCCGTATTGACATCGATCACGGTGAACGCCTCGGCGTAGTCGAAGATCAGGTAGCCGCCCGAGGGCAGGTCGACCCGGCGGTTGAGCGTCGAGCGGATCTCCTGCTCGACCCCGAGCGCCTCGAGCAGGGGCTCGCGCTCCTTGTAGCGGGTGACGCGCTCGACCATGTGCGGCGAGGTCTTCTTCAGGTACCCGACGATCCGCTTGTAGGTGCGGTCGTGGTCGACGAGCAGTCGTTCGAAGTCGCCCGTGAAGAGGTCCCGCGTCACGCGGAGCGGCAGCTCGGCCTCCTGGTAGATCAGCGCCGGCGCCTCGGCCTTCTTCGCGCTCGCCTCGATCGTCTCCCAGAGGCGGCGCAGGAAGTCGAGGTCACGCTCGACGTCCTCGGCGGAGGCGCCCTCGGCGGCGGTACGGACGATCACGCCGCCGGTCGCGGGTGCGATCTCCTTGACGATCGCCTTGAGCCGGTTGCGCTCGTCGTCGTCGAGCCGGCGCGAGACGCCGAGTCCGTCGCCGTGCGGGACGTAGACGACGAAGCGGCCCGGGAGGGAGATCTCGGTTGTGAGGCGGGCTCCCTTCGTCTTCATCGGGTCCTTGACCGCCTGTACGAGCACGGTCTGGCCGCGCTGGATCAGGTCCTGGATCTTGCGCGCACCCCGGCGGCCCTCGAGCTCGGGGCCGACGATCTCGTCGACGTAGAGGAAGCCGTTTTTCTCGAGGCCGATCTCGACGAACGCGGCCTCCATGCCAGGAAGCACGTTGTCGACCGTGCCGAGGTAGACGTTGCCCGCGATCGAGCGCTGCTCTGGCCGCTCGAGGTAGACCTCGGCCACCATCCCGTCCTCGATCACCGCGACGCGTTTCTCGCCCGGGTCGACCGAGACGAGGAGCTCGCGCTTTGCCTTCGGCAGCGGGGCGCGCCGGGGAGCTGCGCGGCGGGGCGGCCGTTGCGTCCGGCCTCTGCGCTCACCGCTCTTTTGCTCACCGCTCTTTTGCTCACCGCTCTTCGGCTCGCCGTTTTTCGACTCACCGCTCCTCTGCTCGCCACTCCGGCGCCGGCCGGGCTTAGGCCCGCTCGCGCGCTCGGTCCCCTCGGAGTCGGCTACTGCGGCTACTGTGGTCGCGGCGGTTGGGGGGGTTGCGGCGGCTGTGCCCGCGGGTTTCTTACGGCCGCGCCCTCCACGGTTGCCACGGCGGCGTTTCTTGACTGCAGTCGGTTGTCCATCTGCGGTCGGCGTTTCGGCGCGGGCCGCATGAGCAATCGGGGGTTCAGGTTCGACAGTCGGTGGAGCGGCCTCGGACGGCGCCTGGTCCACCTTCGCCTTGGGGCGACGGAACCACGGTAGTGGCAAAGAGAATCTCCTTCGGTGTGAAGACGCGCAGCCTCGCGGTATGCGGGCGCGCGCTGGGGGCGGATAGTGAAGACATCGGCGATGGTTGCATCGGCATTGCCTCCAGGAAGGTTAGCAAGGGGCGCAGCGCGGCCCTCAGGCGGCTTCGCTCGCGGGAGCGAGGCGGGAGCGCCGGACACGCAGTGCCCGGAGGCGCTGCTGCAGGCGTGACCAGGCCCAGGGCTCGATCTCCACGTATCTCGTCCCCTCTTGACCTTTCGTCGCATCCGCGTACTCGAACCAAGCATCTGCTTCCTCGATCAGCAGGACCTCGTGCAGCTCGCCGTTCGACATCAGCCCCATCGCCTTCTTTCTTCGGGTCCCGAAAGCGTAGGACCGAAGTCGGACGGACCTCAGGCCGTCGTGTCGAATCGCTGCCGCGCAGCCTCCCCGATCGCCCTCGTCCCGGAGTACGCGACTCCGCCCTTGACCATCCAACCCGCGACCGGGAGGAGGTCGAGGAGCTCGGCGGCGATCCGACGGAGCCCAAACGCCGCGCCGACGATGGCGAGCACCTCGGGCCAGAGGTCCGAATCGAGCTCCCGGCCGTTTGCGAGCGCAATGCGCAAGACCATGCGCGCCTCGTTCATGGTCAGGATCGGCAGGTCGACGCCGGGGACGAAGACCGCCGCCCCGATCAGCCCGTTCTGGCGGGCGCATGACTCGATCAGCTCGCCGATCACCGCTTCACGCAGCACGGGCAGGCGCGCCGCGAGGCCGGCACCCTCGACGCCGAGCACGCACGCGAGAGCGATCGCGATCTCGGCGACCGGGAGGCCCCTGCCCGCGGCGAGACGGACGAGATTCGTGTCGAGCACGTAGGGAAGGCTCTCGCCCTCGGTCACACCGACGATCGGCGTCGCGGCTCGCGAGGCGGCCCGAAGCGCGTCCTCGTCGGCCGGGCCGATCCAGACGAGCGCTGCCGCGTCGGTGCGGGCGCTCTCGGTGACCGCGCCCGCGTCTCCTCCGGCGCGCAGCTCCTTCGCGAGTAGCGGCACGAGCTCGCGCGCGCCGCCGACGGCGACGGGGCGCTCGCCGCCGGCGCTGCGACGGACGTCCTTTACGACGCGGAGCAGCGCAAGCGCCTGCGTTGCCTTGCGGGTCATGACTGCACTACCGGCGCCGGCCGCCGCGGGCATGGATCGCCTGGAGGATGCCGATCCCGGCGAGGTTACTGATCATCGACGACCCACCGACCGACACGAACGGCAGCGGGATGCCGGTGATCGGCGCGATCCCGACCGTCATCCCGACGTTCACGAACACCTGGATCACGAACGCGAACACGATCGCGGCCGCGACGATCGCGCTGAACAGGTCTCGTGCGGTCGTGACGATCTTGAGCCCCCGCCAGACGATGAGCAGGTAGAGCAGAAGCAGGATCGAGGCTCCGAAGAAGCCCCGCTGCTCGGCGAGGGAGGCGAAGGCGAAGTCGGTCGCGTGCGCGGGCAGGTAGTTGAGAGCGGTCTGCGTGGCGCCGGCGACGCCCCGCCCGCGCAGCCCTCCTGCGCCGACGGCGATCTTCGACTGGGTGAGGTTGTAGGAGGTCGTCCCGGACGACTGCCCGGTCGCGCTCGCGAAGGCGGTGAGCCGGGCTGCTTGGTAGGGCTTGAGCACGTTGATCCCGGCCGCGGGAAGCCACCAGAGCACCGAAAGGACGGCGACCAGACCTACCGTCCAGATCAGCGCCAGGTGCAGCCAGCGCACGCCCGCGACGAAGAGCACCGCGGTGAGCACAGCGATGTAGACGATCGCCGTGCCGGCGTCGGGCTGCGCCCAGACGAGCATCACTGGGCCGGCCGCGAGCGCGATCGTCCGGAGCGCAACGCTCAGGCGGTCGATCTGCTTGGCACGGTCGGCGAGGAAGCCCGCGAGCGCCAGTGCGAGCAGCACCTTCCCGAACTCGGACGGCTGGAAGGTGAAGAAGCCGATGTTGATCCACCGCTTCGAGCCGCGGGTCGCAGCGCCGAAGATCAGCACGAACCCCATCACGCCGACGAGTCCGATGTAGATCGAGCGGTAGAGGCGGCGGTAGACGATCGGGTCGATCAGGATGCCGGCGACGAGGAGCAGCGAGCCTGCCGCGGCGTAGAGGAGCTGCCGCGAGGCGGCGCTGCCGCCCGGGTCGTGGCGGGTGATCCCGGCGATCGCCCACACGCCGTAGGCGACGGCTGCTGCAGTGGCCGCAAGGAGCAGCCAGTCGAGCCGGGCGACGACCCCGAGCGCCCCGACACCGGCGTCAGTGCGTCGGCTCCTGAGGCCGCGTGCGCGTGGGTCGACGGCTTCGATCGTCATCTCAGTCGCTCAGGTGTGCGGTCGTCGTCACGTGTTTGACGCCGAACCACTGCTGGAAGACCTGGAGCGCGGCGGGTGCTGCTGCGGAGCCGCCTTCGCCGCCGTTCTCGATCACGGCGCAGACCACGATCGACGGGTTGGCGTAGGGCCCGTAGCCGCACCACCAGGACTGGCTGAGCTTCAACGGGTTCGGGTAGCCGGAGATCGAGACTTCCTTCTCGGCCGTCCCCGTCTTGCCGGCGATCGCCACCGGGAACTGGCCGAAGACGCCGTAGGAGGTGCCGAGCGTCGAGTGCGTCCCCGCATAGAGGCCCTCCTGCACGGCCTGTAGGGAGGTTACATGGACGCCGCTCTGGGTCGGCTGCTGCGTCGCCAGCTCGCGCAGGATCTGGGCCGGCTGGCCGGCGCCGTCGGAGGACTGCTCGACGTCTTGGGCGATGTGGGGCGTGACCATGTAGCCGCCGTTTGCGATCATCGCGTAGAAGCGCGCCATCTGGATCGGTGTCACCTCGAGGTCGCCCTGCCCGATCGAGAGCTGCACGTCGTAGCCCGGCTTCCAGACCCGGTCGATATAGCCCTTGCACGGCGGCCCGCCGTAGTACCTGCAGCGCCAGTCGGGAGTCGGAACGAGCCCGGCGACCTCGGGTCCGATGTCGATGCCCGTGCGGGAGCCGAACCCGAAGCGGGAGGCCCATAGCTGGAGGGTCGGCCCGCGGTTCGCCGCGAGGCTGTAGAAGCGCGCCCCGACCTGGTAGAAGTAGGTGTCGCACGACTGGGCGATCGCCTGGGTGAGCTGCATCGGCTGGTTGACGAACGGGTCCCAGTTGTTGAAGACCTGCTGGTAGTAGGTGAAGCTCGGCGTGCACTGAAGGGACTCGGTCGGCGACAGGATTCCCTCCTCCATCGCCGCGAGTGCCGTGACGGGCTTCCAGACCGACCCCGGCGGATAGATACCCGCGATCGCCCGGTCGTTGCCGGGGGAGTTGTCCTTCGCCGCCACCTTGGGGTCGAGCAGCGGGGCGAGCTTCGCCGGGTCGCGGTTCACGTAGACCGACGGCTCGTAGGTCGGGTTCGATGCGAGCGCGAGGACGGCGCCGTTGCGCGGATTGAGCGCGACGATCGCACCGCCGTCGGCGAACGGCTGGCCGTTCTGGTGGGCGAGCTTGATCCCGTAGGTGAGCGCGCGCTCGGCGGCGCGCTGCAGGCCGACGTTGATCGTCAGCCTGAGTGTGTTGCCCGGCGTCGGGACTTTCGTCTCCTGGATCGCGCTCGTCGGCTGGCCGAGCGAGTTGACCGTCAGCTGGGCGGTGCCGTCGGTGCCGCGCAGGTAGCGGTCGTAGGTCTGCTCGATCCCGGCCTGGCCCATGTCGTCCTGCGGGTTGTAGCCTGCGCTCACGGCCGCATTGAGCTCGCTCGCGCTGATCGGGCCGACGTAGCCCAGCATCTGCGCGGCGAGCGACTGGTGCGGATAGCTGCGCAGGTAGCTCTGAGCGAGATCCACGCCAGGGAACTCGAGCTGGTGTTCCTGCAGGTAGTCGATCTGGTCCTGGTGAATCCCGCGGCGGAGGATCACCGGGGTGAGCGGGAGGTCGGCGAAGGGCTTGATCGCCGCGAGGATCTTGGGGACGGAGATCGCCGAGACGAACGAGAGCGCCTTGAGCTCTCGGCTCCGCTGCAGCGTCGGCTTGGGCAGGTCGGCCGGATAGACCTCGAGGCTCCAGCCGAGCGCGTTCTGGACGAGGACGTGCCCGTTCGCGTCGAGGATCATCCCGCGCGGCGCCTCGAGCTGGATCGTGCGCACCCGGTTGTCGCTCGCCTGGGCCCGGTACTTCGCTCCGGAGAGCACCTGAAGCGCCCAGAGCCGCAGGAAAAGGACGGCGAACACGGCGAGCGCGACGAACCCGAGGATGGCAACACGGAGGGCGAGCTGCGGCGTCAGCCGGTAGGGCTCCTCGACCCGCGGGTCGGCGGGCAGGAAGCGCCGCGATCTCCGCTCGCTAGCCAAGCAGGCGCACCTCGTGCACGCGGTCGAGGTGATCGAGGGGCCGGAAGAGCCTGCGCGTGAAGCGGTAGACGGGCCAGGTGAGCAGGAGGTTCAGTAGCACGGTCGCCGGGAGCCCGGAGAGGTAGGCCCCCGCGGGCGTCGCCTCACCGAGCACGAAGTGGAGCGCGACCGTCCCGATCCCGTACAGGACGGTGATCACCGCGACCGAGGTGAACGGAGCGTGGAAGCGGTCCCGCGCGGTCGTCTCGCCGTAACGCCCGGTCCAGAAACCGGCGAGCGTCAGCAGGAGCGAGGTGAACCCGAGCGTCGACAGGTTCGCGGTGTCGATCAGGAACCCGGCGCCGAAGCCCGCGAACGCGCCGAAGATCGAGCCGCGTAGGAGCGAAACCGCGATCAGGGCGACGAGGACGAGATCCGGCGCGCCTCCGAGCGGCGAGTAGGCGGAGAGCACGGAGACCTGGAACATGGCCGCAACGAAGAGCACGGCGACCGCCTTGAACCCGTCGTAGATCATTTGAGCGTCTTCTTCGCCGGCGTCTTCGGCTGATTCGGGATCAGGACGAGCACCGTCTCGAGCGAGGAGAGGTCGACGAACGGCTGCACCTGGATGTCCTTGAAGATGGCGGTATCGATCTGGCCAACGCTCGTCACGGTGCCGATCGGGATGTTCCGCGGGAAGAGCGACGGGAGCCTGCTGCCCGCTTGCGATCCAGCGGTGATCACCTCGTCGCCGGCGTTGACGAGCTTGTCCTTCCCGATCTGGTCGAGCACGAGCGAGGTGCTGCCCGAGCCGTGGTCGAGCATGCCGATCGCAGCCTGGTTCTGTTCGTCGACGGCACGAACAGCGCTCGAGGGGTCGGTGATCAGCGTCACGCTCGACTCGCTCGCAAACACCTTCGAGATCGTCCCGACGAGGCCGTCGTTTGTTACTACGACGTCATCGACCGCGATCCCCTGCCTCGACCCTGCCAGGATCGTGATCGTCTGGTCGAGGACGGACGGGCTCGTTAGCACCTGGGCGGCGATCTCGGCGTAGTCCTTCGGGAAGGTGGGCGAGTTCACATAGTGGAGCTGCTTCTTGAGCTGCGCGTTCTGGTTACCGTTGCCAGTGAGCGCCGCATTCTCGCGACGCAGCTTCTCGATCTCCTTCGTCAGCACGCGGTTCTCGGCCTTGGCGTTGAAGAGGCCGTGCGTCCAGCTCGCGGCGTCACGGAACGGGCGCGCCACCTTGTTGGCGCCGACCTCGAACGGGCGCAGAACCGAAGCAGCGAAGCCCTCGACTGGGTCGAGCGCGCTCGAGCGGAAGGAGACGGTCAGAAGCGTGAGCGAGAGGAGCACGAGACCGACCACGACGAACCGTCGCCGCAGAGGGCTCGAACGGGTCGATGAGTGGCCGGTAGCAGCGGCGCGCTGGACCGAGGAGCCCAGGACCGCAACGCGGACGTTCCGGTTGCGAGGCACGAGCCGGAAGATTCTAGCGACCTATCCCGTAGGGGAACCGACGGAGGCGTGCCTTAACCAAGAAACAGCAGGGCTCGCCGGAGAATCCCGGACGCCATGCTCGCCGCCCTGCGAGAGCAAACGGGCGTGACCGGCGGCGCAACCCGCTCGAGCCGGGCTCGCAGCGCCGGGTTGAGTCAGCGTGCTCGCGCCTGGGGGTCAGTAGCGACTGCGCCCGTTCCGGGAGCGCGATCTGGCACGCGCCCGGGCGCTGTTTCGCATCGCTTCGAACTCCTCGAGGCTGCGGCCCGAGCCGACGGCGACGCACGTGAGCGGCGACTCGGCGAGATGGGTCGGCATATGGGTCTCTTGCCGCAGCCGCTGGTCGAGGCCCTGCAGGAGCGCCCCGCCGCCGGCGAGGACGATCCCGCGGTCCATGATGTCGGCGGCAAGCTCGGGCGGGGTCTTGTCGAGCGTCGACTTGATCGCATCGATGATCTGCACGATCGGCTCCTCGAGCGCGTGACGCACCTCGTCGCTCGAGAGGATCACCGTCTTCGGCAGGCCGGTCAGCATGTCGCGGCCGCGAACCTCGGCCTGCACCTCCTCTTTGAGCGGATGTGCGGAGCCGACCTCGAGCTTGATCTCCTCGGCTGTCTGCTGGCCGATCAGGAGCTTGTACTCGCGCTTGATGTGGTTGATGATCGCCTCGTCCATCTCGTCGCCGCCGACGCGAAGCGATTGCGAGACAACGATCCCGCCGAGCGAGATCACGGCCACCTCGGTGGTGCCGCCGCCGATGTCGACGATCATGTTCCCTGTCGGTTCGGCGACCGGGAGCCCGGCGCCGATCGCGGCCGCCATCGGCTCCTCGATCAGGTAGGCCTGCCGTGCGCCCGCGTTGAGCGTTGCCTCTTCGACGGCGCGTTTCTCGACGCCTGTCACTCCAGACGGGACGCACACGACGACGCGCGGGTGCGCGAAGCGGTGCTGGTGCACCTTCTGGATGAAGTGCCGCAGCATCTGCTCGGTGACGTCGAAATCGGCGATCACGCCGTCCTTGAGTGGCCGGATCGCGCTGATCGTTCCGGGCGTCCGGCCGAGCATCCGCTTTGCCTCGAGGCCGACTGCATGGACATCTCCGGTTGCCTGGTCGATCGCGACTACGGACGGCTCGCTAAGCACGATGCCGCGCCCGCGGACATAGACGAGGGTGTTCGCCGTGCCGAGGTCAACGGCCATGTCTCTGCCGCCGAACCCGGTGAAGTAGTTGAAGATGCCCATGTCGACCCGCGGCTCACTCTACCCGCGCTTGCCCTGGCGCTTGGCTCGGCTGCCTTGCGCGCGGGCTGGAACCTCCTGCTAGGGCGGGCAAGAGACCTCCAGGCGGCGACCGCGGCAACCTTCATGCTCTCGCTCGCGATCGCGGCGCCGTTCGCGGCGATCTGGTGGGGCGCGCGACCCTCGGTCTGGCCCTACGCTCGTCTCGAGCCTGCTCGAGGCGGTCTACGCGCTGGGGCTCCCCTACGGCTACAAGCTCTCCGAGGTCTCGTTCGTCTATCCGCCCACGCGAGGGCTCACGCCGCTCTTCACGCTCGGGGCCGCGTCGTCCTGCCCGGCCACGGGGCGTCGCTCACCAAGACGCTCGGTGTGGTGCTCGTGGCGGCGGGTGTGTCGTGCTCCTGCGCGGCCCACAGGGTCAGGCGGACGCAAGGGCGTTTCTCGTCGTCTTGACCACGGCCGCGGCGAGCGCCGCCTATACGCTCGTCGACCGCACGGGGATCCAGCGGGCCGGGGCGTTCAGCTACTACCTGCTCCTCCTGCTCGGGCCGTGCCTCGTCTATCCGCCGGTGGTCGGGCTCGCGGCGGTCCGGCGTGCGATCGGGCCGCTCACGCTTGCGGCCGCCGCGGCCGTGTTCGCCTCGTTCGTGCTCGGGCTGCTCGAGCTCGGGCGCGGGGCTGCGGCTCCGGTGCTCGCGGTGGGCACCTCGTCGATCGTGATCACAACCTTGCTCGCCCGGCGGGTACCCGGAGGGGACGGCTCGCGGGGCCGGCGCGGTGATCGTGTTCGCCGACGTCGCGCTGCTCGCGGTGTAACCGAAGCCGTAGGCACCCGGGAAGCGAGTCGCGAGCAGCCGGACGAGCAGCCCTCCCGGGAGGCCGACGACGTTCAGGTAGTCGCCCTCGATGCGCTCGACGAGCGAACCTCCGAGGCCCTGGATCGCGTAGGCCCCGGCGCGACCCTCCCACTCGCCGCTCGCCAGGTAGCGGCCGAGGTCGCGCGGGGTCAGCTCTCGAAAAAAGACGCGGGTGGTGTCGGTGTGGAGCTCTTCCCACGCCGGGGTGCGAAGGCAGAGCCCGGAGACGACCTCGTGGGTGCGGCCGGCGAGCAACTCGAGCATCCGCTCGGCGTCTCCCGCGTCGGTCGGCTTGCCGATCACCTGGCCCTCGCAGCGGACGATCGTGTCGACTCCGAGTACCGGGCGGTCGCCCCCCTCGACCGAGCGGGCCTTGCCGGCGGCGTGCTCGAGGGGATCGCCGCCCGGGGCTTCCTCGTAGACAGGCACGACGACCTGGAACGGGATCGCGAGCTGGGTGAGGATCGCCGAGCGCTGCGGCGAGGACGAAGCGAGGACGATCGACTCGCTCAACGCTTCCGCGCTACGCCGCTGACGTCGCTCTCGGCCCGCTTTCCGGCCGCCTGCTCGCCGGTGGAGGCGGCGTTGATCTTCGTCCAGGTCGCGCTGTTTTTCGTCGCGCCGTCAGACGAGCCCATCGGGAAACCAGAGCCCGATCTCGCGCTTGGCCGACTCGGGCGAGTCGGAGCCGTGCACGAGGTTGTTCGGCATCGCGAGCCCGAACTGGCCGCGGAGCGAGCCGGGGTCGGCCTCGGCGGGGTTGGTGGCGCCGATCGTCTTGCGGGCGGTCAGGATCGCTCCCTCGCCTTCGAGCACGAAGGCGAGCGTCGGCCCGGAGGTGATGAAGTCGACGAGTTCGCCGAAGAACGGCTTCTCTCGATGCTCGTCGTAGTGCGTCTCGCCCATCTCGCGGGAGGCGACGACCAGGCGGGCGGCGCGGAGCCTCATCCCGCGGCGCTCGAAGCGAGCGACGATCTCGCCGGCGAGATTGCGCTCGACCGCGTCGGGTTTGGCGAGGATCAGGGTGCGTTCGAGGGCCATGCGGGCGCGCAGCTTACCCGGAACTCGAGCTGCGGCTGCGGCGCGTCGGCCGCTGAGCGAGCGCGACGGGCCCGCCGACCGGGACGGGCGCTTCGCAGTACGGGCAGACCTGCCAGGCGGGCTCGAGTGGGCGGCCGCACTCGGTGCAGGCCGACCGCAGCTTGGTCGTGCAGACGGGGCAGACGAGGAAGTCCGGCTCGATCTCGCAGCCGCATACGGTGCATTTCAGATCGGGGCCGCCGAGCCGGCTCTCGATCGCCCTGATCTCGAGCTCCCGCTCACGCACGTCCTCGAGGTACTCCGGCGGCCGGAACAGCATGTAGATCAGCGGCCCGACGAACGGCGGCACCGCTCCGATCAGGGTTGCGAGGGCGAGCAACCGGTCATCGTCGATCCGCCGGCTCGCGTCTTTCCAGACCCAGAAGACGGTCGCGAGCCAGAACACGACCACGAACGCGATCAGCGCCAACTCGAGGGCCTTCCAGGTCCCCGAATGGAAGAAGTTGTGGACTCCGCTGAAGATGCTCGCTGTCAAAGAAAGTACTTCCCTATGAGCCAACCGGCCAGGAATGCAAGCCCAACGTAGAGGGCGAGCAGGACGACGGCGAAGATGAAGACGCTAGTGCGCCCACGGACGCGAGAAATGGTACGGGTTCTACGCATCGAGCGATAGCGCTGCGAGCAAGTAGAGCGATCCTGTCACAAGTACGGCACCATCGGCGCCGGCCAGGGTGCGCGCGTGGGCGAGTGCGGCGGTGGGATCGGCCAGCGCCTCGACGTTCTCGAAGTGCGGCGCGGCGATCCGTGCGAGCTCGGTTGCGGGCACGGCACGGGGGTTCGGCGACTGGGTCGCGACGAAAGTGTGACCGAGCGGGGCCAGCGCCCGAAGCATCGCGTCGGGGTCCTTGTCGGCGAGGACGGAGCAGACGATCGTGTAGTCGCGAGCCGGGAGGCGGGGCAGCACGTACCCGATCCCGGCGAGATTGTGCGCGCCGTCCCAGATTTCGAGCGGATGCTCGCCGCGGCGTTCGAGCCGGCCGGGGACGCGCACCGCTTCGGCCGGCGCGGGATCGACGGGCCGGGTGAGGAAGGCCTCGGCGGCGGCCACCGCAAGGGCGAGGTTCGAGCCGTCGGCGACCGCGACCGATTCGGCGCCGGCCGCGCGCGCCTGCGCCTCCCATTCGGCCTCGCCGAGCACGACATGCGCCCCGGGCGAGACGACGGCGAGCTTCTCGGCCGCGATCTCCTCGCGGCGCGAACCGAGCAGCTCGGTGTGCTCGAGCGAGACGTTCGTGAGCACGACGACGCTCGCATCGAGCACGTTGGTCGCGTCGAACCGGCCGCCGAGCCCGGCCTCGACCACGGCGGCTGCGACCTCCTGGGCGGCAAACTCGGCAAGGGCCGCCGCGGTCAGCACCTCGAACTGCGTCGCTCCCGCCGCATGCGAGCGGACGCGGGCGAGCGCCGCCTCGAGGCCGGCGTCGTTCCCGTCGACCTGGATCCGCTCCGACCAGCCGCGCACGTGCGGTGAGATGTAGGCGCCCGTGTGGAGCCCCGCGGCGTGGAGGAGCGCAGCGGCCATCAGCGTAGTCGAGGTCTTCCCGTTGGTGCCGACGACGTGGATCGCCGGGTAGCGCCGCTGCGGCTCGCCGAGGTCGGCGAGGAGCTCGTGCATGCGCCCGAGCCCGAACTCCTCGGGCCAGGGGGAGAGCCTCTCGAGCCAGCTCAGGTTGTCCACCCGTGGGGGGCTAGCCGAGTGCATCGAGCTCGCGCCGGTAGCGCTCGAGCTTGACCCGCTCGTCCTCGACGAGCTCGGGCGGAGCGTTCTGGACGAACCGCTCGTTCGCGAGCATCCCTTCGCCGCGCGCGATCTCCTTTCGCAATCGCTCGCGCTCGGAAGCGACGGCGCCGTCCACCGCCCCCCCGAGCCGCTCGGGCTTGACGACCGCGTCGAAGATACGCTTCTCTTCGCCCTCGAGCGCGACCAGGGCGCCGCTTCTGCGAAAGGTCTGAGCGGCCTCCTGGACGCGGTTCATGGAAGCCGCAGCGTCCGGGTCGGAGCGCCTCTGCTCGGGCCAGGGCCCAAGGATCAGTCGGCTCTCGTGGAACTGCGCCCAGATCTCCTCGGTGACATGCGGCAGCACCGGGTGGAGCAGGGCGAGCAGGCGCTCGAGCGCCGCGAGCGCGGTGGCGATCGCCGCCGTGTCGTCCGCGTAGAGCCGCGGCTTGATCGCCTCGGCGTACCAGTCGCAGAAGTCGTCAAAGGTTAGGTGGTAGAGCGCGTCGACCGCGTGGGCGAAGTCGAATCGCGGCAGGAGCTGATCGACCTCGGCGCGGGTCTCGTCGATGCGGCCTGCGATCCAGGCCTCCTCGAGCGCGCTCGGGCACAGGTCGGGCGTCGCACCGTCGGCCTTCTGGAGGATCAGCCTGGCCACGTTCCAGAGCTTGTTCGCGAGCTTGCCGCCCTCGTCGATCTTGTCCCAGCTGAAGCGGACGTCTTGCGTCGAGGAGATCTTGAGCAGCCCGTAGCGCGTCGCGTCGGCGCCGTGCTTCGCGACCGCATCGAGCGGGTCGATCCCGGTGCCGAGGCTCTTCGACATCCGCCGCCCGTCGACCGCGAGCACGGTCGAGTTGATGATCACGTCCGTGAACGGGACCTCGCCGAGCAGGAAGAGCCCGGAGAAGATCATCCGGTTCTCCCAGAGGCGGATGATCTCGCGCGCGGTGACGCTGACCTCGCCGGGGTAGTAGCGGGCGAGCTCGGGCGTGGCGCCGGGCCAGCCGAGCGTCGCGAGCGGCCAGAGCGCGGAGGAAAACCAGGTGTCGAGGACGTCGGTCTCACGCTGGAGCTTCCCCGAGCCGCACTCGGCGCACGCTTCCGGTGGCGGCCAGACGCAGGTCTGATGGCCATCGGGGCAGGTCCAGATCGGGATCTGGTGGCCCCACCAGAGCTGGCGGGAGACGCACCAGTCGGGCGCGTTCTCGAGCGACTCGATCGCGAAGCGGTGCTGGCTCTCGGGGTGGTAGCGGACACGACGCGCCTGGAGCGCCGCGATCGCCGGGCGGCTGAGCTCGTCCATCCGGCACCACCACTGCGGCGAGACGAGCGGCTCGATCCGCGAGTGGCAGCGCTCGCACGTCCCGACCGAGTGATGAATGCTCTCGCGCTTCTCGAGCTGGTTGTGCGCCTTCAGCCAGTCAACGACTCGCTGGTCTGCCTCCTGCTGGGTGAGGCCCTCGAACCCCTCCGCGATCATGCGCCCGTCGGGGCCGATCACGGTCAGCGTCTGGAGGTCGTGGTCCCGGCCGATCTCGAAGTCGACCGGGTCATGGCCCGGTGTGATCTTGAGTGCGCCCGACCCGAACCCTGGCTCGACGCGCGGATCGGCGATCACGGGGACACGGCGACCGACGACCGGGACGACGACGTCCTTGCCGATCGCCTCCGTGTAGCGAGGATCGTCGGGGTTCACGGCAATCGCCACGTCGGCGAGGATCGTCGCCGGGCGGACGGTGGCGATCGTGATCGCTCCCGACCCGTCCGCGAACGGGTAGCGGGCGTAGGTGAGTGCGTCGTCCATCTCCTGGTGCTCGACCTCGAGGTCGGAGAGCGCGGTCTGGTGGTAGGGGCACCAGTTGACGATCCGGTTTGCGCGGTAGACCCAGCCTGCCTCCCACAGCCGGACGAAGTAGGTCATGACGGCCTCGACATAGCCGTCGTCCATCGTGAACCGCTCGCGCGAGTAGTCGAGTGAGCAGCCGAGCTGGCGGAACTGACCCATGATCGTCTTGCCGGTGCTCTCGAGCCAGGCCCAGGTGCGCCCGAGAAACGCGTCACGCCCGATCTCCTGGCGCGTCGTGCCCTCGGCGATCAGCTGCTTCTCGACGACGTTCTGCGTCGAGATCCCGGCGTGGTCGTACCCGGGCTGCCAGAGCGTGTCGAACCCGCGCATCCTGTGCCAGCGGATCAGACAGTCCTGCATCGAACCGTTCAGCGCGTGACCGATGTGCAGCTCGCCGGTCACGTTCGGCGGCGGGACGCAGATGACGTAGGAGGGCGCGCCCTCGGCCGCACCGGCACCGGCCCTATAGAGGCCCTCGTCCTCCCACGTCTTTTGCCAACGCTTCTCGACGCTGTGCGGCTCGTACCGGGTGTCCATCATCGGAGCACCAGCCTATTCAGCGCGGAGCATCCGCCCGGGCAGAACCCTGGGAGGCCGAGGCAGGTGAGGTCAGCCAGGAACTATCGGCCCAGTGTAGGGCCCGGAGCGGTGCTTCCGCTAGGCCGACTCTTCCGCGAGCTCGGCGTCGTCCTGCGCCCCGGCCGAGGTCACGAGCGTCGGCTTGAGGTTCTTCTCGATCGTCTCCTTGGTGATCACGCATTTGGTCACGTCGGTACGCGACGGGAGCTCGAACATCACGTCGAGCAACGCGTTCTCGATGATCGAACGCAGGCCGCGAGCACCGGTTTCGCGCTTCAGGGCCTTGTCTGCCACTGACCACAGCGCGTCCTCGGTGAAGTGGAGGTCGATGTGGTCGTAGTTGAAGAACCGCTCGTACTGCTTGACGAGCGCGTTCTTCGGCTCGGTGAGGATCTGGACGAGATCCTCGCGCCGCAACTGATGAACCGCTGAGAGGACCGGGAGCCGGCCGATGAACTCCGGGATCAGCCCGAAGTTCAACAGATCCTCGGGCATCACCTGCGTGAGCAGCTCGGCGCTGTCGGAGTCGCGCTTGGAGGAGATCTCGCGGCCGAACCCGATCGCGTTCTTGCCGACGCGCTTGGCGATGATCTTGTCCAGCCCGGCGAACGCGCCGCCGCAGATGAACAGCACGTTGGTCGTGTCGATCGACAGGAACTCCTGGTGGGGGTGCTTGCGGCCGCCTTGGGGCGGCACCGAAG
>DATKRX010000124.1:0-11963 GCA_035531915.1 Gaiellaceae bacterium | reverse complement strand
GATCTCGTAGCTGCCCGTCTCCGGGTCGACCTCGACCACCGCGACGTGTACCTGGGTCGCGTAGGTGAGCGTCAGGTTGCCGTACTTGCGCTCGAGGTCGGGGAGCTCGAACGGCGGCACGTAGACGTAGCGCTGGTTGAGTGTGATCTCGCGTCCCTCCTCGGAGAGGACGGCGTTGTTGGCGTTCACGATCGCGCCGACGGCGAAGAACGGAAGCGCCGCCTCGGGGTTGTCGGCGCGCTTGGCGAAGCCGCCCTCGAGCACGATCTCGTCGGGGCCGTCGGCGCCGAGGACGCCGGCCGCGAGCGCGCGGATGTCCTTCGCGAGCGCCTCGGCCGCGCCCTTCACGGCAGAGAGACCGGTGACCGCGAACTGGCTCGCATAGGTGCCCGAGAAGCCGGCGTGCGAGTTCCAGTAGGAGTCGTGGCCGACGCGGACGTTGACCGAGGCGGGGTCGCAGCCGAGGATGTCGGCGACGACCTGCGAGGCGGTCGTCTCGTGGCCCTGCCCCTGCGGCGTCGTACCGAGCGTGACGACGATCTCGCCGAAGATGTCGAGCTTCACGGTCGCGACCTCGTTGTTTCCTGAGAACTGGAGCTCGGGGTTGATCAGGCGCGACTGGCCGAAGTTGTTCGTGCCCGAGTCGAGGGTCGACCCGATCCCGAGCCCGAGCAGTTTGCCGCGCGACTTCGCCTCGGCGCGGCGCGCGTCGACCGAGCCGATCAGGCCGAGGGCGAGGTCGAGCATGCCGGCGTAGTCGCCGGAGTCGTAGACGCAGCCGTTCGGTGTCGTGTAGGGCATCTCGTCGGCGCGGATGAAGTTGCGCTTGCGGACCTCGACGGGGTCGAGGCCGAGTTCGCCGGCGACGATGTCCATCACGCGCTCGGTGAACCAGAGGTGCTGCATGCGCGAGTAGCCGCGGTTGGGGCTGCAGGGCGCCTTGTTGGTGACGACCTGGGTGAAGTCGAGCCGGATGTTCCGCCACCGGTAGCAGCCGGGGGTGACCTGCGCCCAGATCACGCCGCCGAGTGGCTCGTAGCGTGTGAAGGCGCCGGCGTCGTCGAGCGCCTTCGTCCGGAAGCCGAGCATCGTCCCGTCGTCTTTGACCGCGACTTCGGTCTCGCTGAACCAGCGCTCGTTGCCGTGCGACATCGTCAGGTGGAACTCGGTGCGCCACTCGGTCCACTGGATCGCGCGGTTCAGTTTGCGCGCCAGCAGGCACATCGCGACTAGCTGCGGGTGGGAGGTGATCTTGTTGCCGAAGCCGCCGCCGATGTCCTGCGTGACGAAGCGGAGCTTGTCGAGGCCGGTGCGGATCGCCGGGCCCATCATGATCGCGGCAAAGCCGGGGAACTGGTTGTTGCAGAAGATCGTCCACTGGCCGGTGCCGCGGTTGAACTCGACGAGCGCGCCGTCGCACTCGAGCGGGGTCGAGTTGAAGCGGTCGAAGTGGAGCTCGGGGATCTTCACGATCCGGTCGGCCTCGGACACGGCGTCCTGCCAGCTGCCCCATTCGTAGGTGCCCTCCCAGACGAGGTTCGAGCCGGCGTCCGGGTGGAGGACGGGCGCTTGGTCCTCGAGCGCGCGGCGCGCATCCACGATCGCCTCCAGCGGCTCGTACTCGACTTCGACGAGCTCGGCCGCGTCGCGCGCGAGCTCGCGCGTCTCGGCGACGACGATCGCGACCGGGTCGCCGACGAAGCGGACGCGGCCGACCGCGAGCGCGTAGTCCTTGATCTCGTTCCCCGGCGGGGTCGAGAGCTGGAAGAACGGGTCGGTGAGCGTCGCCACCTCGTCTCCGGTGAGCGTTCCGTAGACGCCCGGCAGCGCCAGCGCGGCGGCGACGTCGACGGACTTGATCACCGCGTGCGCGTAGGGCGAGCGGACGTAATGCGCGAACCCCATGTTGTGCCGCTTGATGTCGTCGACGAACACGCCCTGCCCCTGCAGTAGCCGACCGTCCTCCTTGCGAGGCAGCGACTGCCCCGCCCAGCGCTGCGGCTCGGGGGGAGCCTCGACCTCTGTCCGCTCGGGCGCGATCGTCGTTTCGCTCATGCCCTGACCGCCCTCCCCCCGCGGGGCGCTGCGCCGGGGAACTCGCCGTCGAAGAGGCGCTGAGGGTCGCGGGCGCAGCCGAACGAAGCCCCCGGCAAAGCCCTCGTCAGCGCCGACTCGGTCTTCTCCAGGAGCTCCATGGGGATAGGTGCCGTCAGGCACGTCTGGGGAGCGGGAGCGGTCACTCTTCGACCTCCTGACCGGAGGCGGCCTTGACCGCCTTGATGATGTTCCAGTAGCCCGTGCAGCGGCAGAGGTTTCCCTGCAGGCCCTTGCGGATCTCCCCGTCGCTCGGGCGCGGGTTCTTCTCGAGCAGCGCGGTCGCCGAGATCAGCATCCCCGGCGTGCAGTAGCCGCACTGGAGCGCATGGTGGGCATGGAATGCCTGCTGGAGCACGGTCAGCTCGCCGTCGGGGGCGAGGCCCTCGACCGTCTGCACCTTGCCGCCGTCGGCCTGCACGGCGAGCAGCATGCAGCTCTTGACGAGCACGCCGTCGAGGAGGACAGAGCAGGCGCCGCAGTTGCCCGTATCGCAGCCGATGTGGCTGCCGGTCAGGTCGAGGTCGTCGCGGATGAAGTGGATCAGAAGCCGGCGCGCCTCGATCTCGCGCTCGTAGGCGACGCCGTTCACCTCGACCGTGATCCGGCCGCTCGTCCCGATCGCGGTCATCGGCCTGCCGCCTGGAGAATCGCGCGCACGACGACCACCTCGGCAACCCGCTGGCGGTACTCGGCCGGCGCGTGGACGTCACCCGGTGGGTCGAGCGTTTCGCCGAGGCCGGCCACGGCGGCGCGCGCAGCCTCGAGGGAAAGGTCGCCGTCGAGCTTCGCCTCGACGCTCCACGCGCGGTGGGGGACGGCGTCGACACAGCCGATCGCGATGCGCGGCCCGCCCTCGAGCGACACCGCGGCCGAGACGACGCAGGTCCCGTCGGCGCCGATCGTGACCGACGCGAACCCGTCGCGCCGCCCCGGGGGGATCGTGATCTTCGTCAGCACCTCTCCTGGGGAGACGGCGGTCATGTAGACGCCGAGGAAGAAGTCGTCTGCCTCGACCGTACGCTCGCCGTCGGCGCGGGCGATCGTCATCGTCGCGCCGAGCGCGACGATGAGCGGCGGCAGGTGGTTGGTCGGGTCGTTGGCGCAGATGTTGCCGCCGATCGTGCCGCGGTTGCGCACCTGGACGTCAGCGATCTGGGCGCACACCTCGCCGAGCACCGGCCGCGCGCGTGCCTCTGCGCTCTCGACGATCTCGGTGCAGGTCGTCATCGCGCCGATCTCGAGCCCGCCGTGGGGGCCGAGCTCGATCCCCTTCAGCTCCTCGAGCCCGCCCAGGTCGACGAGCGCTTCGGGCGAGGCAACCCGCGCCTTCATCACGTTGACGAGTGTCTGCCCGCCGGCGAGCGGCCGGGCGCCGTCGTTCGAGGCGAGGAGGCCGAGCGCCTCGGCGAGCGTCGAAGGTCGTGCGTATCCGACTTCGCGCGGGAGCACAGCGAGGTTCTAGCGGACCGTCACGCCCGCCGCAGGAGGTCCCGATGTTGCGCGAGCGCCGTCAGAACCGCGTCGATGTCCTCGACGACGTTGTAGGCGTGGGCAGAGACGCGGAGGTTGCCGTCGCGCTCCGAGGTGACGATCCCCTCCGAGCCGAGAGCGCGCACGAGCGCGGGCGCATCGGTCGAGCGAACGCAGACGAGGGCGCCGCGCTGCTCCGGGTCGCGCGGCGTCGCGACGGAGCCGCCGAGCTCGTCGAGCCCCGCGATCAGCCGCTCGTTGAGCAGGGTCACGTGCTCGCGCGTCTCGGCGATCCCGATCCCCTGCATCAGCGAGACGCCCGCAATGCCCGCGTAGATCGCCGGGATCGGCGGCGTGCCAGACTCGAAGCGCCGCGCGGTCGGTGAGGGCGAGTAGTCGCGGATGTCCATCTCGAAGATGTCCTTGTCGGCCATCCAGCCCGTCTGGGTCGGCAGCAGCGACTCGGTGAGCCCGCGACGGCACCAGAAGAAACCGAGCCCGGCCGACGCGAGCAGGTACTTGAGGACGCCGGCGCCCAGGAAGTCGACGCCGAGCGCGCCGACGTCGATCGGGAAGCTGCCGATTGCCTGGTAGGCGTCGAGGAGGACGAGCGCGCCCCGCGCGTGCGCGAGCTCGACCACCTCCTCGACCGGCAGCCGCGCGCCGTTTCGGTAGCAGACCGCGGTGATCGCGACCAGCGCCGTCCGCTCGTCGATCAGCTCGTCGAACTGCTCGACCGGGATCACGCCGTCCACGGGCGGCACATGCACCACCTCGGCGCCGCGCAGCTCCTGGGCGTGCCAGATCTGCCCGACGGTCGGGAACTCGAAGTCGGAGACGACCACCCGAGGCCGCTCCCGCCAGTCGAACGTGCTCGCGAGCGCGCTCACACCGGCAGAGAGCGATGTCGTCACGGCGACTTCGTCGGGCTCACCTCCGACGAGTCGTGCGAAGCTCTCGCGCGCGGTCTCGGCCCGCTCGACCCAGTAGTCCCACGGGGCGCCCTTCTCGTCCCAGTCTCGCAGGTACTCCCCGTAGGCCGCGCGTACGGCGTCCGAGAGCGCCCCCTGCGAGCAGGAGTTGAGGTAGGTGAGGCGCTCGAAGATCGGGAACCGCGAGCGGCAGCCCGCCACCGACCGCGACAGGTCAACGGCCAAGATACGCCTTCCGCAGATCATCGTTCTCGATCAGCTCGCCGGCTTTCCCAGACAGCACGACGCGCCCGGTCGAAAGCACGTAGCCGCGGTCGGCGATCGAGAGCGACACGTTCGCATTCTGCTCGACGACGAGCACGGCGACCCCTTCGTCGTTCACCTGCTCGATGATCTCGAAGCTCTTCTCGACCAGGAGCGGCGCGAGCCCCATCGACGGTTCGTCCATCAGCAAGAGCTTCGGGCGCGACATCAGCGCGCGACTCATCGCGACCATCTGCTGCTCGCCCCCCGAGAGCGTGCCGGCGAGCTGCGTGCGACGCTCGTAGACGCGCGGGAAGAGTTGGTAGACGCGCTCGTAATCGTCCGTCTCGCCGCCGCCCCGCAGGTAGGCGCCCATCTTCAGGTTCTCGAGCACCGTCATCGGGGCGAACAGGCGGCGGTTCTCGGGGACGATCGCCATCCCCTTGCGGATCCGGTAGTTCGTCGGGCGGCGCGTCACGTCTTCGCCCGCGAAGGTGACGCTGCCCCGGCGCGGCTGCACGACGCCGAGTACGGTCTTCAGGGTCGTCGACTTGCCCGAGGCGTTGCCGCCGAGGAGGCAGACGAGCTCGCCGGGCCCGACCTCGAGGTCGACTCCCTGCAGGATGTGGATCGGCCCGTAGTAGGTGTCGACCGCCGAGAGCTTGAGCAGGGGTTCGGTCTCGCCGGTCGTGCTCACTTCGTCGTCGCCGCCTTCAGCCCGAGGTAGGCCTCGACGACCCGCGCGTTGGTCGCGACCTCTCCGAAGGAGCCCTCGGCGATCTTGACGCCGTGGTCGAGCGCGATCACGCGATCCGAGATCCCTTCGACGACGTGCATGTCGTGCTCGATCACGAGGATCGTGTAGCCGGCCTCGGCGCGGAGCTTGGCGATCAGCTCGGTGATCTCGTGCGTCTCGACCGGGTTCATCCCTGCAGCCGGCTCGTCGAGCAGGAGCAGCCGCGGCTTGGTCGCAGTTGCGCGAGCGATCTCGAGCCGCCGCCGGTTCGCGTAGGAAAGCGTATAGGCGGGCTGGTTCCAGCGGTAGCCCATCAGCCGCTCGCCGAAGAACGCGAGCCGCTCCTCGGCCAGGCGCGCGATCTCCGCCTCCTCGCGCCGCATCCCCGGTGTGCGCAGCATCGAGCGGATGATCCCGGCGCTCGTGTGCGAGTACGCGGCCGCCATCACGTTCTCCTTGACCGTCATGTTCAGGAACAGGCGCAGCGTCTGGAAGGTGCGCGCGACGCCGCGCCCGACGATCTTGTGCGGGTCGAGCCCGATCAGGCTCTCACCCTCGAAGTCGATCGCACCCTCGTCGGGCCGGTAGATGCCGGTGATCAGGTTGAACAGGGTCGTCTTGCCGGCGCCGTTCGGCCCGATCACCGAGACGATCTCGCGCTCCTCGACGTGGAGGTCGAGCCCGGAGATGCACGCGAGCCCGCCGAAGCTCTTCGAGACGCCGCGCAGATCGAGCAGAGGCCCGGCGATCACACGATCTCCACTCGCGTCTCGCCGAGCAGGCCCTGCGGCCGCGCGTTCATCAGCACGATCAGGATCACGCCGATCAGGATCTGCCTCGTGACGCTCGGCTCGAACCCGAGGCGGGCATCCCAGACGAAGGTGGCGAGGTAGAGCATCGGGGCCAAGAGGATGTTCCGCCACAGGGGCCGGACGGCGGTGACGACCAAGATCAGGACGACGAGGCCGACGAAGGCGTAGTTGCCGGCAGGGATGGGATTGGGGGGCAGCGGCACCCAGTGCGAGAGCGCGCGCCCGAGGGTTCCGGTCACGGCGCCGCTCCCGTGCACGCCGGGCGACCAGACGGCGCCGACGATCGCGTGGACGGCGAACCCGAACGCGAGCATCCCGGCGAGAACTCCTACCAGCACCCGCCACGGCCGCAGCTTCACGAGCAGCGTCGCAAGCAGCAGCGTGAAGAAGAGCCACGTGGCGTGATCGGGCGTCCGCAGCACCTCGAGAGTCACGTTGACGACGAGCGCTCCCAGGATCACCCCTCCGATGCTGCCTGCGCCGCCGAGGATCAGGATCGCGTAGACCATGATCAGCAGTGGGGTGTCGAAGTCGGAGGAGAACACGTTCGTGTGCTCCGAGGCAAAGAGCGTCCCGCTCAGCCCGGCGACGCCCGCTCCGAAGGCGAACGCGAGCAGCTTCAGCCGATTGACCGGCATCCCCATCAGCTCGGCGGCCAGGGGGTCCTCGCGGAGTGAGCGCCAGGCCCGCCCGGTGCGCGAGGTGCTCACGAGGTACACAGCGGCGAGCACGACGAGGAAGAAGACGAGCGCGGCGTAGAAATTGCTCGCGAGCGACACCAGATGCAGCCCGAACAGGTGGAACTGGTCGATGTTCACGATCCCGTTCGGTCCGTTTGTGACGTTGTAGGTCCGCGTCAGCCCGAACAGCGAGATCCGCTGCCCGTTGTCAGCTACGGTCACGAAGAGCTGCCCGAAGAAGAGGGTGACGATCGCGAGGTAGTCGCCCACGAGGCGGCGTGAGGGGAGCGCGACGAGAAACCCGAGCAGCACGGTCGCGGCGACGACGATCGGCAGGATCGCGAGCGTCGGCCAGTGGATCCCGAACTGCGCCGAGGCGAGCATCCCGTAGCCGTAGGCACCGAAGCCGAAGAAGGCGACGTAGCCGAGGTCGAGCAGACCGGCGAAGCCGACGACGACGTTGAGGCCGAGCGCCAGCAGCATGTAGGTCAAGGTGTCGAAGCCCACCTGGAGGTAGTAGCCGTTGTTCGTGAAGAGCGGCACGAGCGCGGCAGCGATACCGAAGGCCCCGAAGAGCACGGGCAGTGGGAGCGCCGCGATGCGCTCCCGGAGCTGGCCGAGCGGTCCGCCAACGCCCTCGCGGCGGCTTCCGTGCGAGGCTACCCATTCGTCCACGCCGATCTTCGGCTGGGGCGGGGTGTCGGGGGCCTCCGGCGGCATCAGACCTTCTGCACCGCCGCTCGGCCGAGCAGCCCGCTCGGCCGGAGGATCATCACCGCGATCAGCAAAGCGAACACGATCGCGTCGGAGAACGTGGAGGAGAGGAAGCCGATCGTGAACGCCTCGGCGAGCCCGATCGCGAGGCCACCGACGACGGCGCCGGGAAGGTTGCCGATCCCCCCGACGACAGCGGCCGTGAACGCCTTCAGGCCCGCATCGAAGCCCATGTACGGCCACACGTTTTGGTACACGATGCAGTTGAAGACGCCCGCGGCCCCCGCGAGTGCCGAGCCGATGAAGAACGTCACGGCGATCACGCGGTTGACGTCGATCCCCATCATCTCGGCCGCCTGACGGTCGTAGGAGGTGGCGCGCATCGCTCGACCCGTCTGGGTGCGATTGACGAAGTAGGTGAGCGCGAGCATCAGCACGATCGCTCCGACGACGGCGATGATCTGCGGGAGGCCGACCCGGTAGCCGGCGGGCAGCGTGAATCCGATCGACCAGAGAGAGCCGTTGTTCCAGCTGTAGGTGTTGAAGCTCTGGAACTGCGAGCCGAGCAGGAGCACTGCGGCGTTCTCGAGGAAGAACGAGACGCCGAGCGCGGTGATCAGCGGCGCGATTCGAGGCGCCTCCCGAAGCCGGCGATAGGCGAACCGCTCGATCACGACACCGAGAACGCCGCCGCCGAGCGTCGCCGCGAAGAACATCAGCACGAGCAGCAAGGCGATCGGGAGCGAGGCTGCGAGGGCGCCGCCGAACACCGTCAGCACGCCGTAGCCGATGAACGAGCCGACCATGTAGACATCGCCGTGGGCGAAGTTCAGCAGCTTGAGGATGCCGTACACCATCGAGTAACCGAGCGCAATCAGCGCGTAGACGCTGCCGTGGACGATCCCGGCGACCAGGTCGGTGACGAAGGAGTTCCAGTTCATCGAGATGGAGATCATGGGGGCACGGCCGGAGCCGTGCCCCCACAGCTCGAAGCTAGGCGACCGTCACGTACTTGCCGGCCACGATCTTGAAGATGTGGAACGCGGCACCGGCGACGTCTCCGTTGGGCGTGAACGCCATCGGTGTGCCGAGGATCGACTTCGCGATCTTCTGCTTGGCGAAAGCGAGCCGGAGAGACGTGCGGGTGAGCGTGCCCTTGCCCGCCTTGCACGCCTGCTGGGCAGCCATCGCGAACAGCTGCGTCGCGACGTAGTTCGGAGCGCCGAACGGGCTCGTCCCGCCCGGGAACTCCTTGTGGTACCCGGCCACGATCGCCTTGTCGGCGGCGAGGGTCGTGACGTCCGCGGCGAAGAACGAGACGTAGTTCCCGCTGGCCGTGTACTTCGAGGTATCGAAGCTGCCGTCCGTGGCGAACACGATCGCGGACTTGCCCTGGGCCTTCAGCTGCTGCGCCAGCAGTTCGGTCTGCGACGCGAGCTGGAAGGGCGCGAAGATGACCTTCGTCGAGCTTGTCACCTTGCCGATCAGCGCAGAGAAGTCAGTGTCCTTCTGGGTGATCGACTCGGAGTCGACGGTGACGCCGGCCTTGGTCAGGTCGCCCTTCACGATCCCGGCGAGGCCGGTCGAGTACGCCTCCTCGTCGTCGACGATCATCACGGAGGAACCCTTCGTGACGCCGAGGTGCTTCATCATGTAGCTGGCGTCCGTCGGACCCTGCACGCTGTCGTTCGGCACGACACGGAAGAAGTAGCCCTTCAGCTTCCCGTTCGTCAGCGCCGGGTTGGTCGCCGAGCCGGACACGAACGCGAGGCCGGCTTTCTTCATGATCCCACCTGCGGCCAGGACCTCCTGGCTGCCCGCCGGGCCGATCACGCCGAGGATGCTCGAGTTGGATGCGAACGACTGTGACACCGTCGTCGCGATCGCCGGGTTGAGCTGGGTGTCGCCCTGGACGATGCTGATCTTGGGCGAGCTGTGGGATGCGTTCCAGACGTTGGCGGCGTAGAGCGCCCAGTGGAGCTGGTCGTCTCCGATCGAGGCTGCCGGGCCGGTGATCGGTGCTTCGATGCCGATCTGGATCGGGATCGAGCACGAGACGCCGGCGGGAGCCTTCGCGAGGGGACTCCTCGCGGCCGGGCTCGCAACGCCCGCGAGCACGAGCGCGACCGAGACGATTGAGCCTCCGACCGCGATCAGTAGTGACTTTCTAACCATCAAGCCTCCTTGAAATTGAGCCGGTAGGCCGTTTGGGGATTCCCGCGGGCCCGAAGCGATTGTGTAGTGGTTCCGAAATCAAGACGGTGCCGGGCAAGGCCACCGACAGGCAGGCGTCGATCCTACGTCGTGACCGCCCGGCGATACAAGCCGTACGTTGCCTGCGGTGTCACAGCCTCGTTTCTTCGATTCGCCTTTCAGTACATTCGTTTCGTGGAGTACCGCCTCGTCCGTACTGATCTCGACGCCGAGCAGGTGCGGGGCGACACCGTCACGGTCCTTGCGCTTTTCGATGACGCTCGCGGCTGCGAGAAGTTTGCGCAGCGCGTGTTGTCCTTTCGCGCTGGGCACTCCCGCGAGCGCCGCGAGGGCGAGGACGACGAGGTGCTGTACGTGCTCGCGGGCTCGGGGGCGATCGCGGTCGGCGGGTCGACCGTCGCTCTGACGCCCGAGCTCGGGATCCACGTCGGCCGCGGGACGACGTGGTCGGTCGAGGCCGAGGGCGGGTTGGAGCTCTTGTCGGTTCTGGTGCACGATCCCCTGCCGCTCGCCCCGGGCTCTCATTGCTTCGTCGATCTCGTCGCGGCCAGCCGCCGCAGCGCAACCGCCTCCCGTCAGTTCGTGCTGGGCGTGGGGCCCGAGACGGGCTGCCTCTCGGTCATGCAGTTCATCGGCTTCGTCCCGCCGGGGCGCGCCCCGGACCATTTCCACCACTACGACGAGGTGCTCTACATCCTCGAGGGGCGGGGCATCCTGCACATCGGCGGCGAGGAGGCCCCCCTGGGGCCGGGCGCGTGCGTGCACCTGCCGGCGAGGCTCGTCCACAGCATCGAGAACGCGGGCGATTCGGAGCTGCGGCTGCTCGGTGTCTTCCGTCCCGGCGGCTCGCCCGCCGAGGCGTACTACCCTGACGGGACACCCGCTGTCTACCCCGAGGAGAGCTGACCGTGCCGAGAATCGAGCGCACCGCCGAGATCAAGTGGGAAGGGAACCTCGCGCGTGGGCAGGGCTTGATCTCGGCCGGGTCGTCGGGTGCCTTCACGGGGCTGCCGTACTCGAACGCCACGCGGATCGGCCAGCCGGACGGGAAGACGAGCCCGGAGGAGCTGCTCGCGGCGGCGCACGGCGGCTGCTTCGCGACCTCGCTCGCGGGGGAACTCACCACCCTCGGAGTCCCGCCGGAGTGGCTCGAGCTCTCCTGCCGGATCGTGATGGACGAGGTCGAGGGCCAGGGGCACCAGATCGTCGCCTCGCAGCTCACCGTTCGCGCGTCGGTGCCGGGCGCCGGTCGAGAGATGTTTGCCGAGGCGGTCGCCAAGGGCGACGACGGCTGTCCGTTCTCGGCGCTGCTCAAGCGGGCCGGGGCCGACGTCGAGGTCGACGCCGAGCTCGTCGGCGGCTGACGCGCCGTTCACCGCCGGGCTCCGGAGCGCCCTCGTTAGCATCGGGCCGTGGAGAATCTCAGGCGCACCGCGCTCTACGACAAGCACCTCGAGGCCGGTGCACGGTTCGTCTCGTTCGCCGGCTGGGAGATGCCCGTGTCCTACGAGGGCGTGATCGCAGAGCACAAGGCGGTCCGGAACGATTCGGGTGTCTTCGATGTCTCGCACATGGGCGAGATCGAGGTCGAGGGGCCGACCGCGCTCGAGCTACTACAAGGGCTGCTCTCAAACGACCTCTCTCGCCTCGAGGCCGGCGATGCCCAGTACACGCTGCTCACGAACGAGACGGGCGGGATCATCGACGACCTGATCGTCTACAGGACCGGTCCCTGCCGCTACCTGCTCGTCGTCAACGCAGCCAACCGGGAGGCGGACGTCGACTGGGTCGCCAGCCGTGAGCTGCGCGGATCGGATGTTCGGGACGTGTCCGACGACTACGCGCTGCTCGCGGTGCAGGGGCCGCGCGCGCTCGACCGGCTCGGCCTCGCCCGCGGCAGGGCGTTCACGTGGGAGATGGGCGAGGTCGGCGGGATCGAGGTGATGATCAACCGCACCGGCTACACGGGCGAGGAGGGCGTCGAGCTCGCCTGCATGGCCGAGGACGGGCCGGCGCTCTGGGACGCGATCCTCGCCCGCGGCGTCAAGCCCTGCGGGCTCGGCGC
>DATKRX010000123.1:0-4423 GCA_035531915.1 Gaiellaceae bacterium | reverse complement strand
GGAAGCTGGATGAAGGCTCGTATCTTCGCCGACGAGAACCGGAAGTGGTGGACGCTCGCCGCGGTCTCGTTCGGCCTCTTCATGATCATGCTCGACAACACCGTCGTGAACGTCGCCCTGCCGTCGATCGAGCGCGACCTCCACATCTCGATCTCGCAGCTCGAATGGATCGTCACGGCCTACGCGCTCGTCTTCGCGGCGCTCATGATCACGGGCGGCAAGCTCGCGGATCTCTACGGCCGCCGCCGCATCTTCGTCGTCGGTCTGGCGATCTTCACGCTCTCGTCGCTCGCGTGCGGATTCGCGCCGAGCGCGGGGTTCCTGATCGGCGCCCGCGCCGTGCAGGGAGCGGGAGCTGCGCTGATGAACCCGGCGACGCTCTCGATCATCACCGCGACGTTCCCGCCGAAGCAACGGGGACAGGCGATCGGCATCTGGGCCGGCGTCTCGGCGATGGCCCTCGCGATCGGCCCTCTCGCCGGCGGCCTCATCGTCGACAACATCAACTGGAACTGGATCTTCTTCGTCAACGTCCCGGTCGGGGCGCTCGGGATCGCCGTGGCGCGTTTCTTCATCGACGAGTCCCGCGACACCTCACACGAGCAGAGCATCGACCTGCCCGGGCTCCTCACCTCGGGGTCAGGCCTCTTCGCCTTGAGCTACGCCCTGATCGAGGGCAACGCCAAGGGCTGGTCGTCCGCCGAGATCCTCGGCCTCTTCGCCGCCGCCGCGGTGCTCCTGGCCGGGTTCGTCGTTCTCGAGTCGCGTCAGCGGCTGCCGATGCTCGACCTGTCGCTCTTCAAGATCCCGTCGTTCGTCGGCGCGAACGTCGTCGCGATGCTCGTCTCGCTCGGGATGTTCGGCGTGTTCTTCTTCGTCTCGCTCTACATCCAGAACATCCTCGGCTACTCGCCGACGAAGGCGGGCGCGACGTTCCTGCCGATGACGATCCTGATCATTCTGCTCGCGCCGGTGGCGGGGAAGCAGTCCGACCGGATCGGATCGCGCTGGCTGATGGGCGGCGGCATGACGATGCTCGGGATCTCGCTGCTCCTCTATCAGCGTGTCGGGCTGCACTCGACCTTCTGGACGCTGCTGCCCGCGATGGTGCTGGGCGGCGTCGGCATGGCGTTCACGATGTCGCCGATGACCTCGGCGGCGATGGGATCGGTTCCGACCGACAAGGCGGGCGTCGGCTCCGGCGTGCTCAACAGCTTCCGCCAGGTCGGCGGCTCGCTCGGGATCGCGCTCATGGGAGCCATCCTCGCGTCGTACGTCCACGCGCCGGCCCGGTCGCCGCTCGGAAAGCAGGAGTACATCGACGGTCTGCACGCCGCGCTGCTCGTGAGCGCGTTCATCGCGTTCGCCGCAGCCGTGGTCGCGGTGGTGCTCGTTCGGGTGACGCCGCAGGTCGAGCACGCGCACATCGCGGAGATGGCCGCGTGAAGGCCGCGACGCGGCTCCCCGCGGCCGAGCGTCGCCTCGAGCTCGTCGAGACGGCGGTCCGCGTGTTTTCCGAGGGAAGCTACCGCGGTACGACGACGGCGGAGATCGCGCGGGCCGCGCGCGTCTCGGAGCCGATCCTGTACCGGCACTTCGCGTCGAAGCGGGAGCTCTACTTCGCCGCGCTCGAGCACGTGTGGGAGAAGGCGCGCGTGGCCTGGGAGGCAGCGATCGCCGGCGCGCCGAACGTCCGCGCCGGCCTCGAGGAGATGGGCGCCCGCCAGGTCGGGCTGCGCGACTGCAAGCACCAGCTCGCCGAGCTCTGGGTGCAGGCCCTGAGCGAGGCGACCGAGGACCCCGAGCTGCGGAAGTACGTCCGCAGGCATCTGCGGGAGGTGCACGGCTTCTTCGCGGGCCTCATCCGTCGAGGCCAGGAGGAGGGCGTCTTCCGTCGCGACTGCGACGTCGACGCCGAGGCGTGGCTCTTCCTCTCGGGCAACATCCTCGGCATGGTCGGCCGGCGCATCGGCCTGCTCGACCTCGACGAGGTGGCCGCGATCCGCGGCGCCCGGCTCGCGGCCATCTCGGCCTGAGCCGCCGCCGCAGCGTCCCCGGACATGAGAAAGGCCCCGGCTGCGGCTCCGGGGCCTTTCTCGAGAGGCGCGCCCATCCTTTACGACCTTCCGGAAGCTCGGCTCTGCGGCCCAGCCGCGCCTCCGTCCTGTCGCCGGATGTTCCGGCGTGCCCCCTGCAAACCCGAGCCTGGCGTCCGGCCTGGTTGCAAGGTGGCCTCACTATAGGAGCCATGTTCGGATCAGTCAAGTAGCTCAGTCAAGTGATTCTGACTTTCGTTGGTTGACCGGAATTCCGCATGAACATGCCCTTTTTGGGGGATGGCCGGACCCGACACCTTGCACTTTTGTGAAGCGTGAGGTTCACTTCTCCCACGCCGCATGAGAGACACCGCCCTCCGCACAACGAACGCCGCCGCGCCCACCACGGGCCTGCGTCTCGGCGAGCGCCTGCGCCAGCTTCGCGTCGCCGCCGGGCTGACGCAGAGCGAGCTCGCGGGCGAGCGGTTCTCGAAGGAGTACGTCTCGCAGATCGAGCGCGGCAAGACGCGCCCGACCCGCGAGACGATCGACTGGCTCGCCGTCCGGCTCGGGGTCGATTCGGGCTTCCTCGCCAACGGCCTCGCGACCGACGAGCGCGGCCGCCTCGAAGGCGCTCTCGCCCGCGCCGAGACGCTGATCGAGGCGCAGCGCAACGACGAGGCCGCGGCCGAGTACGAGACGCTCGTCCCGGCAGCGCGCGCGACGGGCCTGCACGAGCTCGAGGTGCGGGCGCTGATCGGCGCCGGCCGCACGCAGATGCGCCTCGGCGCGCTGCGCGACGCGCTCGACCTGCTGAACGAGGCCCGCGGGCTCGTCGAAGCCGGCAGCTTCTCCGATGTCGAGCGGGCGGAGGTCTTCTACGCCCTCGGCGTCTGCCGGTACAACCTGAACAGCGTGCAGACGGCGCTCGGCCTGCTCAACGAGGCGCTCTCGCTCGCGGAGCGCTCGGGGCTGCCGTCCGACCAGCTCCGCTCGAACATCCTCTCCTGGCGCTCGCGCTGCTGGCGCCGCCAGCGCGACTACGAGGCCGCGCGGGAGGACATCGAGCGCGCGCTCCAGCTCGCGGAGGACGCGAACGACCTGCGCACCATCGGCGGTGCGTACTTCCAGGCATCGCTCGTCGCCGACCGCGAGGGCCACTGGGTCCTCGCCCGCAACTACGCCGAGAAGGCACGCTCGGTCTACGAGGAGCTCTCCGACAGGATCCACGTCGGCCAGCTCACGAACAACCTCGGCGGGCTGAACTTCCTCCTCGGCAAGACCGACGAGGCCATTGGGCTCCTGAAGGAAGCATTCGGCATCGCGCTCGACAACGGCCGCGACGCGGATGCCGCGCAGGCCGTGTCCTCCCTCGCCCAGATCCACCTGCGCACCGGCAACGTCGACCAGGCCGAGGAGCAGGCGCGGCACGCGCTGCAGCTGCTCGACGGCTCGGAGGACTACGTCGACGAGATCGGCAACGCGCAGCTCGTGCTCGGGCGCTCGCTGCTCGAGCAGGACCGGCTCGACGAGGCGGAGGCGGCGTTCACCGCCGCCGAGTCGAACTTCGGGCAGCTCGGCTCCGCCAGCCACCGCGCCGCCGCGTGGGTCGCGCGCGGCGATCTCGCGGCCCGGCGGGGCGACGACAGGCTTGCAGCGCACCTCTACCGCACCGCGGCCGAGGCGCTCCAGGACGTGAGGTTCTAACGATGCCGAGAGGAGGTGTATCGATGTTCAAGACGCGGCTCATCACCCTGATGGTGACGGCGGCTCCCTTCGCGCTCCTGCTCGCGAAGCTCGCTTTCGGAACCAAGACGGGCGGCATGAACGACGGCGGCTCCTGGGCCTAGTCCGCTGACCCCGCCGCGGCCGCAGCGCCTCTGCGCGCGGCAGTGCTTTCCGGCGGCGGGGTGGTGGCGCTCGGTCCACGATGCGGCCTCATCGGCCCCTTTCGGGGGCATCTCCTCGGTGCGTCCGCCGTGGGCGCCCGCGTTTCCGCTGCGGTCGACGCGGTGAAAGCGCGGGTGGGCGCACGCAGCCGGCGGCTCGGCCGCGGCCTGACGGTCACCCGGGGTCGCGCGGCCCGGCGACAGCTTCCGCGCGCTCGACTTGCCTCGACCGCCGCGTCTTTGGAATACTGGTCGTTTGACGCTTCAAAAAGGAAAGTAGAGAGAGGACTCAGATGACCCTGACCATTGGCGACACCGCGCCCGACTTCGAGGCGGAGACGACCGAAGGACGCATCGGCTTCCACGACTGGATCGGCGACTCGTGGGCCGTGCTCTTCTCCCACCCGCGCGACTTCACGCCGATCTGCACGACGGAGCTCGGCTACATGGCGAAGATCAAGCCCGACTTCGACAAGCGCAACGTGAAGGTGATCGGGC
>DATKRX010000122.1:0-10020 GCA_035531915.1 Gaiellaceae bacterium | reverse complement strand
CGGTGCCGTCAGACACTCGATCATCGTCGCCTGCTGGCACATGCTCTCAACCGGCGAGCTCTACCGCGAAGCCGGCGGCGACTACTACACCCGCCTCGACCCCGACAAACAGACCCGACGCCTGATCGCCCAACTCGAACGACTCGGACACACCGTCACGCTTCAGGAGGCCGCAGCTTGACCCAAGGTGATTTCCCATCAGGCGAGGCCGGAGACCCGAGCGCCGAACCAGACACCCACGATCCCGCCGACGAGCCCGAAGACGACCGAGGCGACAGACAGCGACGAGCCGCCCCAGAGATCGGGGACGAAGCTCCCGACGGTGCCGCCGACAAGGGCGCAGAGGCCGATCAGTGAACGTTCCATACCGGGAGCATCGGCCACACGGCCAGCAACCTGAGGGGGGCGTGACTCTGACGAGGGGAACCCCGCCGCAGGGGGCGGGGAATCGCTCTCTCGGGCGCCGTCGGTAGGGATGACCGAGGAGTGCCTAGCCCGCGAGCCGTAGGACGAGAAAGGCGAGGCTGAGTGGGAAGCGCCAGTTCAGACCGCGGTGGCCGCCGGCGAAGAGCTCGAAGTGCACGCGGTCGTCCGGCACGCCCGCCGTCGCGACTGCGTCCGAGAACGCGACCGCGCCCAGGTCGAGCCGGTACTCGTCATCACGGCCGGCGTCGATCCAGATGCCGCGCATCCTGAGCAGCGCCTCGGCGTTCGCGGGCGCGAGGCGCACCGGATCCCACGCGAGCCAGCGTTCGAAGACCTCGGGCACGATCTCGCCGGTGTCGGTCGAGAACGGCAGCTCGGGCTTCGCGTCCGTGCCGGGTGAGAACGCGGCTGCGGTCGCATAGAGGTTCTGGAGCACCGGGTCGGTGCGGTTCGCGAGCACCGGCCGCCCTGAGCGGAAATCCGCCCAGAAGCGGTCGAACGAACCGTCGTAGAGGTTACGGAGCGCCTGCGCCGCAGGCGCGAACTCCGCCGCGAGGGTCACCTCGAAGAGCGCATCGCCCGCGTGGGTCGCAAACCCGCCGAAGAGGTCGGGCCGGAGCATCGACGAGACGATCGCCCCGAAGCCGCCCGACGATTTTCCCGCCAGCCCCCGGTGGGCCGCCTCGGGCAGCGTTCGGAACCGTGAGTCGACGAGCGAGACGACGTCCTCGCAGAGGTAGGTGCCGTAGCGGCCGACTGCCGGCGAGTCGATCCATTGCGCGCCGCCGAGCGCGGTGAAGCCGTCGACCAAAACCACGACCGCCTCGAGACCCATCGAGTCGATCGTCTCCGGCAGGTTGGGCACAAACGGCGAGACGTTGAACCAGCCGCGCACCTCTCCGGTCATCCCGTGCAGCAGGTAGACCGTGGGGTAGCGCCGCGAGCTCGACTCGTATCCGGGAGGCGTCCAGACAAAGAGCGGCCGGGAGGCAGGGTCGCCGAGCGGGTTCCCCCGCAGGGCCGCGCTCTCGATCGTGAGCTCCTGCCAGCTCACTTGCGCGGGTGCCAGGGCTGCTCGAGCCGGTCCTCGAGCAGTGCCCGTGCCCCCACGATCGGGATCCGCTCCTGGGCGAGCGAGTCGCGATCGCGGATGGTGATCGTGTCGTCCTCGAGTGTCTGGTGGTCGATCGTGAGCGCCCACGGCGTGCCGATCTCGTCCTGGCGGCGGTAGCGCTTGCCGATCGACGCAGAATCGTCGTACTCCGTGGACATGACCCGTCGGAGCTCCTCGTACAGAGGCCGCGCCTTGCCGACGAGCCCCTCGTCCTTCCCGATCAGCGGAAGCACTGCGACCTTGACCGGCGCGAGGCGCGGGTGGAGACGCAGCACTATCCGTTGCTCTCCCGCGACCTCCTCCTCGTCGTAGGCATCGACGAGGAACGCGAGCACGGCGCGGCCGACTCCGAGCGCGGGCTCGATCACGTGCGGGACGTAGCGCTCCTCATGACCGATCCATTCGAGCTTCGTCCCCGAGTGCTCGGCGTGTGCGCTGAGGTCGAAGTCACCGCGGTTCGCGATCCCCTCGAGCTCGGTCCAGCCGATCGGGTGAAGGTACTCGAGGTCGCTCGTGGCGCTCGAATAGTGCGACAGCTCGGCGGCGTCGTGCGCCCGCACGCGCAGGTGGCTCGGCCGCAGGCCCAGTCCGAGATGCCAGCTCAGGCGCGCCTCGACCCAGAAGCGGTACCACTCATCCGCCTCTGCAGGAGGAACGAAGAACTCCATCTCCATCTGCTCGAACTCACGTACGCGAAAGAGGAAGTTCCCGGGCGTGATCTCGTTGCGGAAGCTCTTGCCGATCTGGGCGATCCCGAACGGCGGCTTTACCCGCAGTGACGAGGTGACGTTCTTGAAGTTGATGAAGATCCCTTGTGCGGTTTCGGGGCGCAGGAACGCGCGGCTCGCGTCCTCCCGCACCGGGCCGATGAACGTCTCGAACATCAGGTTGAAGTCGCGAGGGTCGGTGAGGTCGCAATCGGGCGTCTCGCCGGGGTGCTTCGACGGCCTGCGCCCGCACGCGGAGGTGTCGATGTGGTCGGCACGGAACCGCAACTTGCAGGTGCGGCAGTCGACGAGGGGGTCGGAGAAGCCACCCACGTGACCGGAGGCGACCCACACCTTCGGGTTGAGGATGATCGACGAGTCGAGGGCGACCACGTCCTCGCGCTCGAAGATCATCGAACGCTGCCACTCCGCCTTCACGTTCTGGTTGAGCAGGACGCCGTAATGGCCGAAGTCGTAGGACGAGCCGAGCCCCCCGTAGATATCCGACGACGGGTACACGAACCCGCGCCGGCGGCAGAGCGACGCCACCTTTTCGATCGTCGCTGGCCCTTCGTAGCTCTCCAGTCCCACCATCCCCTGAAACTACCGCAGGGCCTACAGTCTCGCCCGTGGGCAACGAAACCGTCGAGCTCCACGTCGTCTCGGACGCAACCGGGGAGACGGCGACCCGCGTCGTCGCAGCGGTCGAGGCGCAGTTCCCCGACCAGGGGTTCGTGACCGTGCGCCACCCCCGTGTCGAGACGGTCGCCGATCTCCAGCTTGCGCTCGCGCGGATGGAGGGAAGACGCGCCGTCGTTATCTTCACGCTCGTCGAGCCGACCCTTCGGGCGACGATGCGCGAGCTCTGCCTCGAGGCCGGCGTCGACAACTGCGACCTGCTCGCGCAGCCGCTCGAGGCGGTCGCGAAGGTCTCTGGCCAGACCGCGGAGATGCGCCCGCGTGCCCGGCCGCCGCTCGACGAGAGCTATTTCAAGCGGATCGCCGCGATCGAGTACGCGGTCAAGAACGACGACGGCCTGGGGCGGACGCTCGACGACGCCGACGTCGTGCTCGTCGGCGTCTCCCGCACCTCGAAGACGCCGCTCTCGATCTACCTCGGCTACCTCGGCTGGAAGGCGACGAACGTCCCCCTCGTCAAGGGGATCGACCCCCCGACGGCGCTGTTCGAGATCGACCCGACCTGCATCGTCGGGCTCACGATCGACGCGAAGCGCCTGGCGGAGATCCGGAGCGAACGGCTCGTCCTGATGGGCGGCGACAGAAGTTACGCCGACCTGAACGAGATCTACGAGGACCTCGAGCACGCCGCGGCGATCCACAAGCGGCTCGGCTGCCCGGTGATCGACGTCTCCGAGCTCTCGATCGAGGAGATCGCCCTGCGGATCGTCCGGGCCGTCGAGCGACGTGCGGCCACCCGAGGGGCACGGTGAACGTCCCGTTGAAGCCGAAGCCGCCCGTGCCGCCCTGGCGCTGGGCGCTCTGGATGCTCTACCTCGGTATCGCGCTCCTGATCTTCTACGTCTTCTTCACGCCGTTCTGGTTCGGGCTGCGCTCGCTCGCCTGGCTCGCCGAGTTCCGCGCCCGCCGCCGGTAGGGATCGGGCTCCGCGTGGTAACAATCCCGCGATGAGCGCCAGCGCCCGCTTCGTGTTCGACTTCGACGAACCGGCTGAGGGCGGGCGCGAGCTCCTCGGCGGCAAGGGAATCGGGCTCGCCGAGATGACCTCGCTCGGGCTTCCCGTGCCGGCGGGCTTCACGATCACGACCGACGCGTGCCGCGCCTACATGGCCGCGCGCGACCTGCCGGAGGGGCTCGACGCCGAAGTTGCGCTTCACGTCCGCCGGCTGGAGGAGAAGACCGGCAAGCGCTTCGGGGACGCCGACGACCCGCTACTCGTCTCGGTTCGCTCGGGCGCCGCCGTCTCGATGCCCGGGATGATGGACACGATCCTCAACCTCGGCTTGAACGACGAGGCGGCGGAGGGGCTCGCTGCGCGCACCGGCAACAGGCGCTTCGCCTACGACTCCTACCGCCGCTTGATCCAGATGTTCGGCGAGGTCGTCGACGGGATCGGGGCGCACCGCTTCGAGGATGCCCTCGGCGAGCTCAAACGCGACCGCGGCGCCGCCCACGACACCGACCTCTCGGCCGAGGACCTGGCCGAGCTCGTCCAGACCTACAAGCGCATCTACCGCGAGGAGAAAGACGCCGAGTTCCCGCCCGCGGCTACTGGGCAGCTGATGCGCGCCGTGCGCGCCGTGTTCGACTCGTGGGACACGCCCCGGGCGCAGGTCTATCGGCGTGCGAACGACATCCCAAACGACATCGGCACCGCCGTGAACGTCGTGCAGATGGTCTTCGGCAACAAGGGTGAGCGGTCGGGCACCGGCGTCGCGTTTACGCGCAACCCGTCGACCGGCGCAAAGGAGCTCTACGGGGAGTTCCTGGCCAACGCTCAAGGCGAGGACGTTGTTGCCGGCATCCGCACGCCCCAGCCCGTCGAGTCGATGGGCCAGATCATGCCCGCGGCGTTCGAGCAACTGCTCGCGACGCTCCGCCGGCTCGAGGACCACTACCGCGACATGCAGGACGTCGAGTTCACCGTCGAAGACGATGTGCTCTACATGCTCCAGACGCGCTCGGCCAAGCGCACCGCCGCCGCGGCGCTCAGGGCGGCGGTGGATATGGTCGACGAGGGTGTGATCGGCCGCGAGGAGGCAGTGCAGCGGATCGATCCGGCGCAGCTCGACCAGCTGCTTCACCCGCGGATCGACCCCGAGATGGCGCCCGAGCCGGTCGCGAAGGGCCTGAACGCGAGCCCCGGCGCCGCAAGCGGCGGGATCGTGTTCGACGCCGACACCGCAGTCGAGAAGGCCAAGGGGGGCCCCGTGATCCTCGTCCGCTACGAGACGACCCCCGACGACATCCACGGGATGATCGCCGCCCAGGGGATCCTCACCGTTCACGGCGGCATGACCTCCCATGCTGCGGTCGTCGCGCGCGGGATGGGCACGCCGTGCGTCGCGGGCTGCGAGGGGCTCTCCCTCAGCGGCGGCGTCGCACGCCTCGCCGACCTCGACCTGCGCGAAGGGGACACGATCACGATCGACGGCGGCACGGGCTACGTGTACCTCGGCGAGATCGAGCTCGTCCCCCCGCAGCTCAACGACGACTTCCAGACGATCCTCGGCTGGGCCGACAGCTATCGGCGGCTCCGGATCCGCGCGAACGCCGACAACCCCGCCGACGCCGTGCGCGCCCGCGAGTTCGGCGCACAGGGGATCGGGCTCTGCCGCACCGAGCACATGTTTTTCGGGGAGGAGCGGCTGCCGGTAATGCAGGAGATGATCCTGGCGGAGAGCGAGGCGGGCCGACGCGATGCGCTCGAGCGGCTTTTGCCCTTCCAGCAAGCCGACTTCGACGGGATCTTCGAGGCGATGCACGGACTGCCGGTGACGATCCGGCTGCTCGATCCGCCGTTGCACGAGTTCCTACCGTCCGAGGAGCAGGCTGCCGACGAGCAGATGCGCTCCCGGATCCGTGCGCTTCACGAGACGAACCCGATGCTCGGCATGCGTGGCTGCCGCCTCGGGCTCGTCTACCCGGAGATCTACGAGATGCAGATCCGCGCGATCGCGCGCGCGGCGCTCGCGGTGCAGGCACGCACGGGCGAGGCGCCCCTCGTCGAGATCATGCACCCGCTCGTCGGTTTCGCCGAGGAGCTCCACCGCCTGCGCGCGCTGAGCGAGCGCATCTGGGGCGAAGAGGCGCCCACGCTCGCGCATACCGTCGGCACGATGATCGAGCTGCCGCGCGCGTGTATCAGCGCAGGGGAGATCGCCGCGCACGCCCAGTTCTTCTCCTTCGGCACCAACGACCTCACCCAGACCGCGCTCGGCCTGTCGCGCGACGACGCCGAGGGGAAGTTCCTCGCGCGCTACCTCGCGGACGGCGTGATCGAGCGCAACCCGTTCGAGGTGCTCGACACCGAGGGCGTCGGCGGCTTGATGCGAATTGCCGTCGAGCGCGGCCGCGGGGCCAATCCGGGGCTCAAGCTCGGGATCTGCGGCGAGCACGGAGGCGAGCCGCGCTCGATCGCGTTCTGCCATTCGCTCGGGCTCGAATACGTCTCCTGCTCGCCCTACCGCGTTCCGCTCGCGCGGCTCGCGGCGGCGCAGGCCGCGCTCTCCGAGCAGGGCTCGGCGGCCTACGTGGCAGCCGGGGGCTAGGACTCCGAGTTGCGGTGTCTGACACCGCTCGAGCTCGACGTGCAGCCGTCCTGAGCAGGATTCGGTAAAGGCCTACGGCCTCATCGCGGTCGGGACCGGCCACGCGGCCAACCTCGCGTTCGCTGCCTCTCGCGTCGTCGCGCTCGAGGTCGGGATCCTGCTCTCGCCCGGGGCCGGCCAACGCGCCTCACAGGACGGAGTATGCGACGACCACCGCGGCGGCGGCGAGCGCGACGGCCGAGGAGACACACAGAGCAGGGGAACGGGCGAAGCGTACGTAGGCAAGCATTAGGGCGATGCCGCCGATCAGACCGCCGATGTGTCCGCCGATCGAGATGCCCGGAAGGGCATAACTGATCGCCAGGTTGATGATGATCAGGCCGAGGATCTGGCCTCCGCTATGGATCGAGCCGCGCCGCTCGAGCACGAGGAGCGCGCCGAGGACGCCAAAGATCGCGCCCGAGGCGCCGACCGTGATCGCGTTCGGGCTCGCGTAGAGGGCGCCCGCAGAGCCGGCGAGCCCCGAGGCGAGATAGAGGAGTATGTAGCGCCAGCGCCCGATCAGGTGTTCGAGCACCTGGCCAAACCAGTAGAGCGCGAGCATGTTCATCCCGAGATGAATCGGGCCGTAATGCAGGAACGCCGCGGTGATCAGTCGCCACCACTCCCCGTGCGACACTCCGGCCGCGTGCAGTCCCGGAGCGAAGGCGCCGTGCGGGAAAGCGACGAAGCCGTAGCCCGGGTAGTTGTAGGCGCCGTTGGCGAGCAGCGCGCCATGCGCGTAGATCGTGTTCCCCGTCCCGTCGCTCGACCCGCCGAGCGCGAGCTCGAGCAGGTACACACCGACGTTGATCGCGATCAGCGCCATCGTGACGACCGCCGTGCGGCGCGACCCGACGCCCGTCGCCGCACGCGAGGCCGCGACCGTGACGCGGCGCACGCCCTGCGGCTTGCCGGAGTGATCCGGGCAGCGCAGCCCGACCGGGGCCGGGGTCATGCACTCGTAGCAGATCGGGCGCTCGCATTCCGAGCACGAGAGCCCGGTCTCGCGATCCGGGTGGCGGTAGCAGTAGCGGGGCTCGGCGGCCATGACGAACTAGCGTATCGGGGGTGTCGGTACACGTAGCTCTCACACCGTCGGAGGAGGCCTCCGCCCAGATCGGGATCGTCGTCGACGTCATCCGGGCAACCTCGTCGATCGCGCAGGCGCTCGCCGCCGGCTACGAGCGGGTGCTGTGCTGCCGCGAGATCGACGAGGCGAACGCGTTGCGGGAGGAGCTCGGCGACGAGGCTATCGCGGCGGGTGAGCGAAACGGCGTCGTCGTGGAGGGCTTCGACGTGGGAGCCTCGCCGCGCAAGTTCGCCGCCCGCTCACAGGCGGCGACATTGATCCTCTCGACCACCAACGGCACCGCAGCGATCCTTGGTGCGGCCGCGCGCTGCGAGACAGTGCTCGTCGGGTCGCTCCTGAACCTCGCGGCCGTGACTGCTGCCGCGCGCACCCTCGGCGGCGACATCGCCGTGTTCTGCGCCGGGTTCCAGGGCGGCTTCGCGCTCGACGACGCCTACTGCGCCGGCCGCATCGCCGCCGGGCTCGAGGGCGAGCGAAGCGACGGCGCACGCGCGGCCGAGCTGATCGCTGGGTCGTTCCCGAATGCGCTCGAGGGCCTGAATGCGCGCACCTACGGCCCGCCCGGCCTGGAGGAAGACATCCGGTTCTGCGCCCGCGAGAACGTGCTCCAAACGGTGCCGCGGTTCTCGCACATGGTGGGGCCCGCCGCAGAAATCATCGCCTGAGCGTTGGCAGTTTTGTCCGGAGCGGCGCACACTCTCTATACCAGGATGAGCTTTGGCTCGCCCCTTGCGTTGCTGGCCCTGCTCGCGATTCCGGCAGCTCTCGGAGCGGCCGGCATCGCCGCCCGGCGTCCCCGGCGAGGCGAGGTCTTCTTCACCAACCTCTCGGTGCTCGAGGCGATCGTGCCGGAGAGCCCGCCGCTCCTACCGGCGCAGTGTCCCGCTCGTCGCCGCGGCGGTGCTCCTGCTCGCCGCAGTCGGCCTCGGTCCGGGCTTGGGCTCCGGCGTTTTCCTCGCTCTCCGGCACGCTAGGCTGAATCCAATGGCGAGGGCGAGGAATGGCTGATCTCGCCGGTGTTCGCGCGAAGCTCCGGCGCGCGGACGAGTTCCGCCGGGCATACGACGACCTGTTCCGGGACTACCTCGAGAGCGACCCGTACCGGATCATCTTCGAGTTCGACCAGGCGAGTGGGTGGCACACGTTCCGGTGGAGCGTCGACTCGGAGCCCCCGCTCGAAGATCTGGCGCTGATCTTCAGCGACATTCTCGGGAATCTCCGCTCGACCCTCGACTACCTCGTCTGGCAGCTCGTGCTCACGGGTGGGCGCAAACCGGGCCGCCAGACCGCTTTCCCGATCATCAAGCGCGAGAACGACTGGGCCGTGCAGGGCGGAAGCGCGCTGCGGGGCGTGCCGAAGGAGTGGGCGGAGCTGATCGAAAGGATGCAGCCGTTCCAGCGCTACGACCGGCCCGATCTCCACCCCCTTGCGATCCTCGAGCACGTCAACAACCTGTCCAAGCACCGCTTCCTACCCGCCGCCGTTTTGACCGCCGACTCGTTCAGCTACCTGATCAACGTCGCCGGCGTCCCGGCGGGCGAGACCTTCGAGAGCCGCGACTTCCTCGACCGTCCGATCCTCGACGGCGGGGAGCTCGCCCGTTTCCGCGCCAAGTCACGTACGCAGATCGCAGTTCAGGTGAACGAGAACCCCCGCTTCCGCATCACCTTCAAGGACGGCATCGACATCGAGTGGACGGCGTTCGAGCTGATCGAGTGGGTGCGCGCGGCGGTGGCGCAGTTCGAGGCTGCGTTTCTTCCCGGACGTGACATTAAGCGTCCGGAAATCCGCTCTTGACTACTGCGGTAGCGTGAACTGAGGCGTACGCTTGCTGGGTCAAGGTTACGAGGGCAGCCTTTCTTCGAGTAAGGGCGTTCCCGTGGCCAGATCGCTGGAAATGATGGAGGGACCGAATGGCGAGTAGCTTGAAGATTAAGGTGAACGGGCTCACGCATGGCGTGTCCGCGAGCCTTGATACGCCGCTTCTTTACGTTCTGCATAACGAGCTCCATCTGCATGGCCCGCGCTTTGGTTGTGGTCTTGCGCAGTGTGGTGCTTGCTCGGTGCTCTTGGACGGGAAGGAGATCCGTTCGTGTGTGACTCCGGTCGCTGCGGTGAGCGGGAAGAGTATTACGACGCTTGAGGGGTTGCCGGCGTTGTGGGCGGCGGCGCGTGGCACGACTGCTGCGGCGCCGGCGTTGCATCCGTTGCAGCAGGCATGGATCGATGTTCAGGTGCCTCATTGCGGCTATTGCCAGAACGGCATGATGATCCAGGCTGCCGACCTTTTGGCGACGACGAAGAATCCGTCCGAGGATCAGATCCGCACGGCGATGAACGGGCATCTCTGCCGCTGTGGGACCTATCCGAGAATCCTGACCGCGATCCAG
>DATKRX010000121.1:0-2801 GCA_035531915.1 Gaiellaceae bacterium | reverse complement strand
TCAAGCTGTCGAACGTCGGATCGTGCCTGATCGACGCGGCGGTCGGCGCGCCGGCTCAGGCCGCAAATCTTTGAAGGCGAACTGAGCTGTTGTCGATTCTCGTGGACCGTGGACCAACACCATGGAGGACACTCGCCAGCCGAGCAAAGCGTTCGCCGTTGGCTGGCTGCATCGACGATGCGCGATGACCGCCGAAACTGATTCCAGGACTCCTTGCATACAAGCGGTCAGGTTGCCCGTGAGCTGGAGGTATCCCCCGCTTCGCGTCCTCAATATGAGATAATTACTTCGGTGTAATTGTTGGTTCGAGGAGGCGTAATGACGGTTACGGCGAGCACACTTGGGACGATGGTCCCGCTTCCGCTCGCTCCCGCCGGATCGCTCCACATCGCAGACGGTGTCGCGTTCTCCGAGGACGACGAGGGGAACGGTTCGGTGTTCTTGTGGGGGATGGCCGCGTGGAGCTGGACCGCCGGCGACACTGCCGCGAGAAGGCTCGCTGCGGTCCAGCTCGCCATGTCCAAGGCCGCCCGCCAGCGCCAGGTCGCCGCCGCGTTCTCGGTCAACGAGGACTCGGTCATGGGCTGGCGCAAGGCTTACGAGGCCTTCGGGGTCGAGGGCCTCATCGTGCGGCGCCGCGGTCCGAAGGGGCCCTCGAAGCTCACCGAGGACAAGGCCGCCGAGCTCCGCCGTCTGCGCGGTGAGGGCCTCAGCCTGGCCAAGGTCGCCGAGGCGACGGCGGTGTCCACCGACACCGTGCGCCGGGCGATCGCCGCCGCCGCGGTCCCGCCGGTGACCGGAGGTGCGGCGGCAGGGACGCTTCTTCCGCTCGCCCGCCCGGCGGAGCGCTCCTCCGAACGGGCCGCGGCTCGTGCCGGCGAGCTCGCCGAGGCTCCGCCGGTGATCTGCGAGGGCGCTGCGCTCCCGCTCGCCGGGGCGCTCCTCGCGCTCCCGGGGATCGTCGCCACCGGCCTGTTGGAGGTCGCCTCCGCGATCTACGGCACCGGGCGTTACGTCGCCGGGCTGCGCCGCTCCGCCTTCTACGGATTGCGTTCGCTCATCTTGTCGATCGTCTTTGCTTGCCTCATCGGCGAGCCGCGTGCCGAAGGGCTGACGCGCCTCGACCCGATCGACGTCGGCCGCCTGTTGGGCCTCGACCGGGTCCCCGAGGTCTCGACGCTCCGGCGCCGGACCGAGGAGCTCGCGGCAGCCGGTCGCTCCGCGGCGCTCTTCGAGCGCCTCGCGCAGCACCATCTCATCTCCCATGAGGAGGCGAGCGGCATCTTCTACCTCGACGGCCACGTCCGCGCCTACCACGGCGGCCGGGAGATCGGGAAGGCCCACGTCGCCCGGATCCGTCTCGCGATGGGAGCGACCAGCGACACCTGGTGCTGCGATGGCAACGGCGACGGCCTCCTCGTCTGGGCAAGCGCGCCGGGAGCCTCCCTCGCAGGAGAGCTGCGCACCGTGACCGCCGAGATCCGTTCCCTCGTCGGGGAGCGCGCCCGGCCGACGATCTGTTTCGACCGCGGCGGCTGGTCGCCGAAGCTGTTCGCTGAGCTCTCCCTCTCTGGCTTTCACCTCCTTACCTACAAGAAGGGCCGAAGCGAGCTCCTCGCGCGCGCGGCCTTCTTCCCGGCTGTCTTTGTCGACGGGGTCGGGAACCACCACGCCTACCTGCTCAGTGACCGGCCGGTCGAGATCCCCTACGACTCGGGCAAGCGCTTCTTCTCCTGCCGGGAGATCGTCCGCCTCGACGAGGCGACCGGCCACCAGACACAGATCATCACGACGCGGGCCGACCCCGACCCCGCAGCGATCGCACACCAGATGTTCAGCCGCTGGCGCCAGGAGAACTTCTTCAGGTACATGCGCGCCCACTACGGCCTTGACGCGCTCGACACCTACGCGACGACGAGCGACGATCCCGACCGGCTCGTCCCGAACCCGGCGAGGAAGACCGCCGACGCCGCGCTACGGGCCGGCCGCCACGCGCTTTCGCAAGCCGAACGCACCGAGGGCGCCGCGGCGCTCTCGGGCCGCGGGGCCGACGAGGAGATCCGGGGCGCATTCGCCGACGCGATCGCCGAGGTCGACCGCCTCGCCGCGGCGGCGAGAGCGCTCCCGAAGAAAGTTCCTCTCGCCCAGGTCCGCCCGGACGCGGTCCGGCTCGCTCCCGAACGCAAGCGCGTCTTCGACGCGATCCGCATGGCCACCTACAACGCGGAGTCCGCGCTCGCGCGCATGCTCGGGCCGCACTATGCGAGGGCGGAGGACGAGGCCCGCAGCTTGCTGCGGGAGGCCTTCCGCTCGCCCGCTGATCTCGAGATCGTCGGCAACGAGCTCCACGTGCGGCTGCTCGCGCTGTCAGCTCCGCGTCGCACGCGCGCGATCGCCCGGCTCTGCGAAGACCTCACCGAGACCAAGACCGTCTACCCAGGGACCGATCTCACGCTCGTCTACTCGGTGCGAGCCGGGCAGTGACCCCGAGGAAATGATCCTTCTATGCAAGGAGTCCTGGATTCATAATGCGGAAAGGGAGATCGTCGGCACATTCGGGACCCACCGCAACATTGCCGACCGACTTTCTCTTGAACGCGCTTCGCGCGCACTCGAGAGCCGACTCCTGCAGTCCGAGCGACTCGAGAGCCTGGGTCAGCTCGCTGGAGGAATTGCACATGACTTTAACAACCTGCTTTCGGTGATCAGCAACTTTGCGTACTTCGTCGCAGACGAACTCGACGACGAGCACGCAGCGCGTGCCGATCTTGAAAAGATTCAGGAAGCGGCGAAACGAGCGA
>DATKRX010000120.1:0-6061 GCA_035531915.1 Gaiellaceae bacterium | reverse complement strand
GCGGCTGCCGAGGCCGCGATCGGGGCGCCGGTCGAGCTCGACGAGGCGACGCTGCGTGCCGCGCTCGATCCTGCGGCGTGCGCTGCAGCCCGCCTGCAGATCGGCTCCTCGTCGCAGGCAGCGATGGAGGCGATGCTCGCGGGGCTCGCCGCGACCCTGGCGGCGAACGAGTCGTGGAGCGAGGCCGCACAGGAGCGCGAGAGCTCTGCCGAGGCGGCGCTGCTGGCGCGCGCCCGTGAGCTCCTCTGAGCCGCCGCTCGCGGACGACGACTCGTTCTGCCGGGCGGTGCTCGACTCGGCCTGCGCCGCTCGCGCCTCCAGCACGGGCTCGAGTAGGCGTAGCGCCGGAGGCGGTCTCAGGCAGCGAGCGGGGCCGCTTGTGGTGGCGTTTTCAGGTTGAGGAAGAGCCCCGCGTAGGCGGAGAGAGCTGGCCGCAGGAGCGGCGGCTCCCGTCGAGACCACGGTCTTCTTGCCGGTCAGGCGAAGGTGGGCAGCAAGCGCTCGCTCGAAGAGAGGTGTTTGGCTGTGACGCGCGAGTCACGGCCGCCGAGGGTTGAGAAAACGCTCCAGCGGACACAACCTATAGGCGATGGCGCTCAACCTCGATACCCGGATCGATGGTCGGGTAGGGATCGTTCGGAGTCTCGCCGATTCCGGGTCGCTCAATGCACTGCCACCCGGCCGCGCCGGGATCGCCGTCCGACTCAGCGCTCCTCACGCCCGGCCCGACGATTCTGGCGCAGAGCCTTGAGCCGGCAGATTAAAACACGGTGAGAAGGTTCCTTTCCGCTCTGGAAAGGAGTGTGCGCAGCGGCTACCTATGGCTCGAGGAAAAGCCCATGGCGATCGTGATCGCGGCCGCCGCGACCACGGTGGGTGCTGTCTTCGTGCTCGCGTCGGCCGCCGGCTGGACGCGCGTGATGCGCCTCACAGAGGCTAATCACCCCTGGGTCTGGCTGCTTGTGTGCCTGGCCGGCGAGCTCGTCGCCTACGCCGGCTACATGTTGACCATCCGCGACATGGCTCGGGTCGACGACTGCTCCGAGATGAGCCTCTCGGCCTCCGCGCAGACGGTGCTCGCCGGTTTTGGCGTGTTCGCAGCCACCCGCTCCTCGGGGGGATTCGCGGTCGACTACTGGGCCTTCCAGAAAGCCGGTGCGAACAAATCCGAGGCAGCCGCCCGCGCCGTCGGGCTCGGGCTGCTCGAATACGTCGTTCTCTCGATCGGCGCTCTGATCGCCTCCGCGGCCCTCTTCTTCCGTCTCGACGGTCACGCGGGCAACTCGACCACGCTTCCCTCGCTTCTGATCCTTCCCTGTCTCGGATTCGGCCTCTACCTGACCTCGCCCCGCCGCGCCCGCCGGCTCGGCAAAGCTCAGGGCGGCCGCGGCCGCCGCTGGTTCGCAGCCCTGATCAGGGGCGCCACCACGGTGCGGACACTCCTCTTGAGCCCACGCGAGCACGGGGTCGGTGTGGCCGGGAACGCCGCCTACTGGGCCGGGGACATCCTCTGCCTCTGGGCGGCACTCCAAGTCGTCGAGGTTCGACTCTCGGTCGCGGCGCTCGTGCTCGCCTACTCGGGCGGGTACGTCCTCACTCGACGCGCCTTACCCGCCGGCGGCGCCGGCGTCGTCGAGGTCGCCTTGACCCTCGCGATCTTCTGGATGGGAGCGCCATTCGCACGCACACTCCTCGCCGTCGTGATCTACCGGCTCTTCAACTTCTGGCTCCCGATCCTCCCGGCACTCGTCTTGATGCCGTCGATCAAACGACTCCGGCAGCGCTTCCAACAAGGCGAACAGGTTGCCTGAGGGCCTGCGCCGTGCGACAGGGGCAAGGAGCTCGACCGGTTCGTGAGGGGCTTGGCGAGAACGGAGCTATCGAGGGCCCAGCTTCCTCGCGCCGGTGGGGCGCGAGTGTGGGCGCCGCCCGCTCACCGAGCTGCGGGCGTGGGTTTCGCGGGAGCTCCGGCCGGTCGTTGTCACACCCACGGCGACCCGGGCGACCGGGCGTTTGCGAACCTCGGCGCCGGGGAAGAGCTAACTCCCGAGGAACGAGCGACGAGGCCCGGCGAGGCAGCCTTCGGAAGGCCGGAAGCGCTCGTCAGTTTGGTGTGTCGGGCTCAGACGAGCTCTCCCGGGTCGGAGCGGTGAGGGAACGTCAGGCAAACGAGAGGGGTTGAGGGAGCTGGACGCCGAGTTCAGAGTGGCACCGAAGGTGGGGCGAGCGGCCTGGCCCAGGCACGGGAGCTACGGGTTGCCCACGAAGCGACGTGATCGCAATCGACACGGCTAGCGGTCCCGTGCTGGAGGTAGGCGGCTCGGAGCTCAGCTACCAACCCGGCAACGGTTCAAGTGACGGTCGCTCGGCTGCTCGGCGGGCGTTGATCGTCACGGGCGTCGCGGTTGCCGTTGTCGTTTTCGCGTTGGCGTTGTGGAAGCTGAAGGTTGTGATCGCTCTGCTGTTCATGGCCGTCACCATCGCGGCCGCGATGCGGCCGAGCGTTGACTGGCTCACCGCGCGGCGCGTTCCACGCTCGATCGGCGTCTTGCTCCACTACCTGCTGCTGATCGGACTTCTCGCGCTCTTCCTCTCCTTCGTCGTGCCGCAGCTGATCACGCAGGTCGAGAACGCGCTCGCAGCGACCAAGGGACACCACGGGAGCGGGGTCAAAGGGCAAATCCTCAACGCGATCCAGAAACGGCTCCAGCACTTACCGTCGGCCGACAAGCTGCTTCATCCCGCCTTGTCGATCGGGCAAACCGCGTTCGAGATCCTGATCGCGATCGTCTTCACTTTCGCCTCTGCTGCCTATTGGCTGTTCGAACGAGACCAGGCGATCGACTTGATCACGAGCCTGATTCCGCGGCCCAAACGCAAGAAAGTTCGCGACACCTGGTATCTGATCGATATGAAGCTCGGCGCGTTCGTACGCGGGCAACTGCTTCTGATCGCGCTCGTCGCGAGCGTGGCCTCGTTCGGGTTTTGGCTCGTCGGGGAACCGTACTTTCTTCTCGTCGGGATCGCCGTCGGCCTGCTCGAGATCGTGCCCGTGGTCGGCCCTCTGGTCGCGGTCGTGCTCGCCGCCGGCGCCGGTCTCACCGACTCCTGGCACATCGCCGCCTACGCGGCCGGCATTCTGGTCGCGATCCGGCTGATCGAGGACTACCTGATCACCCCGCGCGTTCTGGGCGGGGCCGTGGGGCTCTCGCCGCTCGTCGTGCTCGTGTCGGTCTCGGCGACCGGCATCCTGCTCGGCCCCTTCTACGTGCTGATCGCGATCCCGATCGCGTCCCTGCTCGTCACCCTGATCGACGTGATCCTCCGCGACCTCGACCCCGCCGAGGCCGATACCCCAACCGTGCTCTTCCCCGCCAAAGACTCCGAAACGTGAAGCCAGGCGCAGGGCAGGAATTGCTGCTTCGCGACTCCACGCGTGCCCTTGCTTCCCGCTCCCGGCACCGGCGGGCGGTTCGAGTCAAGCGGCGGGTACTCGTCTTTTTCGGCGGAGCCGCGCTTGCGGAGCTCGTCCACGACAGCGGGATCGCGAGCGTTGTCGTGTCGCCGAGCGGCCGGTTCTCGGCCACGTCGCGCAGCAGGCGGCGCATGATTCCGCTGCGGGTCTTGGGCAGCTCGGGGGTGAACACGATGCTCGGTTTCGAGCAGATGAACGCCTCGCGCAAGGCGAGGGCCGAGACCCTGGCGCCGGCACTGGCTGGAGCCTGACCATGTAGGGTCGGCGCAGTCGGCTCTCAGCGACTCGCGCCCGACCCTGTGAGGTCCTAGCCCCTGGCCTCGCAGATATGTCCTCCCCGAGCACCGTGGGTTGGAGCGGGTCGATCGTCCTCGGTTCGCCACACCAACGGCATGGCCAAGGAGGCACATCGCATTGACTGCCATCAACACGCAGGCCGGGCTCACGGAGCGGCTGGCACGTGCCAGCTCGGCGCGCCCGCGGCGCGTGTTTGCGGCCTGGGGCGTCGCGATCGTCGCGGCGATCATGCTCGCGGCCACCTCGCTGCACGGCCTGACCTCGACAGCGGGTGTGACCGGCCACCCCGAGTCGGAGCGCGCAGCGGCTGCGATCGCGGCAGCATTTCCGCCGACGAGCACCCAACTGCGTGGTCGGTCGAGCGACCTCATCGTCGTCAGCTCCAGCCGCCACACGGCGAGCAGCCCGCAGTTCAAAGCCTTCGTCACGCGACTCGTCGGCAGCCTGCAGGCAACCGGGAAGGTGCAGAACATCGTCACGCCGCCGCTCGTCTCGAAGAACGGGCACGCGGTTCTGCTCCCCATCCTCGTCGGCAGCGACGCGGCGATCAAGCCGGTCGTCGCGCTCACACAGACAGCCGACCGAACGCCGGGCTTCCAGGTGGCGATCACCGGAGACCACACCGCCGCTAACGACTTCGGAACCCTCTCGCAAAGCGACCTGAAGAACGGCGAGTTGGGCTTCGGGCTCCCCGCAGCGCTCGTCATCCTGCTGCTCGTCTTCGGGGCCGTGATCGCCGGGCTGATCCCGGTTGCGATGGCGATCATCTCGATTATCGTCGGGCTCGGGCTTGTCACGCTGCTCTCGCTCGAGTTCAGCCTCTCCATCTTCATCGTGAACATGCTCAGCGGCATGGGCCTCGCGCTCGGGATCGACTACACCCTGTTCGTAATCTCGCGCTACCGGGAAGAACGCACGGGCGGCGCCCCCAAGGAAGCGGCGATTGCGCTCGCGGGAGCAACGGCGAGCCGCGCCGTGCTCTTCAGCGGCAGCACCTTCGTCGTCGCGCTCCTCGGCCTGCTGATCGTTCCGACGAGCATCATGCGCAGCCTCGCCGCCGGCGCGATCATCGTCGGCGCCGTCTCGGTCGCCGCCGCCCTGACGCTCCTACCCGCGCTGCTCGGCCTCCTCGGCGACCGCGTCAACGCCCTCCGGATTCCGGTGCTGGGCCGCAACCTCGGCCGCGGCGGGGCAACCGAGGGACGCTACTGGCGGGCGATCGTCGAGCGCGCCCTGCGCAGGCCGGCCCTGAGCCTCGTCCTCACAGCCGGCGCGATGATCGCGCTCGCACTACCGGTCCTCGGCCTGCACATCGGCGCGAGCGGCGTCACGTCACTTCCCAACAGCGTCCCTTCCAAGCAGGGCTACCTCGCCCTGAAGCGCGCCTTCCCGACGCAAAGCCCCTACCCGGTGCAGATCGTCGTGCAGGGCGGCAACGCCTCGGTAGGGCCCGACCTCGTCGCCCTTGAGCATCGGCTCGCCGCCGATCCACGATTCGGTGCCGGGCAGATCGCGGTCTCGTCGATCCGGCACACGTCTGTCCTGACCGTTCCGGTGCAAGGCGATCCGGTGGGCGGACCGGCGATTCGCGCCGTCCGCGACCTCCACGCGCACGTGCTCCCGGCTGCACTCGCCGGCACGGGAGCCCAAGTGCTCGTCGGCGGCAAGACGGAGGAGAACGCCGAATACTTCGACGCCGTGACCGGGCCGACGCCCCTCGTCTTCGCGTTCGTCTTCGCGCTCAGCCTGATCCTGCTCACGATCGCCTTCCGCTCGATCGTGGTCGCGCTGATCTCGATCCTCCTCAACCTGGTCTCGATCGGCGCGGCGTATGGGCTACTCACGCTCGTGTTCATCCACGGCTACGCCACGAGCTTCTTCGGCTTCGAGCACGTGCCCGCGATCGACGCCTGGGTGCCGCTCTTCCTGTTCGCCGTCCTCTTCGCTCTCTCGATGGACTACCAGGTCTTCCTGATGAGCCGCATCAAGGAACGCTACGACAGCAGCGGCTCCACCCGTGATGCCGTCGTGATCGGCGTCTCCTCGACCGCCCGCATCATCACCGGCGCGGCGCTGATCATCGTTGCCGTGTTCTCCGGGTTCGCGCGCGGACAGCTCGTCCAGTTCCAAGAGATGGGCTTCGGCGTCGCCGTTGCGCTCCTCCTCGACGCCACGCTCATCCGCACGATCGTCCTCCCGAGCACCCTCGTCCTCCTCGACAGCTTGAGCTGGTACCTCCCGAGCTGGCTGCGCTGGCTCCCAAACGTCGGTGTCGAAGGTTCCGCACAC
>DATKRX010000119.1:0-24791 GCA_035531915.1 Gaiellaceae bacterium | reverse complement strand
TCCCAGCTGATCGCGCTGCGGAGCCGGCCGAGGTCCGGCGCCGCGTCGAGATAGGGCAGCACGACCGTTCGCTCGAGGCTCCCGATCGCGCTCTGGATCTCGCCGACCACGTCGAGGCGGTCGAAGTCGCGGCCGCCGTAGCGGTAACCGTCGACGGCAAACAGCACCTTCGGCTCGATCTGGGCGAGCCGGTCGATCACGCTGCGGGCCCCGAAGTCGGGCGAGCAGCTCGACCAGGTCGCACCGATCGACGCGCAGGCGAGGAACGCGATCGCTGCTTCCGGGATGTTCGGCAGGTAGGCGGCGACCCGGTCGCCGCGATCGACGCCAAGCTCGCGCAGTCCCGCCGCCACCCGTGCCGTCGCTGCCCGCAGCTCGCCCCAGCTCAGGTCGGCCTGGGGCCGCAGCTCCGAGGCGTGGACGATCGCCACCCGCTCGTCGGGCTTGCCGCGGAAGATGTGCTCGGCGTAGCTCAGCTCTGCACCCGGGAACCATTCGGCCGACTCCAGCGTGCGGCGGCCGAGAACGCGCTCGTAGGGCCGTGAAGCCTGGACGTCGAAGTACTCCCAGAGCGAGCCCCAGAACCCCTCGAGATCGGTGACCGACCAGGCCCAAAGCTCGTCGTAGCCGGCAAACGAAAGGCTTCGCTTCGCCTCGAGCCAGCGCAGGTAGCGACTCAGCATGGTCCGCTCGACCTGATCGGGCGAGGGCGTCCAGAGCGGTGCGACCGACCGCTTGTTCAACGGGCGCTCCACCCGAGGTCGATCACGACGGGCGCGCCGGTGAACGCCCGGCCGGAGCGGCCGAGGACGAACCCGACGACTTCTGCGACCTCCGACGGTTCGAGCAGCCGCTTGACCGCGTGCGCTGCGAGGATCACGTCGTCGAGCACGCGTTCCTGCGGTAGGCCGTGCACTCTCGCCTGATCGGCGATCTGCGCCTCCACGAGCGGCGTGCGGACGTAGCCGGGGCAGATCGCGGTCGCGCTGATCCCGTCCTTCGCGCCCTCGAGGGCGATCGTCTTCACGAGGCCGAGCACGCCGTGCTTTGCCGCGACGTAGCCCGCCTTGAACGGCGAGGCGACGAGCGAGTGAGCCGACCCGATCACGCAGAAGCGGCCGTCGCCAGAGGCTGTCAGTGCATCCCAGGCGTGCTGGGCGAGCAGGAACGGGCTCGTCAGGAGAACGGCGAGCAGCGCGTCCCAGCGCTCGACGGGAAGCTCTCGCACGGGCGCTACGTGCTGGAAGCCCGCCGCAGCCACGACCGCATCGAGGCGGCCGAAGCGCTCGAGTGCGGCGTCGACGACCTGCCGGTTTCCCTCCGGCGTCGCGAGATCGCCGTCGGCGAGATCGACGGCGTGTACCGCCCAGCCGTCGGAGTCGAGTTGCGTCGCGATCGCCCCGCCGATCGCGCCCGCCGCTCCCGTCACCAGGGCGGCGCGCCTCGCCTCGGGCGGTGATGTTTCAATCGCAGGAGAAACGGGGGCCACGGCGGTGAGTAAATCATCGAGGCACCTACCGGGTCGGTCGGCCCGGCAAGGGCTGGCGTCGGGAGTTCTACGGCACCGCCGCCGGGCACGGCGTATCGTTGCCGCGATGTCGTCGGCGCAGCTCAGGGAGCGGCTTGCGGGCGTCACCGCCGTGCCGGTCACGCCGTTCGTGCGCGGCGGCAAAGCGATCGATCACGCCGCTCTGGAATCGCTGATCGGGCGGATCGATTCGGCGGGCATCCAGGCGATCACGACACTCGGCGCGACGGCCGAGGTATTCCAGCTCAGCAGCTCCGAGCGGCGCGAGGTCGTGCGGGTCGCCGCCGCGACACGGGCGAACGCCGCGCTGCTCGCCGGTCTCGCAGGGCCTCTGTCGGAGCTGCTCGAGCTGGCCTCGTTCGCGGCGGAGCAGGGCGTCGACGCAGTGATGGTGCACGAGCCGGGCGACCCGGGTGGATCCGCCGGGGGCCTCGTCGCGCTGCTGCACGCGGTTGCGGACGAGTCGCCGCTTCCGGTCGTGCCCTATCTCCGCACGCCGCGGCTCGCCGCCGCCGAGCTCCATGCGGTCATCGACCATCCGAACGTCGTCGCGGTCAAGTACGCGGTGCCGGACCTCGAGCGGGCCTCGGCGCTCATGACCTCGGGCGGTCTCGCCGAGCGGACGCTTTGGGTCTGCGGCCTCGCCGAGCTGTGGGTGCCCGCGTTCGCCCATCTCGGCATCCGCGGCTTCACCTCGGGCCTCGCCAATGTCGAGCCTGCCCTGGCGCTTGCGCTGCTCGCAGCGCTCGAGCGGGGGGATTCGGCTGCCGTCGACGAGCTGCTCGCGCTGGTCATCCCGTTCGAGCTGCTGCGCAACCGCGATCGGGGCCGCCACAACGTCGCGGTCGTCAAGGAGGCGCTGGCCGCAGCAGGTCTCGCGGAGCCCGACCTGCGGCCGCCGGCCGTGCGGCTCGATCGCTCGGCGCAGGCCGAGCTGGCGGCCGTGCTCGACCGCTTTGCGTCGTACCTCGGGGAGCGGTCGTGATCGTCGATGTCCACTCGCACCTCTGGTGGTACCCCGACCACATCGGCGAGGAATGGGCGAGCGAGGCTCTCGCGTCGAAGCTCGTGAAGCTCGAGCGTTCCGGCGGCGAGGCCTACGCGGGCGCGCTCGACCTGCACAGCTACGACTCCCGCCCCGAGCAGCACTGGGAGGCCTCCGTCGGCGCCGACAAGGTCGTCGTGTTCGGCCTGCAGGCGCGCGCCGTCGGCGTCTGGGTGCCCAACGAGCTGATCGCGGAGTACGCAGCCGCCCACCCAGAGAAGATCGTCGGCTGGGCATCCGTCGACCCGAACGACCCGGGCTGCGTCCCCCAGCTCGAGCACGCGATCGACACCCTGAACCTTCGCGGTCTCAAGCTGGGGCCGGTCTACCAGCATTTCGATCCGGAGGACGAGCGGCACTGGGAGCTGTTCGAGCTCTGCAGCGATCGCAACGTCCCGGTGATCTGGCATCAGGGAACGACCTTCCCCAGTAAGGCGCGTCTCAAATGGGGCGCACCGCTCCAGCTCGAGGGGATCGCGATGCGGTTCCCCGACCTGCGGATGATCATCGCCCACCTCGGTCACCCCTGGGAGGAGGACACGGTCGCCCTGATCCGGAAGTGCCCGAACCTCTACGCCGACATCTCGGCGTGCCACTACCGGCCCTGGCGGTACTGGATGTCGCTGATCAATGCGATCGAGTACGGCGTCGCGGACAAGCTGCTTTTCGCCTCGGACTTCCCGTCGGGAACGATCGAGAACGTGCTCAATGGCCTGCGCAGGGTCAATGACGTCGTTGCCGGTAGCGGACTCCCCACCGTCGATCTCGACACCCAGGAGAGCATCATCCACGAGAACTGGAAGGGAGCCTTCCCGGAGTGGATCCCCTGACCGCACCGGAGGCCCCGCGGCGAGGCCCTGAGCAATCGAGGCCGGAAACACCCGTTCGCAGACGGGTTCCGTCCCGTCCTGGCTGTCAGCTCAGCTAACGCGGTAGCGGTCGACCAGCAACCGGTCGAGCTCGACGCCGAGGCCTGGTGTGTCGGGGACCGGCAGATACCCGTCTTCGAGTCCCGGCTGGCTGGAGACGAGCTCCCGGACAAACGGCGACGGGGCGAGGCAGTACTCGACGAGCTCGCCGTCGGGCCGGCTCGCCATCCAGTGCAGCGACGCCATCAGACAGATGCCGGTGCTGAAGGCGTGTGCGACGGTACGCCGGCCCGCAGCGAAGGCGAGCTCGGACGCCGCCCTTGCCACCGTCAGGCCGCCGCAGATCGCGACGTCGGGCTGAAGCACGTGCAGCCCCGCGTCGATCAGACGCGTGAAGTCGAGCACGCCGGTTTCCATCTCGCCCCCTGCGATCGGCACCGGCGAGCGCTCGCAGAGCCACGCGTAGCCCGCGAGGTCGTCGTAGCCGAGAGGCTCCTCGAACCAGCCCACCTCTCGCCTGGCGAGCTCCTTCGCGCGCGCGAGCGCCGTCTCGGGATCGAAGGCGCAGCCGGCGTCGACCATCAGCTCGGCACTGCCGCCGAGTACCTTCTGCGCCGCATCGACGTGCGCAAGGTCGACAGCCTCGTCGAAACCGAACGGGCCCCAGCCGAACTTCACGGCTCGCAGGCCGAGCTCCAGCGCCTCGCGAGCCTTCGCCGCCGTCTCCTCTGGCGTCTGCCCGAACAGGTAGCTCGCATACGCCCGGACGCGATCCCGCTGCTTGCCTCCGAGCAGGGAGTGCACCGGCTCGCCGAGCGCCTTGCCGCGGATGTCCCAGAGCGCGAGGTCGGCCGCGCTGATCGCGTGCAGCGCAATCCCGCGGCGGCCGTAGCGGCGCGTCTCGTCGAACATCAGACGCCAGTTGCCCTCGACATCGAGTGCGTCCTGTCCGAGCAGGATCGCGCGCAATCCGTGCCGCCGCGCTGCCGACCGCGGCGCCTCGACGATCGCGCGGCACACATAGGAGTTGCTCGAGACCTCGCCGACCCCGGTGAGGCCGTCGTCGGTGGTGATCTCGACGAGCAGGACGTCGCGTGTCCCGTCTGCCTCCTCGGGCACGTCCGGTAACCGCAGGTGGAGAGCCTCGACCTCCGCGATGACCGGCAACGTCAGTCCATGCTCGGCAGGGTCGGGAGCGTCGGCCGCTTGACGCGGTGATCGACGCGCTCGCCCTTGTCCATCGCACGGAACTCGCGGACGAAGTCGAGCAGGCTCGAGACCGCCTGCTCCACCACGGCCTCTCCCTTGGCTCTCGTGGCGAGTGCGGCCGCACCGGTCACGCCGGTCGGCGTCGCGGTGCTCGTCCAGCGCACCATCTTGATCGGCCCGCCGCCCTTTGAGATGTCCGAGTAGAGGAACCGCGAGCTCGGGTGACCGGACGCGCCGCCGACGTGGTTGACCGCCTTGTCCATCTGCACCCGCGCCTCGTCGAGATAGAGGTACGCAGACGTTTCGAGCTCGCACGCGTGCGAGGCTCCGCCGAGCCCCGACTCCCGGACGCGCTCGAACGCCTCCGTGGCAAGCCGTACCCAGAGCGTCGAGGCGACGAGGGCATCGGTCTCGAGCGTCGCGCGCCGCGCGATGAACTCGCAGAGGTGCTCGTTCGAGCCGTGCCCGTCGATCAGGACGATGCGATCGAAGCCGGCGTAGACGACGCTCTTGCAGACGTCGAGGCAGTACTCGATGAAGTGGTCGTAGTGGACGTGGATCGTGCCGGGAAAATCGAGCGCGTGTTCGTTGTAGCCGTAGGGGATCGTCGGCATCACGAGCAGCTCGGTCGGCGCCTGCTGCGCCGCCTTGACGCAGACGCTGCGTGCGAGGAAGTTGTCGGTGTCGAGCGGCAGGTGGTGCCCGTGCTGCTCGGTGCTGCCGATCGGGAGCAGCACCACCTTGCGGGCTGCGACGGCCTCGTTCACCTCGGGCCAAGTGAGGTCGTCGTAGTAGATCTTCTCGAGCGAGCTTGCGGCGGAATCGGCCATTTGCGCCTGACCTCCTGGACCGTGACTGCCGACTCGGGCACTGTCTGCAACCACTGGTCTGGTTGACAATCTCCGGGCTAACGGTCGGATGCGGGAGGATCCGGCGCCCGGCGCCAGTCTAAGCCGCCGGGCGAGCCGGGCGCGACGACGAGCGAGTCGAACCGGCGGGCGGATGGAGTGTGAAGGGTCGCCGCCGCTCGGCAAGCCGGGAATCAGAGCCGGTCTCGCGCCCGAGCTCCGCGCGAGACCCACAACGTCGCGGCGTCGCCGGCCGAGGTCGCCGTCCAGGCGATCGAACGCGGCCCCTGGCAGTGGATCGAGTCGCCTTCGCTCAAGACGTGCCGAACGTCGTTCACGTCGATCTCGATCTCGCCGACGTGCACGAAGACGAAGAGATCGTCGCCGGCAAGCGGGAACGGTGCGGAGGCCGATACGCCCGAACGCTCCCGCACATACCAGACCTGGACGCGCGACCCGGCCCCGACGAGCTGGGCCCAGTCGAGCGAGGCGTCCACCTTGCCGCGCGCGATCCCCGCCGCCGGCGAGGCGCGGAGCACCTCGGCGAGCGTCAGATCGAGCGCATGCGCGACCCGCGCCAGCACCGGAAGCGATGGCAGCGTCGTCCCCTTCTCGATCGACGACGAATGCCCGACCGAGATACCTGCCGCGGCCGCGACCTCGGCGAGCGTCAACCCGAGCTCGCGCCTGCGCTCGCGGAGCCGCCGTCCGAGCAGGTTGAGCGGCTCGAAGCTCTCGTGGGCGCGCGCGATGGTCGTCATACGATCGCCGGTGTGAGGATCCAGATCGCCTCGACCGGCTCATCCGAGACGACCTCGGCGGAGTGGCCGTGCTGGGAGGAATAGTGGGCCCACTCGCCCGGGCCGATCTCGTGTGTCTGCTCGCCGATCGTCAGCTTCACCCGCCCGGAGAGGACGAGGGCGAACTCCTCTCCCAGGTGGCGGAAAGGGAGGGCGGCCGCTCCGGGAAGGTGGCGCGCGTACACGGCGGAGAAAGCCGACCCCTCGACCTGCTGGGCGAGCACTGCGTACTCCTCGCCCGACTGGCGCTCGAGCCTGAACCCGTTCCGATCGGATGCACGCACGATCCGCGTCGTCGCTTCGCTGCTGTCCGGGAAAAACGTCGCCAGCTCCGCGCCGAGGCTCGCTGCGATCACCTGGAGCGCCGTCAACGACGGCACCGCCTGCCCGTTCTCGATCTGGGAGAGGTAGCCCGCCGACAGCCCGCTGTCGGCCGAGACCCGCTCGAGCGTTAGCCCTTGCTCCCGCCGGAGCCCCTGGAGCCGCTGCCCCAGATGCCGGAAGTCCTCGTCGACCACGGTTCGCGTCAGTGTAAACGGATCTTTCCTCTCGATTGACTTTTCGCGACCCGGCCAGTAAGAAGGGACGTTCCCGGCTCACATGAGATGACCCACTCGATCCTCACCATCCCGGTCCGCGCGATCGACGAGGACGCCTTCATCGAGGTGTTTCACCGCCTCGACGTCCTCGGGCATGCGGCGCGGCTCCCCGCGTTTCGCGGCGGACGATTGCTCCGCCCGCGTGAGGCGGGCGGGGGGTTCGTCGTGCACGCCTGGTGGGAGAGCCCCGATGGCTACCAGTCGTGGCTCGACGCGCCGATCCGCGCCACCCTGAGGCAGGAGATCGAGCCTCTCCTCGCCGGCCCGATGACCGGCAGCCTCTACGACGAGGTCGGCGCATGACGGCGCTCCTGCGAGCCGCGACCGATGTCGGCGGCACCTTCACCGACCTCGTCACCTTCTGGAGCGATCCCGAGACGGGGCGCCAGGAGATCCTCACGGCGAAGTCCGACACCACGCCGCCGGACTTCGAGCGCGGCGTCCTCGACGTGCTCGCGAAGAGCGGGATCGCGATCGGCGAGATCGGCTTCCTCGCCCACGGGACGACACTCGTGATCAACGCGATCACCGAGCGCAAGGGCGTGAAGACCGCCCTGATCACGACCTCGGGGTTCCGGGACTCGCTCGAGATCGCGCGCGGCAACCGGCCCGACTACTTCAACCTCCACTACGAGAAGCCGCCGCCGTTTGTGCCCCGCTACCTACGGCGCGAGCTCCCCGGCCGGCTCACCCACGATGGGCGCGAGCGCGAGCCGCTCGACCTGACCGGCCTCCCGGGGATCGTGGCGGACTTCCGCGCCGACGGCGTCGAGGCCGTCGCGATCTGCCTGCTCCACGCCTACGCTGACCCGAGCCACGAACAGGCCGTCCTCGCCGGGGTTCGCGAGCTCTGGCCCGAGGTCTCCTCGGTCGCGTCGCACCAGATCACACGCGAGTGGCGAGAGTACGAGCGCACGAGCACCACCGTGCTCTCTGCCTATGTCCAGCCCGTGGCGGAGCGCTACCTCACGCTGCTCGCCTCCGGTGTCCGCGATTCCGGCTTCGATGGCCAGCTCTACATCATGCAGTCGAACTGCGGCGTCGACTCGGTCGAAAAGACGAAGTCGATCCCAATCACGATGGTCGAGTCCGGCCCCGCGAGCGGTTTCTGGGGCGCCGCCGAGCTTGGCCGGCTGATCGGCGAGCGCAACGTGCTCGCGCTCGACATCGGCGGGACGACCGCGAAGTGCTCGCTGATCGAGGGCGGGCACGTGAAGGTGATCTCCGATTACTGGATCGAGCGAAGCCGCCTTTCGGCCGGCTACCCGATCATGGTCCCCGTCGTCGACCTGGTCGAGATCGGAAACGGCGGTGGCAGCATCGCGTGGGTCGACGACTTCGGGAAGCTCCACGTCGGGCCGCGGTCGGCGGGAGCGGTGCCCGGCCCTGCGGGCTACGGCCGCGGCGGCACCGAGGCGACCACCACCGACGCGAACCTCGAGCTCGGTCGGATCAATCGCGACTACTTCTGCGGCGGCGAGGTCGAGGCCGACATGGAGGCGGTCGGGGCCGCGCTCGACCGGGTCGCCGCCCGCCTCGGCGTCGACCGCGCCGGCGCCGCACGCGGCGTGATCCGGATCGCGAACAACAACATGATCAACGCGCTCAAGCTGATCTCCCTCAACCGCGGCTACGACCCGCGCGACTTCACGCTCGTCGCTTTCGGCGGCGGCGGCGGCATGCACGCCGTCGACCTCGCCGCCGAGCTCGGGATCGGGAAGGTCGTGATCCCGCGCGCCGCCGACGTCTTCTCGGCGTGGGGGATGCTGATGAGCGACCTGCGCCGCGATTACTTCCTCACGCGCCTCCTCAACCTCGCGCCGGCGCACGCCGAGCGGCTCGAAGGTGTCTTCGGCGAGCTCGAGGCGGCCGCGCTCGAGCAATTCGCCGGCGAGGGGATCGCGGCTGACCAGGTGCGGTTCCGCCGCCACGCGAACCTCCGCTATGCGAACCAGGAGCACGGCGTCGAGGTCACGCTGCCCGATCGGAGGATCGACGCAGCGGCGGTCGAGGCGATCGAGGCCTCGTTCCACGAAACCTACGAGCGTGAGTACACCTACCGCCTCGACGCGCCGGTCGAGTTCGTCGGCGGCCACCTCGTCGCGGTCGCCGAGGTCGGCAAGCTCGCGCCCGCGAAGCTGCCGGTGACAGGACTCCGGCTCGTCGAGGCGTCGAAGGGCACGCGGACAGTCGACTATGCGACCGGGGGCATCCACACCGCCGACATCTACGACGGCGAGCTGCTCGAGCCGGGCGCGGCCTTCACCGGGCCGGCGATCGTGGAGACGAAGGGCACGACGACCGTCGTCCACCCGGGGGACGGCGCGACTGTCGACGAGCTCGGGAACCTGGTCATCACCCTCGCGAGGTCGGCCCCGTGAGCGCCGAGGCGGAGCCGATCACGCTCGAGATCATCCAGAGCGCGCTCCAGGCCTGCAGCGACGAGATGTTCGCCGCGTTCCGGAAGACCGCGATGAGCGCGATCATCTACGAGGTGCTCGACATGGGCACCGCGATCACCGACGCCCGCGGGAAGCTCGCCTCGTCGGGCGCCGGGATACCGGCGTTCGTCGGGGTTCTCGACAAGGCGGTCACGCGAATCATCGAACTGAACGGCGAGCCGTGCGCGATCGGCCCCGGCGACATCTTCGTCACCAACGACCCGTTCTACGGCGGGGTCACGCACCTAAACGATGTCGTGCTCGCGATGCCGGTGTTCACGGGCGAGAAGCTGATCGCGTGGACCGCGAACATCGCCCACTGGAACGACGTCGGCGGGATGGTGCCCGGCTCGATCTCGACCGACGCCACCGAGCTCTTCCAGGAAGGCCTGCGCCTCCCCGGCGTGAAGCTCGTCGCGGGCGGGAAGCCGATCGAGTCGGTGATGCGGATCATGGAGGTGAACAGCCGCCTCCCTGACTATCTGCGCGGCGACATGTGGGCCGGGATCGCGGCTGCGCGCGTGGGCGAGCGGCGACTGCTCGAGCTCGTCGAGCGCCACGGCGTCGGCACGTTCCTCTCCGCGCTCGACCATTTCATGGACTACGGCGACGAGGTCGCTAAGCGCACGCTCCGCGACCTTCCCAAGGGCACCTTCTCCCTCGAGGAGCCCCAAGACAGCGGCCAGGTGTACCGCGTGACGGTCGAGATCACCGACGAAGAGTTCGTGGTCGACCTGCGCGACAACCCCGATCAGGATCGCGGGCCGAACAACGCATCGCGGGACGGCTCCCTGGTCGCCGCACAGATGGTGTTCATGAACCTCACGGAGTCGCACAGCTCCGCGAACGCCGGCCACTTCAGGCGCCTGAGGCTCCTGACCCGGCCCGGCTCGGTCTTCGACCCCAATCCGCACGCCGCGTTCGCCACCTATTACGAGGTCGAGATCCGGCTCTACGACCTGATCTGGCGCTGCCTCGCGCCGCACATCGAAGGCCGCCTGCCGGCCGGCAGCTTCGCGTCGATCTGCGGCACGTTCATCGGAGGGCCGCATCCGGACACCGGCAGGCACTTCACGATCGTCGAGCCGCAGGTTGGAGGCTGGGGCGCCTCTCGAACCCGCGACGGGAACTGCGCGATGTTCAGCGGCTTCCACGGCGACACCTTCAACTGCCCGGCCGAGGTGGCCGAGGCGCGCTACGGCCTCTATGTCGACCGGCTCGCGCTCAACGACGCGCCGGGCGGCGAGGGCGAGCACCGCGGCGGCAAGGGCATCGTCGTCGAGTACCGCGTCCGCTCGAACGGCTGCTTCTTCACCTGTGCCTACACCCGGAACGTGCACCGACCGTGGCCGCAGGATGGCGGCCTCGACGGCGCGCCGAACTACGCGGAGGTGATCCGGCAAGACGGCTCGGTCGAGGAGTTCGCCGTGGTCACCGGGCTCTCGGTGAACGAGGGCGACGTGATTCGGATCCACACCGGGAGCGGCGGCGGCTACGGCGACCCGAGGCGGCGCCCGCGCGAGCTCGTGCTCGACGATCTCCGTAACGGCGTCGTGAGCGCCGAGCAGGCGGCCGCCGTCTACGGGCTCGAGCCGCCCGCCGCGTGACCGGCACGGGAGACACCGTCCCGGATCCGTTCACCCTCGAGATCATCCAAGGGTCGCTGCAGGCGATCAGCGACGAGATGTTTGCCGCGCTCCGCAAGACGGCGATGAGCGCCATCATCTACGAGGTCCTCGACGCGGGCACGGCGATCACCGACGGGCGGGGCGACCTCGCCTCCTCGGGAGCGGGCATCCCGTCGTTTGTCGGGGTGCTCGACAAGGCGGTGAAGCGGATCATCGAGCTGCACCCGCCCGAGACGATCCGGCCCCAAGACGTGTTCGTCACCAACGACCCCTCCTACGGGGGTGTGACCCACCTGAACGATGTGGTGCTCGCGATGCCCGTCTTTGCCGGCGGACGGCTCGTCGCCTGGACGGCGAACATCGCTCACTGGAACGACGTCGGCGGGATGGTGCCCGGATCGATCTCGGCGGCGGCGACCGAGATCTTCCAGGAGGGGCTTCGGCTTCCCGCGGTGAAGCTGATCGACGCCGGGGAGGAGCTCAGCTCGGTGACGCGGATCATGCGGGCCAACAGCCGCTTGCCGGATTTCCTGCTTGGCGACATGTGGGCCGGGATCGCCGCCCTCCGCCTTGGCACACGCAGGATCTGCAGTCTCGTCGAGCGCCACGGCGTCGAGACCTTCGAGGATGCGCTCGCCCGCTTACTCGAGCACGGAGAGGCGGTCGCCCTGCGCGCGATCGGGGCGCTCCCACACGGGAGGTTCTCGCTCGCAGAGGAGCAGGACAGCGGTGCTGTCTACCGGGTCGAGGTGCGGATCGCGCCGGGCGAGCTCGTCGTCGACCTCCGCGACAACCCGGACCAGGACGGTGGCGCCGCGAACCTGTCGCGCGACGGCGCGACGATCGCCGCGCAGATGGCGCTGATGAACCTGGCGGAGGCGGGCGCGGCGGCCAACGCCGGGCACTTCCGGCCGCTCGACGTACTGACGCGGCCGGGCTCGGTATTCGATCCACGGGAGCCCGCCGCATACGCCGTCTACTACGAGGTGCGGGTGCGGCTGTACGACCTGATCCTGCGTTGCCTCGCGCCTCACCTCGGCGGGCGACTTCCCTCGGGGGGTTTCGCCTCGATCTGCGGGACGTTCATCGGCGGCCGCCACCCCGACACCGGGCGGCACTTCACGATCGTCGAACCCGAGGTCGGCGGCTGGGGCGCGACGGCTGAGCGAGACGGCCTCAACGCGCAGTTCAGCGGTCTGCACGGCGATACCTTCAACTGCCCGGCGGAGGTGGCCGAGGCGCGTTACGGGCTGTACGTCGACCGGCTCGAGCTGAGCGCGGAGCGGGGTGGGGAGGGGAAAAACCGCGGCGGCAAGGGGATCGTGCTCGACTACCGGGTGCGCGGCGACGGCTGTTTCCTCACCTGCGCCTACACGCGGAGCGTCCACCCGCCGTGGGGCCAGGCGGGCGGATACGACGGCTCGCCGAACTACGTCGAGGTGATCCGCGCGGACGGCACCGTCGAGCGCTACGCCGTGATCACGACGCTTCCGGTGGGAGCGGGCGACGTGATCCGCATCCACACGGGGAACGGCGGCGGCTACGGGAGCCCTGCCGGGCGTGCGGCCGAGCGGGTTTACGACGATCTCCGGAACGGCTACGTCACGCCCGAGGCGGCGGCCGAGGTCTACGGCCTCGCGCTCTGAGCTGCGCAATCGGTCGAGGTTGCATTCCTGCGGGAGAAAACCTATGTTGCCCTCAGCAAAAAAGCTCGAAGCAGCGAGAGGAGCAATTTGGGTCGGTACCGCGTCTCAATGGACATCGGGGGAACGTTCACGGATGTCGTCGCCTACGACGAGGATCGAGGCACCTACACCGTCGGCAAGGCCTCGACGACGCCGCACGACCTGACCGAAGGGGTGTTCGCCGGGCTCGGGCAGATCGTCGACTCGCCGGCCTCGATCGCGTTCACGGTGCACGGCACGACCGTCGGGCTCAATGCTTTCCTGCAGCGGCGCGGCGAGAAGGTGATGCTGCTCGCGACCCAAGGCGCAGGCGACGTCTACCACATCGCGCGCGGCAACCGCGCACGGCTGTACGACCTGCATTACCGCAAGCCGGCGCCGCTCGTGCCGCTCGGGGACATCGTTGAGCTCGCGGGTCGCCTCGACTGGCGCGGCGAGGAGCGCGAGCCGCTCGACGAGGCCGCCGTTCGTGCCGCTGCCGCTCGCGTCCGCGACGAGGGCTTCGGCGCAGTCGCCGTCGCGCTGCTCTTCAGCTTCCTCAATCCCGCCCACGAGCTACGGGTCGAGGAGATCCTCCGGGAGGAGCTCGACGGCGTCACGATCTCGCTCTCGCACCGCGTCGCACGCGAATGGCGTGAGTACGAACGGACCTCCTCGGCGGTCGTCGAGGCCTACACGGCGCCCGTGATCCGCCGCTATCTCGAGCGGCTCCAGACCGAGATGGAGAGCCAGGGGCTCGGGGTGCCGCTGCACGTGATGCAGTCGAGCGGGGGCGTCGTCACCGCCGAGTCGGCGCGCGAGCGGCCGCTGCAGACGCTGCTTTCGGGCCCCGTCGGCGGCACGATGGGCCTCGTCGCCCTCGCCCGCACGCTCGGGCGGCCGAACCTGATCGGCGTCGACATGGGCGGGACGAGCTTCGACGTCAGCCTCGTGATCGGCGGCAAGCCCGATGTCTCCACGGAGACCTCGCTCGAGGGCTTCCCGCTTCTGATGCCGATCGCCAACATCCACACGATCGGCGCCGGCGGCGGCTCGATCGCCTACTCCGAGGTCGGCGGCCTCCGTGTGGGTCCCGAAAGCGCCGGTGCCGACCCAGGGCCCGCCTGCTACGGGCACGGCGGTACCCGCCCCACCGTGACCGACGCGAACCTTGTGCTCGGCCGCATTGACCCGGACACATTCGCAGGCGGCCGGATGAGCCTCGACACCGGGGCGGCGCGCGAGGCCGTGGCCGGGCTCGGCCAGGAGCTCGGCCTGGGCGTCCCCGAGCTCGCAGAGGGGATCGTGTCGGTCATCAACGCGAAGATGGCGCAGGCGATCCGCACGCTCACGGTCGAGCAGGGGATCGAGCCCCGTGACTTCGCGCTCGTCGCGTTCGGTGGCGCCGGCCCGATGCACGCCGTGTTCCTCGCGCAGGAGCTCGGGATCGGCGAGGTGATCGTGCCGCGGCTTGCCGGTGCGTTCTCGGCGTGGGGGATGCTTGAGACCGAGCTGCGCCGCGACTTCACGCGGCCGTTCTTCCGCCGCGCCTCGGGCGCCGACCTGGCCGAGCTCGCCGCGATTTGCGCACAGACGGCGAAGGAGGGCCGCGAGGCGCTTGTCGCCGAGGGCGTCCCGGCGGAGGCCTGCCGCGTCGAGCACTCCCTCGACATGCGCTACGAGGCCCAGGAGTACACCCTCCCGATCCCGATCGACGGCCTCGACGCGCCGGGCGAAGCCGGGTTCGTCGAGGAGATGACCCGCCGCTTCAACGAGGCGCACGACTTCCGCTACGGCCATTCGAACCCGGGCGCGCCGGTCGAGTTCGTCTCCCTCCGCGCCGCCGCGTTCGGCGACCTCGGCCATGCCGATCCCGAGGAGCTCGAAGCCTCGAACGGCGCCCCAGTGAGGCGCACGCGCGAGGTCCTCTTCGCGGGCACCGCGCACCAGACGGCGATCCTCACGCGTGAGGAGCTCGGCGTCGGCGCGATGCTCGAGGGGCCGGTCGTGGTCGAGGAGGCGACGGCCACGACCGTCGTCCCGCCCGGCTGCAGGCTCTCCGTGGACAAGCACGGCTTGCTCGTGATCTCGATCGGTAAGGAGGCATAGGTGACGACCACCCACGCGACCCCGGCCACGACCTCGACGGCGGTCGACCCGATCACGACCGAGGTGATCCGCAACGCGCTCAACTCCGCCGCCGACGAGATGAACGCAACCCTGATCCGCTCCGCCTACACGTGGATCATCTACGAGCTCAAGGACTGCTCGGTCGCGCTCCTCGACGCCGACCACCGCGTGCTCGGGCAGTCGGCCGGGCTCCCGATCTTCCTCGGCAACCTCGAGGTCTGCACCCGCGTCACCGAGGAGATGTACGGGCGGGAGGCATGGCAGCCGGGCGACGTGTGGATCATGAACGACTCCTACCTGGCAGGCACGCACCTGAACGACATCACGGTCTACGGGCCGATCTTCCACGACGGCGAGATCGTCGGCTTCGCCGCCTCGCGCGCCCACTGGCTCGACGTCGGCGCGAAGGACGCCGGCGCGCCGATGGACTCGACCGAGATTTATCAGGAGGGGCTGCGCCTCGGGCCGACCAAGGTCGTCGAAGGCGGCCGCGAGCGCCGGGACATCGTCGATCTCCTCGGCCGCAACTCGCGTTTCTCGTACCCGGCGATCGGCGACCTGAACGCCCAGATCGCCTGCGCGCGGACCGGCGAGCGCCGCCTCGCGGCGATCATCGAGCGCTTCGGCACCGAGACCGTGGCGGCGGCTCGGGACGAGATCTTCGCCCAGACCGAACGGCTGGAGCGGATCGCGATCGGCGAGATCCCGGACGGCGTCTACGAGGCCGAGGGTGCGCTCGACAACGACGGCCTCACCGACACCCCGGTCGCGGTACGGGTGATGATCGAGATCAGGGGCGGGGACATGACGATCGACCTCCGCGCAACCGACGACGCGGCCGCCGGGCCGGTCAACTGTGGAGAGGCACAGGCGATCTCGGCCTGTCGGGTCGCCTACAAGCTGCTCGTCGCGCCCGACCTGCCCACGAACGGCGGCTCGTTCGCGCCGCTCTCGGTGGAGGTTCGGCGCGGCTCGGTCGTGGGAGCGCAGGAGCCCTCGCCGTGCGCGTGGTACTTCAGCCCGCTCGGCCTGCTGATCGACCTCGTCGTCAAGGCGCTCAGCCCGGTTCTGCCGCAGAAGGCGGCCGCCGCGAGCTACGGCGACTCGATGATCGTCACCTGCGCGGGGCTCGACCAGCGGACCGGGGAGGGCTTCTTCCACATCGAGCCCACGGTCGGCGGCTGGGGCGCGTGGGAGGGGTCGGACGGCGAGAGCGGCCTGATCAACAGCGTCAACGCCGGGATGAAGGACTTCCCGATCGAGATCCTCGAGACGAGGATCCCGCTCCACGTCCGCCGCTACGGGTTCCGTGCCGACTCCGGCGGCTCCGGCAAATGGCGCGGCGGGAACGGCGTCGTGCGCGAGTTCGAGATCGAGTGTGACCAGGCGTTCGTCTCGCTCTGGTGGGAGCGGTCGAAGACCCCGGCATGGGGCCTCTTCGGCGGCGAGGCCGCAACCCCGCCCGACCTCGTGATCAACCCCGGACGCGACGACGAGAGGCACATCCTGAAGGCGACGAGACTAGTGCTGAAGCGTGGCGACGTGATCCGCGGCATGAGCGGAGGAGGGGGCGGATTCGGCGACCCGGCCGAACGCGCTCCCCAGCTCCTCCAGGCGGACATCCGCGACGGTCACGTCAGCGCGGAGGCGGCGGCGAGGCTGTACGGCACCGGCGGGAGCGAGTGAGCGGGCAGTGAGCGACGCCACAGCCAGCATCGGGGCGGCGCGGATCGAACGTCTCCGCGAGGCGACGGCTGAGGCCGGGCTCGACGCCTACATCGCGACCGCAGACGAGTCGATCGCCTACCTGACCGGCTACAGGCCCCTGCAGCTCGAGCGCTTCTTCGGCGTCGTCGTCCGCGCCGCGGGCGGCGGCGGCGTAATCGTCCCGAGGCTCGATGCGGGCCAGGTTGCCGGCGCGCCCGAGTCGCTCGACCGGGTCTCCTACAACGCGTCGTCGGATGGCCTCGCCGAGCTCTCCGGCCTGCTCGACGGCGCCCGCAAGGTCGGCGTCGAGGAAGACCACCTGGTCTTCGCGCGCTCCTCGGCGCTCTCCACACGCGGGCACGAGCCGCAGCCGGCCGGCGCCCTGATCGCCGACCAGCGGGCGCGCAAGGACGAAGAGGAGATCGCGACAGTCCGCCGCGCCTGCGCGCTGCTCGAGAGGGCCTACGGGTTCGCGTGGGGCGCGCTCCGGCCCGGGATCACCGAGCGCGAGCTGAATGGGCGCCTCGCCTCGTTCCTGCGCGACAACGGTGCCACCGACTCGCACCCCCTCGTCCTCTTCGGCGAGAACGCCGCGAACCCGCACGCTGATCCGACCGACCGCGAGCTGCGCGAGGGCGACGTCGTCTGCGCCGACATCTCGGCCTGCCTCGATGGCTACTGGGGCGACCTCACGCGCTGCGCCACCGTCGGCCCGCCGTCGGACTGGGCGCGCGAGGTGTGGACGCTCGTCCGCGACGCGCAGGCGGCCTCGATCGCAGCGTGCACGCCCGGCACCCCGGCCCGCGACGTCGAGGCCGCCGAACGTGAAGTGCTCGAGACGCGCCCCGACCTGGGCGAGGTTCTCCACGGCGCCGGACACGCGATCGGCCTCGCGATCCACGAGCCGCCGTTCCTCGTGCCGCGCGTAGCGACGCCGCTCGCGCCAGGGATGATCTTCACGGTCGAGCCCGGCCTCTACCGGGCGGGCCTCGGGGGGATCCGCCTCGAGGACGACGTCGTCGTGCGGGACGCGACGCCCGAGAACCTCTCCTCGACGCTCCCGCTCGAGCTCGTCGAGCTCCCCGTCTGATTCTCCCTTGTTCTCGGCTCTTCCGTTCTCCGCTCTTCCACATCCCCAGCTTTGACGATCCCCCAGCAAAGGAGGCAGTTGTGAAAGGTAAGAGATTCGCCGGCAGCAGTGGGAGCCGCCTGCTGCTCGCAGGAGGTGCGGTCGCTCTCCTGGCCGTCTTCTCGAGCGTCGGCGCGAGCGCCAGGCCGGATCGGGCCCAGGCCTCGCAAGGCACGGTGAAAGCGGTCGCGTTCTTCGGCTTCGCCGCCGCCAACTCGTTCGCGCAGGCAACGTGGGCGGGCGTCAAGCAGGCCGCAAAGGCTGCCGGCGTCACCGCGAAGTTCTTCGACCCGAACTTCAGCGCCCAGACGCAGGTCTCGCAGATCCAGGACGCGATCACCTCCGGGCAGTACCAAGCGTTCGTGATCCAGGCGAACGACGGCAACTCCGTGATCCCGGCGATCGAACAGGCCGTGAAGGCCCACATCGGCGTCGTCGCGGAGTTCACGCCGATCGGGAGCAACTACGCCTCCCTCACCCCGCCGATCGCGGGCGTGACGTTCGTCGGCGAGGCGCCAGTGCACAACGGCACGGAGCTCGGCGCCCTCGGCATCGCGGCGTGCAAGGGCCTCAACCCGTGCAACGTCGCCTACCTCGAGGGCTTCAAGTCGCTGCCGCTCGACAACGCGCGCACGGCGGCGGTGAAGAAGGAGCTCGCGACAGCGAGCAATGTGAAGCTCGTCGCGGACCTCGAGGGCGGTTACACGCAGGCGGAGGGGCTCAAGTCGGCCCAGGACGTGCTGCAGGCGCACTCGAACGTGAACGTGATGATCGGCTCCTCGCAGGCAATCGAGGGCGCGCAGCAGGCGGTGAAGAAGGCCGGCCTGACCGGGAAGATCAAGCTGATCGGGAACGGCGGCTCCTGCCAGGCGGTCGCGGCCGTGAAGTCGGGCGCCTGGTTTGCGACCTACGCGCTGCCGGAGACGACGTCCGGCTTCAAGGCAACGCAGCTCGCGATCGAGGCCGGGAACGGCCAGAAGGTGCCGGTGACCTTCAACGTCGACACGCTGACCAACCCGCTGCTGACCAAGGCGGTCTGGGAGAAGACGCACTTCAAGGCGCAGTACTGCGACTGACCTGAGCTCGACTCGCGGATGACGACGGGCGAATCAACGGCCGGCGGCGAGGGGGCGCGCGAGGATGCGCGCCCCCTCGTCGAGGCGCGCGGGATCTTCAAGCGCTTCGGCGGGGTGCAGGCCCTCGACGACGTCTCGCTCGAGATCCAGGCGGGGAGCATTCACGGTCTCGTGGGCGAGAACGGAGCGGGCAAGTCGACGCTCGCGAAGATCGTCGGGGGGGTGTATCGACCGGACGCCGGCGAGCTTCTCGTCGACGGCCGCCATGTCTCGTTCCACGCACCGCGCGACGCGCTCGATGCCGGGATCGCGACGATCGCCCAGGAGATCGCGCTCGTCCCGGCCCGGACGGTGCTCGAGAACGTGATGCTCGGGATCGAGTCGAGCACCGCCGGCGTGCTGCGCTCGCGCGAGCTTCGGCGCCGCTTCGACGAGCTCAACCGGCGGACCGGGTTCGGGCTCGATCCGCTGGCTGTGGTTCGCACACTCCGTACCGCCGAGCAGCAGAAGGTGGAGATCCTCCGGGCGATCGCGCGCGATGCCCGGCTGCTGCTGATGGACGAACCGACGGCGGCGCTGACCCGCGACGAGACCGAGCGCCTGCTCGACACCGTGCGCTCGCTCGCGGCCGGCGGGACGGCGGTGATCCTCGTCTCCCACTACCTCCAGGAGGTGCTGACCGTCTGCGAGACCGTCACCTCGATGCGCAACGGGCGTCTGATCAGGACCTCACCGAGCGCCGAAGAGACGCCCGAGACGCTCGTCTCGGCGATGATCGGCCGCGAGCTGAGCCTCGAGTTCCCGCCCAAGGAGCCTCCGTTCCCCGACGCTCCCGTCGTGCTCGAGGCGCGAGGGCTGACCCGCGGGCGCGAGTTGCAGAACGTGTCCCTGACGATCAGGGCAGGGGAGATCGTCGGGCTCGCGGGTCTCGTCGGCAGCGGGCGGACGGAGGTCGCGCGGGCGATCTTCGGTGCCGACCGCCTCGACGCCGGCGAGATCCTCTTCGAGGGCCGCCCGGTCTCGATCAAGGGACCGCGCCAGGCCTCCCGGCTCGGGATCGCGATGCTGCCCGAGAGCCGCAAGGAGCAGGGCCTCTTCATGATCCGGCCGGTACGCGAGAACATCTCGATCGTCGACGTGCGCGCGGTCTCGCGCCTCGGCGTAGTCGACCGGCGGGCCGAGGGCCGCCGCACGCGCGAGCTCGCGCACGACCTCGACGTCCGCACCTCCTCGCAGGAGGCGATGGTAAGGACGCTCTCCGGCGGCAACCAGCAGAAGGTGCTGTTTGCAAAGTGGCTGTTCCGGCGCCCGAAGCTCCTGATCGCCGACGAGCCCACTCGCGGCGTCGACGTCGGCGCCAAGCGCCAGATCCACGAGCTGCTGCTCGGCCTCGCCCGCGACGGAATGGGTGTGCTTTTGATCTCCTCGGAGATCGAGGAGGTGCTCGGCCTTGCCCATCGCGTGCTCGTCATGCGAGCCGGACGGGTGGTCGGCGAGTTCGAGGGCGACGCGGCGACCGACGCCGCGGTGATGACGGCGGCCTTCACCGACGGGCCGGAGATCGCGGCATGAGCGTCGTCGCGCAGAGGCTGCGGCGGGTCGACTACCGCGACTACGGGATCGCGTATGCGTTCGTGGCGTTGTTCGTCGCGCTCAGCTTCGCCTCCAACTCGTTCCTGAAGTTCCAGAACATGTCGAACATCCTCGACCAGTGGGCGGCGTTCGGGCTGCTCGCCTGCGGGGAAACGATGTGCATCATCGCCGGCGTGTTCGATCTCTCGGTTGGCGCGAACGTCAGCGTCTCCGGCGTCGTCGCCTGCAAGGTCGCGAACTCCGCTTCCCCGACCCTCGGCCTGATCGCCGGCGCCGCCACCGGGCTCGGCCTCGGGATCGCGAACGGGATCGTGATCGATCGCACGCGGATCAACTCGTTCATCGGCACGCTCGCCACGAGCATCGTGATGGGCGGGCTCGCGATCCTGATCACCGGCGGCCTGATCCAGACCGTACTGAACACGCGTTTCGGAGCTGTCGGCCAGGGTTCGCTGTTCCAGATCACCTATCCCGGCTGGTTCTTCATCGCCTTCGCGATCATCACCGCGTTCGTCCTCGGGCGCACGACGTTCGGGCGCTACGTGTACGCGGTCGGTGGGAACGCCGAGGCAGCGCGGCTCTCGGGTGTCCGCGTGGGCGTGATCCGGGGATCATGCTTCGCGATCTCCGGGCTGGCGGCGGGGATCGCCGGCATGTTGCTCGCGTCGCGGACCCAGTCTGCGGCGGCCGACCTCGGCTCCGGGATGGAACTGACGGCGATCTCGGCGGCCGTCGTCGGCGGGACGAGCATCCTCGGCGGGGAAGGGGCGATCTGGCGTGGAGTGCTCGGGACGCTACTGCTCGCGATCATCGGGAACGGCTTCAACCTACTGAACATCGACACGACCTACCAGCAGATCGTGCAGGGCGGCCTGATTCTGGTCGCGGTGGCGGCCGACCAGCTCGCCCGGCGGCGCTGAGCTACGGGTTCTCGGAGGCGATCCAGCGGGCGGCTGTGAGTGCCACGACGGTCGCCGTCTGCTCGAGCGAGGCGAGGTCGACCCACTCGTCGCCACCGTGGAGGCTCCCGGCGAGGGGGCCGTAACAGAGCGCGCCGTCGACCTGGCGGGCGTCGGTCGTCGCGGTGAACGCGGCGATGCCGGGAGGCGAACCGAGGACGTCCGCGTGCGTCCTCTGTAGGAGCGTGGGGAACGGGCCGGTGGTGTCGTGGCAGTAGGCCGGGGCACGGAAGGCTTCGAAGGCAACTTCGACCGCCGGCGCAGCCCCGGCGACCGCCTCGACGATCTCCCGCTGGATCCCGGCGGGCTCGACCCCGAGCCCGATCCCGAAGCGGATCGACGCCTCGAGCGAGGCGGGTGCCGACGCGGTCCAGACGCCGCCTCCGATTCGCCCTACGGTCATCCCGTAGGGCCAGGCGGAGACTGCCTCGAAAACCGCCTCCAGCGGGGGCTCGTTCCGGGAGGCCTCGAGCCGGCGCAGGGCGGCGACGGCGCGCGCCAGCTCGTCGAAGGGCCCGTCTCCTCCGCTGTAGGCCGAATGCCCGGCCTGCCCCCTCGCCCGCAGCCGCGCCCAGACGACGCCCGTGCCGGCGCGGACGACGGCGAGCCCGGTCGGCTCGCCGATGAGCGTCGCGTCGGCACGGTACCCGGCGCGGAGCACGGCCCAGAAGCCGTTGCCACCGCATTCCTCCTCGATCACGGAGCTGAAGGCGAGATCGCCCGGCGCGTCGCCGCACACCTCGACCACCGCCTCGGCCGCGAGCAGGTAGGCGGCGAGCCCGCCCTTCATGTCGCCGGCGCCCCGCCCCCAGATCCGGCCTCGGGCGAGCTCGCCGCCCCATGGATCGTGCTCCCACGGGGCGTCGGGGTCGACCGGGACCACGTCGATGTGGCCGCTGAGGTGGAGCGAGCTCCCGCCGCCGGAGCCTGCCCGGAGGCCGACGACGGAGCTTCGGCCCCGGTAGGGGAGCGGGGGGTAGCCGGCGTGCGGGTCGGCGAGCGCCGCCTCGGCGTCGGGCTCGATCCGCTCGACCGCGAACCCGGCCGCGGCGAGCCGGCCGGTGACGATGTCCTGCGCCGGCGTCTCGTTGCCGAGGAGGCTCTGCTCGCGGACGAGCGCGGCGAGAAGGGACGGAAGCCCGTCGAGACGCCCGCGCACGGCCTCGAGAATCGCGCGGTCGAGCTCGACTGTCCGGCCTCCTGGCATCGCCGGAACCTAACGAAGCGCGGCGCGCGATGGCGGCTCCGGGGAAGGATCGGCACCGACAACCGAACTGCACCACGCGCGGCCCTCGCCCGCAGGCAGCTCGAGGTGTGTCTGCCCGATTCGGGTCTCGAGCTTGCTCGTGTCTCGGTCCGCATCGGCGGCAGGGAGCAGCACGACTCTGAGCCAGAAGTCTTTGATCGACCGGACGACGTCATGCTTTTCCTCGATCGGATACCTTCTTTCGGAGGAGCCAGTTCGGCCGCCAAGCCGCTCGAGCACGGGCACATGGTGCGCGCGCGCGACTTCGCAGGGCGCCCGTGGCCGCCATCCGCGACACGGGAAACGCGAGCGAAAAGGTGGCAGTGTGACTGAGCCGCTCGGTCACGAACCGACGATGAGATAAACGAGACCGCCCTACCATCCGTGCGGTGACCCTTTTGAAACGATCTCCGCCGCGGGCGGCCGGCTACGGAGCGCTGTCGGTGCTCGTTGCGAGCATCGCGATCATCGCAACGCTCTGGACAACGGGTTGGAGCCTGACCGCCCTACCTCGTGTCGATTCGAAGACGAAGCTCGGGACGGTGGCGCGAGCGCTCGATCCGGGATTTCACACCGTTCATCCCGGTGCCTACGACGGGCAGTTCTACTGGGGGATCGCGGTAGACCCGCTCGCGACAGGCAACGCGCACAAGGCCTTCGACAAGGCGTCGTATCGGTACGGCCACCCGCTCTACGGATGGCTCGCCTGGCTCCTGAGTGCAGGTTGGGCGAAAGTGGCGCCTGCGGCTCTCGTACTTGTCGGGCTCGCGTCGTTGTTCGCCGCGGCAACGATCGCCGCGACGCTCGGGATCAGCCGCGGCGGATCAGGATGGCAAGGCCTGTTCGTGGCGCTCAACCCGGGATTGATCATTGCTGCCGCCCAGGACCTCGCCGAGCCGCTCGCGTCAGCGTTGCTGCTGGGTGCGTTCGCGGCGCACGCCCGCGGGCGCCGGAAGACCGCGTGGGTGTGCCTGGCGCTTCTGCCACTGGTGAAAGAGCCGCTCGTGCTCGCGCTGGCAGCCGTGGTGGGCTGGGAGCTCGTACAGCGACGCCGGGAACGCGCGGCGATCTTCGCTACCGCGGTGATTCCGGCGCTCCTCTGGTGGACATACGCGCGAATCCACCTGGGCGCCTGGTTCACCTCCGGTGATACCGCGCTCGGCTCGCCACTTGCAGGCTGGCGCAGCGCGCTCTTCGACACGAGCATCCATCCCCACGAGTCGGTCTTGCGCCAGAGCGCGGCCATGGCCGTGATCGTCGCCCTCCTCGTCGTGCTCGCGTTCGCATGTTTCCGCGCGCTCCGGCTCAGGAGCCCGGTCGATTACGGATACGTCGGGCTCGCCGCGGTCGGAGTGTGCCTCGCACCGAACGCGGTGGTCGAGCTGAGCACCGCGCTGCGAAACACCGCGTTTGTCCTCGTGCTCGTCCCGTTTGTCGTGGCAGCGCCTGCCCTTCGTCCCAGTCGGTGACCGATGGCTGCCTTGATCGTCGGGAGGCGCGTGCCTTGCTCGAGCAGCGCGTCAGCGCGTGACTGGCGCTCGCCCGTGGCCTCGGTTGCGGCCAGGAGGGTCGATGAGTATCAGACCCAAACTCATTCGACGTCGCCGCCGAGCTGGGTCGGCCGCAACGGAGTGGGCCGGCATTCGGTTCAGGGTTCGTAGGTGTTCACGAGAGCAGAGGCTCCACCGATTGGGAAGGTCTAGGCTGGCGGCGGCGTGAAACCCAACCGCTCCATCCCACCAAGTGTCGTGATCCCGATTCTCATCTACCCGGACGTGCGGGAGGCGGTCGCGTGGCTGACGGCGGCGTTCGGGTTCGTGGAGCGAGTTCGGATCGGGGAGAATCACCGCTCGCAGCTCGCGTTTGGCGACGGCGCGGTGATCGTCGGCGACGTGCGAAACGAGCGCCGGCCGCCGCGGCCGGGTGAGGTCACGCACTCGGTGATGGTGCGTGTGGACGATGTGAACGCCCATTGCGAGCGTGCCAGGTCGCATGGCGCGGACATCCTGATGGAGCCAGTCGACTTCGAATACGGTGAGCGCCAGTACACCGCGGCGGACCCGGCAGGCCACCAGTGGACGTTCTCCGAGACGCTCGCTGACGTCGCCCCCGAGGTATGGGGCGGGACACTCGTCGCAGCCGAGTAGACCTCCGGCCCTCGGACGTACTTCCGGCCCGGGAGTGACGCCGCCTTCGGGTTGATCGACGTCGTCGCTCGAGCCTCTAGTGTGTGCTGAGTCAGAGATGCGCTCGCAATGGGCGGCGAGGGTGTCGAGGATTTGGTCGGCTGTTTTGTGCCAGACGAATGGGCGGGGGTTCT
>DATKRX010000118.1:0-7617 GCA_035531915.1 Gaiellaceae bacterium | reverse complement strand
CCCCGCCGGGCTCCAGCGAGTGGCATGCCTGGTTGGCGGCCTGGAATCTCGGGTTGTTCCGGTTGAGGTCACTCCCGGGGCCGCCGTTGATCTGGATGGCGACGCCCCCACCTGGGCTGGTGGTCGGGTCGGGAAAGTCGGGGATGCGGTGGCCGCGCATGCATTTCGCGTACGCCTCGAACTGGGCCAAGGCCCCCGACGAAGAGCCCCCGCTGGTGCCTCCGCCGCCTCCGGCGAGGCCTGGCGATTTCGAGCCACCGCACCCGGCGACTATGACGACGAGCCCGACGAGCGCGCCGGTGAGCGTCAAGGTCCGTCGTAGCTGGGGCCTCGACCGATGCCGCAGGCCCCGACCGTTGAGTCGGCAGCGCCCACCTCGCATGTCCTTGTCGTGCTGGTTGGCGGTACGTGTCATGTCGTTGCTCCCGTCTGCTCGGCGGACCGTGTCTTAGGGTCGTTGTAGGCGGTAGGCCATTAAGCGGGCCTAACGGAGGCTGTTATGTCGCTGTAAGGTGAGCTGAGGCATCCTGGGCGAACCCGACCCTGAGGGACGACGCCATGGCGCGGCCGCCATCCAGCGAAGGTCAGCCCGATGATGTGGAGATACCTCGCCCCGACCCGCGAACGGCCCACGGGGATAGTTCGGGCTTCGCCGGTGCTCCGGTGCGAGCTTGCTCGTCGCCCACGTTCACCGGCGCCGCGGCGCGCCGGTCGCGCCCAGGCCGGGCTTGGTTCTCGATCGGTCAACGAGACCCAGCCCGCGCGGCTGGCGTAGGTGAGGGCAGTAGTGCGGCTTCGCGCTGAGCTCACCGGGCGCAGCTTCCGACCCCGTCTGCCGCGGCGCACTATCCGGGTGCGTCTCGCCGGTCTCTTCTTTGCGGTCTTCCTCGCTTCCGGGGCCGTCCTGTTGGTCGTCACCGTCGCGGTGTGGCAGGGCAGAACGGGTGGCGTGACCGTAGCTGCGGTACCCGTGGCTAGTGGAAGCTTGCAGAATCCAGTGACCGGCATCACCCAGCACAGCTCCGACCGGCATCAGCTCCTGATCGCCTCGGGGATCGCCTTGGCAATTATGGGCGTGGCCTCGCTCGCGCTCGGTTGGCTGGTGGCCGGGCGGTTCCTGCGGCCGCTGCGCACGATCACGGAAACCACGAAAGAGATCTCCGCCACCAACCTGCACGAGCGTCTGAACCTCACGGGCCCTGACGACGAGCTGAAGGAGCTCGCAGACACCTTCGACCAGCTGCTCGACCGGCTCGAGCGCTCGTTTGCGTTCGAGCGCGGATTCGTCGCCAACGCCTCTCACGAGCTGCGCACGCCGCTCGCCGGAATGCGGACCTCGCTCGACGTGGCGATGGCCAAACCCGGACCACTGCCGCCACACATCGGCACGCTCGCTGATCGGCTCCGCCGCGAGCTCGATCACGTCGAGCGGCTGCTGGAGAGCTTTCTCACCCTCGCCCACACCGAGCACGGCCCGCTCGCCGACGAGGCGACGGTCTCGCTCGCCGAGCTCGCCCTCCTCGCGATCGAACGCCGCGCCGAGGCGACCTCCGCCATGGGGCTGGACGTCGAGCAGCAGCGTCGCGATGCGTGGGTCACCGGCAACGAGACGCTGCTCTCCCGCATGGTCGAAAACGTGATCGACAACGCGATCAGCCACAACCAGGCAGGCGGCTGGGTGCGTGTCACCACCGCGGTCGAGGACAAGCGCGCGCGGCTCGTCGTCGAGAACGGTGGCCCGTCTCTCGACCCGGACCAGGTCAAACAGCTCGCCCAACCGTTCCGGCGCATCGGCGCCGAGCGGACAGGATCGGACAAGGGCGTCGGCCTGGGGCTGGCAATCGTCTCCTCGATCGCCGAGGTTCACGGCGGCACGCTCGCCCTCGAGGCCCTCGGAGACGGCGGACTGCGCGTCGCGATCACCCTGCCCCTCGCAGTCAGGACGGCATCCGGAGCGCCCGCGTGAGAGTCCTCGTCGTCGAAGACTCCACCACGCTCGCAGACGCGCTCGTCGAAGGACTGCAAGACGAAGGGATGGCCGTCGACGTCGCCTACGACGGGCTCCAAGCAGCAACGAAACTCCAAGTCAACAGGTACGACGTGGTCGTCCTCGACCGCGACCTCCCGGGAGTGCACGGCGACACCATCTGCCGCATGATCAGCGAGCGTGAGAATCCCGCGATGGTGCTCATGCTCACCGCGTCCGGCACCCCGGCGCAACGCGTCAGCGGCCTCAGCCTCGGAGCCGACGACTATCTCTCAAAGCCGTTCCATCTCCCCGAACTCGTACTCCGTATCCGCGCACTCGCCCGCCGCCGGCCCACCGCTCAGGCCAGAGTCTTCCGGGCGGCCGGAATCGAACTCGACCCCTTACGTCACACCGCCACCCGCGACGGACGCCGGCTCGACCTCTCAGCCAAAGAGTTCGCGGTACTCGAAGCCCTGATGGGCGGCCAACACGCCGTTCTCAGCGCCGAAGACCTCTTCGCCCGGGTATGGGACGAACGCGTCGACCCGTTCACCAACACGGTCCACGTCACCATCAGCCGCCTCCGACGCAAACTCGGAGATCCCCCGGTGATCGAGACCATCCCGAGCGTCGGATACCGGATCACGGAATCCTCCTAAAACGTCGCCGGCGATGGGCGACCGTAACCGCCTCACCGCGAGAGACGGACGGGCGATCACCGGATCGCGCCTCGCCAGGCTCAAAAGTAACGCCGAGGCCTCGCGAGCGCAGCCGCGACCTGCAGCGCCGCTCGCGGCGATTGGCGGGGTCATCGAGATCGCGTTTCGACTAGGCGGGGAGCACGAAGCCCATGCGCTCGTAGATCGTGCGCAGGGTCGGGGTCGCCACCTCGCGCGCCTTCCCGGCGCCGAGCGCGAGCAGCCGCGTCAGCTCGCCGGGATCGCCTCGCAGCTCGGAGTAGCGCCCCTGGATCGGCTCGAGCAGCGCGACGATCGCCTCGGCGACGTCGGCCTTGAACGGCCCGTAGCCGGAGCCGTCGTAGCGGTGCTCGATCGTCTCGGCGCTCTCGCCGGTCGCGACCGTCATCAGGTCGATCAGGTTCGTCACTCCCGGCTTGTCCGCGCCGCGGCGGACCTCCGTCCCGGAATCGGTCACGGCCGAGCGGACCTTCTTGCGGATCGTGTCGGGCGGGTCGAGCATCAGCAGCGTCCCCTGCGCCGAGCCGCCGCTCGTCGACATCTTCCTGGTCGGCTCCTGGAGGTCCATGATCCGCGCCCCGACCTCCGGGTAGACGCCCTCAGGCACCTTGAACGTCTGGCCGAAGCGCGCATTGAAGCGCTCGGCGATGTCGCGGGAAAGCTCGAGGTGCTGGCGCTGGTCGTCGCCGATCGGGACGACGTCGGTCTGGTAGAGGAGGATGTCGCCGGCCATCAAGATCGGGTAGGTAAAGAGGCCAGCCGTAACCACCTCCTGGCGGTCGCCCTTCTCCTTGAACTGCGTCATCCGTCCGAGCTGGCCGTAGCTCGTCGAAGCCGCGAGCAGCCACGCCGCCTCGGCGTGCGCGGTCACGTGGCTCTGTGCGAAGACGGTCGAGCGCCTCGGGTCGAGGCCGGTCGCGAAGAGGAGCGCGGCAAGGTCGAGCGTCCGTTCGTGCAGGTCCGCGGGGTCGTAGTCGACCGTGATCGAGTGCAGGTCGACGATGCAGAACACGGCATCTCCCCGTTCCTGCATTGCAGCGTACTGGCGGAAGCCGCCGGAGTAGTTGCCGACGTGCTTGGCGCCCGTGGGCTGGATGCCGGAGAAAATGCGCACGGGATCGAGCTTAGCGAGCGCCCCTTACACTTCCTGGTCATGGCGGTCGTGGATTCGACGTGGTCCCCCTCCTCGTGGCGCGAGCTCGAAGCGCTGCAGCAGCCCGAGTGGCCCGACGCAGAACGCGCCGAGGCGGTGCGCCGGCGCCTCCACACCCAGCCGCCGCTCGTCTTCGCCGGCGAGGCGCGCCAGGTGCGCTCAGCGCTCGCCGAGGTCGCCGCAGGCCGCATGTTCCTGCTCCAGGCGGGCGACTGCGCCGAGTCGTTCCACGACTTCGATCGGCTGACCGCCTCCGGCGCCGCCTACTCGGCGGTCGCGATCCGCGAGCGGCTGAAGATCCTGCTGCAGATGGCGGCGGTGCTGACCTACGGCGCGGCGCTGCCCGTGCTCAAGATCGGCCGGATCGCCGGCCAGTTCGTCAAGCCACGCACGAGCGAGCTCGAGCGGACGCCCGACGGCGAGATCCCGGTCTTCCGCGGCCACATGATCCACGACGACGCCCCGACTGCCGCCGCCCGCGTGCCCGACCCGGAGCGGATGCTCGAGGGCTACTTCCACTCGACCTCGATGCTCAACCTCGTCCGGGCGTTCACCAAGGGCGGCTTCGCCGACCTCACGCAGGTGCACGCCTGGAACCAGGACTTCGTCTCGACCTCCGCGCAGGGCCAGCGCTACGAGATCCTCGCCTCCGAGATCGAGCGCGCGCTCGCGTTCATGGCCGCCTGCGGGATCGACCTCGGGGCCACGCCGCAGCTGCACCAGGTCGACGTCTGGACGAGCCACGAGGGCCTGCTGCTCGACTACGAGGAGTGCCTGACCCGGAAGGACTCGTTCACCGGCGACTGGTACGACTGCTCGGCGCACATGCTCTGGATCGGCGACAGGACGCGTGCGCTCGACGGCGCCCACGTCGAGTTCTTCTCGGGCGTCCACAACCCGATCGGCTGCAAGCTCGGGCCGAGCACGACCCCCGACGAGGTGGTCGAGCTTTGCGACCGGCTCGATCCCGACCGCATCCCCGGGCGGCTCACCCTGATCGCGCGCCTCGGCGCCGAGCGGGTCGGCGAGCTCTTGCCGCCGCTTCTGCGGGCGGTGCGCGAATCCGCTCACCCGGTCGCGTGGACGTGCGACCCGATGCACGCGAACGGTTTCACGACCGCCGACGGCAGGAAGACCCGGCATTTCGACACGATCATGGCCGAGATCGAGGGGTTCTTCGCCGCGTGCCTGGCCGAGGGAGCCTGGCCGGGTGGCGTCCACCTCGAGTACACCGGCGACAACGTCACCGAGTGCCTCGGCGGCTCGGAGGAGCTCGCCGAGGAGCATCTCGACGCCCGCTACGAGACGCTTTGCGACCCGCGCTTGAACGGTCGCCAGTCGCTCGACCTCGCTTTCCGACTCGCCGAGCTCATGCGGCGGAGTTGAGGTGGCCGTTCAGCGGCTCGCGATCGTCGGCACCGGGCTGATCGGGGCCTCGCTGGGCCTGGCCGCGCAGGCGGGCGGCGCCCGCGTCACCGGCTGGGACCCGGATCCCGTTGCACTCGCGACCGCTGCGGGCCTGGGCGCCTGCGAAGCCGCGCCCTCGCTCGTCGAGGCGCTCGAGGATGCCGAGCTCGCGGTGCTCGCAGCCCCGACCGCGCAACTGCCCGGGCAGGTCGCCGCCGTCCTCGGGCAGACGGGCGAGCAGCTCACGGTCACCGACGTCGGCTCGACCAAGTCGAGTGTCGTTGCGGCCGCAGCCGGCTCGCCGCGTTTTGTCGGAGGCCATCCGTTGGCCGGCAAGGAGGTACACGGCGCCGAGCACGCCGCGGGCGGCCTGTTCGAGGGAGCGACCTGGTTCCTGACGCCGACCTCGTCGACCGACCTCGAGCGCTACGCCCTCGTCCACGGCTTCGTGGCCGACCTCGGCGCGTTCCCGCACGCGATCGAGCCGGGCGCGCACGACCAGCTGGTCGCGCTGACGAGTCACCTGCCGCATGTGCTCGCGAACGTCGTCGTCAACCAGGCCGGCGCTACGCGGGTCGAGGGCCACGAGCCGCTCGCGAACGCGGCGGGCTCGCTGCGCGACATGACCCGGATCGCGGGGGCCAACCCGCGGCTCTGGCGCGAGATCTTCCTCGACAACGCCGACGCGGTCCGCGCGAGCCTCGCGGAGCACCGCCGCCGGATCGAGGAGGTCGAGGCGGCGCTCGCGCGGCGCGACGACGAGTTCCTCGGCCGCTGGATCGCCGAGGCGGCGCGGAACCGCCGCCGCATGCTCGACGTCGCCTACGGCGACGCGGGCGCGCTGCAGCGGGTGCAGGTGCACGTGTCCGACCGCCCCAACGTGCTCGCCGAGATCACCCAGGCCTTCGGAGCGGCCCGGATCGACATCCGCGACTTCGAGCTCGACCACATCTCGCCCGAGCGCGGCGGCACGCTCACGCTGCTCGTGAGCGGCGAGGACGAGGCTGATCGCGCCCTCGCGTTACTCGAGAGCCAGGGCTACGGCGTGGTCGTCTCGGCGGTGCTCGATGAAGGTTGAGCCGGCCGCCCGAATCGACGGGCACATCGGTGTCCCCGGCGACAAGTCGGTCTCCCACCGCGCGCTCCTGATCGGTGCGCTCAGCGAGGGCGAGACGCGGGTCACCCACTGGGGCCGCTCCGGCGATACCGAGTCGACGCTCGGTGTCGTACGGGCGCTCGGGGCCCGGGTCGAGGAGGAGGACGTCGACACGCTCGTCGTGCACGGCGTCGGGCTCCGCGGCCTGCGCCCCCCGGGCGAGGCGCTCGACTGCGGGAACGCCGGCACGCTCGCCCGTCTTCTCAGCGGGATCCTCGCCTTCCAGGAGGGGCGGTTCGTGCTCACCGGCGACGAATCGCTTGCGCGCCGCCCGATGGGGCGGGTGGTCGTGCCGCTGGCCGAGATGGGCGCAACGCTCGACGCCACCGACGGCGGGCTGCCGCTCGAGATCGAGGGCTCGCCGCTGACCGGAATCGACTACACGCTCCCGGTCGCGAGCGCCCAGGTGAAGTCGGCGATCCTGCTCGCCGGGCTCGGCGCGGTCGGCCGCACGACCGTTCGCGAGCCGGCGCCCACGCGCGACCACACCGAGCTGATGCTCGAGGCTGCCGGGGCGCTCGTCACGCGGGCGCCCGGCTCAGTGAGCGTCGAGCCGGTCAGTGCTCTCCACCTTCCGGAGGTGCTCGTCCCGGGCGATATCTCGTCGGCTGCGCCGTTCCTCGCCGCCGCCGCCCTGCTTCCCGGCTCGACCTTGACCGTGCACGACGTGGGGCTCAATCCGCTCCGCACGGGGATCCTGGGCGTGCTCGAGCGCATGGGCGCGCGCGTCGGGATCCAGAATCGGCGCCGGATCGCAGGCGAGTTGATCGGCGATGTCGAGATCACGGGCGGCGAGCTCGTCGCGACCACGATCGAGGCGTCCGAGGTGCCGCGCCTCGTCGACGAGCTGCCGCTCGTCGCCCTGCTCGCCACGATGGCGCACGGGACGACGCGCGTGAGCGGCGCCGAGGAGCTGCGCGCCAAGGAGAGCGACCGGATCGAGGCGGTCACGACAGCGCTGCGGGCGATCGGCGGGCACATCGAGTCCCGCCCCGACGGGTTCGTCGTCCGCGGTGTGCCGACGCGGCCGCGTGGCGGCTCGATCGACGCCGCAGGCGACCACCGGGTCGCGATGCTCGGCGCCGTCGCGGGCGTCGTCTCACGCGACGGGGTGCGACTCGAAGGCGCCGAGTGCGCTGCGATCAGCTTCCCCGGCTTCTACGAGCTCCTGGCCGGCGTCGCACGCTCCGGTGATATCGGCTGACCTCTGTCCGGGGGCTCCGGCGCCGGCCCC
>DATKRX010000117.1:0-11415 GCA_035531915.1 Gaiellaceae bacterium | reverse complement strand
CCCACTATGGCTCGCTGGGTGGAATATCGGTGGCGCGCCTCTCGCCTACCTCATAGGTCATTCTTGCTTCAACACCGGACAGACCCCGCCCACCCCCGCGGTGGATCCAGGCTTAGAGCAACGTAAGAGTGTGACGACGAGGCCCGCTCGCAAAGTGCCGAACACTTCCCCCTGATAGGCCCCCTGACCCGGTCGGTCGCGCTGCTTGCGCTGGGGCTTTCCGCGGCCGCGATCGCGGCCGCCGCCGGCGATCCGTCGAAGCTCCCACTCGGTGATGGCAGGTATCGCACCTCGCCGAAGGCCGGGTGGGTCGACTCGTGCCAGACGAACTTCACGGGCGGGCAAGGAGCCCAGGCCAACGGCCCCTGGGTCGGGAAGACCACGTGGGATTCGACGAGGAAGATCAGCGTCGAGGGCCACATCCACTGGGACTCGACGTTCTCGGAGAAGCTCCTCGGCTCGAGGCGCGTGCTCTCGGGCAACGGGCTGCCGTCCTCGCCGACCGGCGTCTTCCCGATCGGCTCTTCCGACCCGGCCTACAACTACGATCGCAATCCGAACAGCATCAAGCCTTACACGCTCCGGGTGTCGCTGCCGGCGAACCCGAAGCTGGCCGCCGTCCCGACCTGCGTGGGCGGCACGATCGGCGTCAGCACACTCGGCGTTCCCCTCTTCAGCGCCTTCGACGCGCTCGGCCGCGACGCCGAGGCCCACGAGGTGCAGGACGCCTGCGGCGGCCATCCGCAGATCACCGGCCAATACCACTTCCACGGCCTGCCCGCCTGCTGGCAGGACTCGGCGCTCTCGAAGAAGACACATCTGATCGGCTGGGCGCTCGACGGATTCGGTATCTACGTCGAATACGACTCGAGCGGCAAGATGCTCACCGATTCCGCGCTCGACGCCTGTCACGGCCGCACGAGCCTCGTGACGTGGGACGGGAAGCAAGTACGGGTCTACCACTACGTCGCGACGCTCGAGTTTCCGTATCTCGTCGGCTGCTATCGGGGGACGCCGATCACTTCTGCGACCGGACTCGGGCTCGGCGGCCCCTCGAGGCAAGGCTCGCCGCCGGGCACTCCGTAGACGCCGTCGTTCTTCTTCGTCGTCGAGTTCTTAGGGAGCTCTCACGCCGATCATAGGCGCTTCATAGATTGGGAAGGTTCTCTGGAGGGCGTGGAAAGAGTTCACTCCCTGGGAAGAATCGGCGTCCTCCTCGCCGCGCTCGGCACGGCCGTCGCCGTCGCCTCGAGCGCCTCGGGCGCCGCCTCGGTGGGGAGCGATGTCAGCTCGAACTGGGCCGGGTACGTCGTCTCCGCCGGCTACGACGCGACCACCGGGGCGGCAGCGTCGTACTCGAACGCCTCGGGCAACTGGGTGCAGCCCGCCGCGAAGTGCGGCTCTGCGCCCGGCTCGACGTCCGCGGCCTTCTGGGTCGGTCTCGGCGGCGACTCGAGCTCCTCGAACGGGCTCGAGCAGATCGGCACGGAATCGGACTGCACCGCCGCCGGGACCGCTCGCTACTCGGCGTGGTACGAGCTCGTCCCCGCCGGCTCGGTCAAGATCGCCCTGAAGGTCGCCCCCGGCGACAAGCTTTCCGCCTCCGTCGGCGTGGCCGGGACGAAGGTCTCGGTGAAGCTGACGAACCTGACGAGCGGCAAGTCGTTCTCGCGCCTGCTCACCATGGCGGCTCCGGACACGAGCTCGGCGGAATGGATCGCCGAGGCGCCGTCTCTTTGCGCAACCGTCGACAGCTCGAGCTGCCGCCAGGCGGCGCTGACGGACTTCGGGAAGGTCAGCTTCTCCAGCTCCAGCGTCACGAACAGCAGCGGCCATACCGGCACGATCACCGACCCATCCTGGTCGGCCACCGCACTCGCGCTCGACGGCGCCGCCGCCGGGTTCGGCTTCGGCCACTTCGCCTCCGAGTCCGGAGCCGCGCAGGCCCAGCCGGGCGCCCTGCGAAGCGGCGGCTCGAGCTTCGCCGTCACCTGGAGCAGCGCGCCGGCGAGTGGCCCGGGCTACGGGAACGGCGGCCCCGGCTACGGGAACGGCGGCCCCGGCAACGGCAACGGCGGCCCCGGCAACGGCAACGGCGGCGGCTCGCTGTACGGCTTCTGAGGCCGCTCCTCGAGCATTTCTCCGCTCGGAGCACGAATTCCGTCGCACCTGCTCTTGGCGGACACACCTCTCGCGGCTAGTGTGCCGCCTGCACCGAGCACGGAGCGCGAGTAGGTCGAAGCCGCTTCTGAGGGCACTACGCGGAAGGCCGCAAGGCCGGAGGGCGAAAGGTCAGTGGAAGCGGTGGACGAAAACGCCACCGGCTCGGTGAACCCTTTTAATCTGGCCGATCCGCCGCCCGCCTCCGTTCGAGACAGGCGCTTGGATCACCCGATCGAGCGATCAGCCGGCCCCTTCGTGAGCCCGATATCGATCGCATGCCCCGGGGTGTTCGTGCGACTTTCGCACTGGCTGTTGCGCTTGCCCTCCTGGCGGCATTCCTGCTCGGTTCGGCGCTCGCGGGCGGGATGGGCGCCGCGAGTGCCCGGAGCGCATCGACGACTCTCGATCTCGGCGTGTTCGACGAGCTCAACCAGATCCGTACACAGCACGGGTTGAAGCCGCTCAGCCTGAGCGGCGGCCTCGAGCTGGCGGCGCAGACGCACTCGAGCGAGATGCTCGCAAACGGTTACTTCGCCCACAACTCCTCGAACGGCTCGCCGTTTTGGAAGCGGATCGAGGCCTACTACCCCGCGGGCCGCTTCGGCTACTGGTCGGTCGGCGAGAACCTCTACTGGTCGTCTGGGCCGACCAGCGCGACCGGCGCGTTCAAGGCGTGGATGGCGAGTCCCGAGCACCGCGCCAACATCCTCGACCCCACCTGGCGCCAGATCGGGATCGCGGCCGCGAGCTCCCCGGATGCCGCCGGAACCTACGCCGGCCTCGGCGTGACGGTGATCACAACCGACTTCGGCGTTCGGCGTTAGAGCGCTCGCTTCGCCACTTCAACTCGGACAGCGGCAAGGCTCTTGCTCCCGACCCGGGCACCCGCGACGCTCGCCGAGCTCGGGAGCGGCGGATTCGGCGCCGGGCGCGGACGGTAAGCCCGGTGGCCGTCACAGCGGTCACGCTCGACTGCGAGCGCGGCTCTGTACCCGAGCCGAGCGGATCCGGGCTGCTGCGGGCGTGCGCCGTTGGGAGATCCAGCTCCGGTGTAGGCTAGGCCGGCCGTCGCCGGGCGACGGCTCTTGATGTCGGGCACACGGAGAGTGGGAAGGAGCTTCGGTGAGGGCATTGCGGCTGAGCCGGCCCCGAGCGCGAAACGCCTGCAGGAGGCTCGAGGCGTGAGTGAACGCAGAGGTGCTGCCGCTCGCGGGGCGGGCGTTCTCCTGATCGTCTGCGCCGCTGCCGCGTTCGCGGGCTGCGGGTCGGGCCCCTCCGGGACCGGTGCCGCAACGGCTCCGGCCGCTGCGGCAGGTTCGTCCGATTCGGGGCTGCACGGCATGATTCCCACGCCGCTGCCGCCGAAGCCGGCGTTTACGCTCACGAACAGCGCGGGGCACGCCTTCAGCTTCGGCCCCGCGACGCGCGGCAAGCTCACCTATCTGTTCTTCGGCTACACGCACTGCCCGGACGTGTGCCCGGCCACGATGAGCTCCCTCGCTGCCGCGATCCACGCGCAGCCGGTGGCCGTGCGCCGGAGCATCGCTGTCGTGTTCGTGACCGTCGACCCCGCCCGCGACACCGGGCCGGTGATCCGCCGTTGGTTGAATCACTACAGCAGCTCGTTCGTCGGGCTGACCGGGAGCGAGGCGCAGATCGCCGCGGTCGAGCGCGACGCGGGCGTCCCCGTCGCCCCGCCGGCCCAGAAATCACCGAGCGCCGCCTACACACTCGCCCATTCGAGCTTCCTGATGGCCTACAGCCCAGACGACCGGGCCCACGTCCTCTACGTGAGCGGCTTCAAGGAAGCCGACTACGCGCACGACATGCCGTTGCTCCTCCGCTTCGGGTAGCCGCCCGTCAGAAAACGGGCGTCTCGCGCCAGCTGCCCCACACCGCGCGGAACGCATCGCACATCTCGCCGACCGTGACGCCCGCCCTGGCAGCCTCGATGATCGGCGGCAGAAGGTTGCGGCCGGGGGCTGCCGCGTCGGTTTTCAGGCCAGCCAGGGAGCGCTCGACCGCTGCCGGCTCGCGGCCGGCTCGGTGCGCTTGGACGCGGTCGACCTGTTTTCGCTCCAGGCCCGGCTCGGAGCGATGGAGTGGCGGCTGCGCGGCGTCCACGTCGACGAACTCGTTGACGCCGACCACGATGCGCTCGCCACGCTCGACCTCGGCCTGGAAACGGAAAGAGGCCTCGGCGATCTCGGACTGGAAGAAGTTCTGCTCGATCGCCGCCACGACCCCGCCGAGGGCATCGATCCGGCCGAAGTAGTCGTAGGCCTGGCGTTCGAGCTCGTTGGTCAGGTGCTCGACGTAGTAGGAGCCGCCCACCGGATCGGCGGTGCCCGTGACGCCCGTCTCGTGCGCGATCACCTGCTGCGTCCGCAGGGCGAGTCGCACGGCGTCCTCCGTCGGCAGCGCGAGCGCCTCGTCGTAGGAGTTCGTGTGCAGCGACTGCGTGCCGCCGAGCACCGCCGCGAGCGCTTCGATCGCCGTGCGGACGATGTTCACCTCGGGCTGCTGCGCGGTCAGCGACACGCCGGCGGTCTGCGCGTGAAAGCGCATCTTCCACGAGCGGGGGTCGCGTGCGCCGTAGCGGCCGCGGAGCTCGCGCGCCCAGATGCGCCGCGCAGCCCGGTACTTCGCGATCTCCTCGAAGAAGTCGAGGTGCGCGTTGAAGAAGAACGAGAGGCGGGGCGCGAAGTCGTCGATCGCGAGACCGCGCTCGAGCGCCCAGTCGACATAGGTGAACCCGTCGGCGAGCGTGAACGCCAGCTCCTGGGCGGCGGTCGAGCCGGCCTCGCGGATGTGGTAGCCGGAGATCGAGACGGGATGGATCAGCGGCAGCTCCGCGGCGCACCACTCGATCATGTCGGTGACCAGGCGCATCGACTCGGCCGGCGGGAAGATGTACTCCTTCTGGGCGATGTACTCCTTGAGGATGTCCGTCTGTACCGTCCCGCGGAGACGGTCCCGCGCGACGCCCTGCTCCTCGGCCACGCAGACGTAGAACGCGAGCAGGATCGCCGCCGGCGCGTTGATCGTCATCGACGTCGAGACCTCGCCGAGCGGGATGCCGGCAAACAGCGTGCGCATGTCGGCGAGCGAGTCGATCGCGCATCCCTCGAGCCCGACCTCGCCGAGCGAACGCGGGTGGTCCGAGTCGAGCCCCATCAGGGTCGGCATGTCGAAGGCGGTCGAGAGCCCGGTCTGGCCCTGCCCGAGCAGGTAGCGGAACCGCTCGTTGGTCTCCTCGGCCGTCCCGAACCCGGCGAACTGCCGCATCGTCCAGAGCCGGCCGCGGTACATGCTCGCGTGAATCCCCCGCGTGAACGGGAACTCGCCGGGATCGCCCAGGTCGCGCAGGTAGTCGACCTCGACGCTCTCGGCCGAGTAGAGCGCATCGGTCTCGATCCCCGAGATCGTGTGCCGGGTCACTCCACCCCGGCGACGAGCACGTACTTCACGTCGAGGTACTCGTCGATCCCGAAGTCGCCCCCCTCGCGGCCGTAGCCGGATTCCTTGACCCCGCCGAAGGGGACGCTCGCGCTCGAGATCATCCCCGAGTTGGCGCCGACGATCCCGTACTCGAGCCGCTCGGCGACGCGGTAGAGGCGCGCGTAGTCGCGCGTGTGGAAATAGGCGGCGAGCCCGAAGACGGTGTCGTTCGCGAGCCGGATCGCCTCCTCCTCGGTCTCGAACGGCGCCAGCCCCGCGACCGGCCCGAACGTCTCCTCGTGCGAGATCAGCATCGCGGGGGTGATGTCGGCGAGCACCGTCGGGGCATAGAACGCACCGTTTCCGAGCCCGTTCTCGGTGAGCCGCTCGCCGCCGGTGAGAAGCCGTGCGCCGTGCCCGACCGCGTCGGCGACGTGTTCCTCGACCTTCTCGAGCGCCTTCGCGTCGATCAACGGCCCAATCGTCACGCCGGCGCGGTCGCCCGGGCCGACCTGCATGCGGCTCACCTTCTCGGTCAGCATCCGTACGGCCTCGTCGTAGACGCCGCGCTGCACGAACGCGCGGTTCGCGCAGACGCAGGTCTGGCCTGCGTTGCGGAACTTGGAGGCGATCAGGCCGTCGACAGCCTCCTCGAGCGGCGCGTCGTCGAAGATGATGTAGGGGGCGTGCCCACCGAGCTCGAGCGAGAGCCGCTTCACCTGACCCGCCGAGAGGCGAATAAGCTCCTTGCCGACCTCGGTCGAGCCGGTGAACGAGACCTTGCGGACGCGGCGGTCGGAGAAGAGCACATCCGCGACCATCCCCGAGTCGCGTGAGGTGATCAGATTGACGACGCCCGGCGGCGCGCCGGCGTCCTCGATCGTGCGCAAGACGAGCGCGGCGGTGAGCGGCGTCGCGCTCGCCGGCTTGACGATGCTCGTGCAGCCCGCCGCCATCGCGGGCCCGAGCTTGCGCGTCATCATCGCGGCCGGGAAGTTCCACGGCGTGATCGCTGCGACCACGCCGACGGGCTGGCGCAGCACGAGCACACGGTTGCGCGGGTTCTGGGCCGGCACGATCTGGCCGTAGACGCGCTCGGCCTCGCCTGCGAACCACTCGAAGAAGCTCGCCGCGTACTCGATCTCGCCGGCTGCCTCCGCGAGCGGTTTTCCCTGCTCGGCGGTCATCACGGCCGCGATTGAGTCCTTCCGCTCTCGCAGAAGATCGGCCGAGCGCCGCAGGACACGGGCGCGCTCGATCGCAGCCAGCGACTTCCATGGCTCGAGCGCCGCCGCCGCGGCATCGATCGCCGCCTCGACGTCGGCACGTCCGGCGTTTGGCACCGAGCCGACGATCTCGCCGGTCGCGGGGTCGGTCACATCGAAATGCCCGCCCACCCGAGCCTCGACCCACTCCCCGCCGATCAGGAGCCGCTCGGCGTGTGCGGCGACGACAGCCATGATCAGACGATAACGCCTGCAGTCGGCCTGAGGCGACCTCCCGCTCAGCGCATGCTCGCCACCGAGGAGCGATCGCCCGCACAGGGATCGTCCAGGGCCGCGACCTCCGCCCGCTCGGCCCCGGCCTCGACGCTCGTGACAGGCGCCCGCCGAGTCGGTGCTGGCTCGTTCGCAGCCTGTGGGCGGTCTCGCGCCTTGCTCGGGCCGGCGGAGGATCCGACCCGCGTCCCGCTGCCGCTCGCGCTGCCGGGCTCTACCCGCCCGAACTACTCGGTGAGGGCGTAATGCTGCAGCGCGATGATTACTGTTCCGAGCCGGCGGCCGCGCGCGGTGAGGTGATACTCGACCCGCGGCGGCCGAGCGTCGACGACGTCCCGCTCGAGCACTCCCGCGCCCTCGAGATCCGACAGGCGGCTCGCGAGCGTCGCGGGCGGCACCGAGCCGAGCATCTGCAGGAACTCGTTGAAGCGGAGCGCGCCCTCCTGGGAGGCGACGAGGATCGACACCGTCCAGCGACGCTCGAGGAGGTCCGCCACACGGCGAACCTCCTCGGGCAGCGGAGAGCAGCTACGACACCGCATGGAGCGTCCGCTCCAGCGCGAGCTCGAGCACCTCGCTGAGCGTCATCACCGGGTGGAAGGTGAGCTCCCGGCGGACGTCCTCCGGGATGTCGTCGATGTCGGCGCGGTTGCGCTCCGGGATGATCACGTCGGTCAACCCTGCCGCGTGCGCGGCGAGCGCTTTCTGCTTGAGGCCGCCGATCGGGAGCACCCGGCCCTGGAGCGTGACCTCCCCGGTCATCCCGACCGTGTGCTTGACAGGCCGGCCGGTCAGAAGCGAGGCGAGCGCGGTCGTCATCGTGATCCCCGCGCTCGGCCCGTCCTTCGGGATCGCGCCCGCCGGGACGTGCACGTGGAAGCTCGTGTTCTCGAACGCATCCTCGTCGAGGCCGAGCTCACTGGCGTGCGAGTGGACATAGGTGAGCGCGATGCGCGCCGACTCCTTCATCACGTCGCCGAGTTGGCCCGTGAGGACGAGGCCTTCGCTTCCCTGCATACGCGTGGCCTCGACGAAAAGGACATCGCCGCCCGTGCCGGTGACCGCAAGACCCGTGGCCACTCCGGCCACCGCCGTTCGCTCCGCCGCCTCCTGGAAGAAGCGCTGCTTGCCGAGCGCGTCACGGAGGGCGGGCTCGCCGATCTCGATCGGAGCTGTCACCTTGCCGGTGGCGAGCTTCGTCGCCGTCTTGCGCAGAAGCTTGCCGAGCTCGCGCTCGAGCTGGCGGACGCCGGCCTCGCGGGTGTACTGGGAGACGACGAGCTGGAGCGCCGCATCGTCGGTCGTGACCTCGTCCTCGAGCAGGCCTGCGCGGTCGCGCTGGCGCGGCCAGAGGTAGCCGCGGGCGATCGCGACCTTCTCGTCGGTCGTGTAGCCGTCGAACCGGATCACTTCCATCCGGTCGAGCAGCGGGCCGGGGATCGTCTCGACGACGTTCCCGGTCGCGATGAAGATGACCTCGGAGAGGTCGAGCTCGACGTCAAGGTAGTGGTCGCGGAACGAGTGGTTCTGTGCCGGGTCGAGCACCTCGAGCAAGGCGGCTGACGGGTCGCCGCGCCAGTCGGCGCCGACCTTGTCGACCTCGTCGAGGAGGATCACCGGGTTCATCGTCCCCGCGTCGCGGAGCGCGCGCACGAGCCGACCCGGGAGCGCGCCGATGTAGGTGCGGCGGTGGCCGCGGATCTCGGCCTCGTCGCGGATGCCGCCGAGCGACATGCGCACGAACTCGCGGTTGAGCGCGCGGGCGATCGACTCGCCGACCGACGTCTTGCCGGTGCCGGGCGGGCCGATCAGAGTCATGATCGCCCCCGACCGCTTGTCGTCGACGATGCCGCGCTCCTGACGGAGCTTGCGAACGGCGAGGTATTCGACGATTCGGTCCTTCACGTCTTCGAGACCGGCGTGGTCCGAGTCGAGCACCTCCCGCGCATGGGTGGGGTCGAGCCGTTCCTCGGAGCGGTTCCCCCAGGGGATCGCGAGCAGCCAGTCGAGGTAGGTGCGGATCATCGAGGACTCGCCGGTCGAGTCGCCGATCCGCTCGAGCCGCGCGGCTTCGCGCTCGGCCTGCTCGCGGACGGCGTCGGGCATCTCGGACTCTGCGATCTTCGTGCGGTAGTCCTCGCTGACCGAGGCGTCGTCCTCGCCGAGCTCCTTGCGGATCGACTCGAGCTGCTTACGCAGGACGTACTCGCGCTGCTGCTTGGCCGCGCCCTCCTCGACGTCGTCGCGGATGCGGCGGCGCACCTGGAGCTCGGCGAGACGCTCGCGCTGAAGCCGGAGAGCCAGCTTCAGCCGCTCGACCACGTCGATCGCCTCGAGCAGCTCGATCTTCTGGTCGAAGCTGACCTCGGGTGCGTAGGCGACCGTGTCGGCGAGGGCGCCGGTCTCACGGATCGCGCGGACGAACGAGGAGATGCGGCCGTCGTCGCCGCGCAGCTCGAGGATCTCTTCGACCGTCGCGCGGTACTCGGTCTCGAGCTCACGTGTCTTGACGCCGGGCGGCTCCTCGTCGGGCCGCTCGACGATCTCGACCCGGAGGTTGCCCTCGTTGTCTGTGTGCGCGGCGCCGAGCTCGGCGCGGTGGAGGCCGGCGAGACTGACCGCCCGGCCGCCGCCGGGCATGCGGACACGCTCCCCGACCTCGGCGACCGTGCCGACCTTCGCGTAGGCGCCCTCGTGGCGGGGGACGAGCAGCACACGCTCCTCGTCGCCGACATCGACGGCGATCGTGACGTTCATGTTCGGGAAGACGACGAGGTCGTCGAGCGGGACTAGGAGCAAGGAGCTCACGATGCGATCACCCTTCCGGTAGCTACGACTTCGATAGTAGCTTCAACTATTGAAGTGCCGTCGGTATTCCCGCCTCTCCCACCAGTGTCCGCCGTTCGTTCGACGCCTGGTCGTTGACGCTCCAGCGCTGGGTAGGGAAGGCCGCTGTTCCGATAGCTCGCGCTCTCTTGCCAGTTGTTCTTCGTCTGGGCTCGCCCAGCCCTGACCTTGGGTGTGCGGGGCCGCGAGAGGTTCGCGGCCCGGCCGCAACCGTTCTAGATCAGCTGGTCGAACTCGTCGCGGTTGAAGGCGCGCATCGTCGTCGTGCGGATGTTGCCTTGCGCGCCGAGCCTCAGGAGAGCGCTCGTCAGCTTCTCGTCGCTCGGTGCCTTGATGATCGCGACCAGATCGTGCGGGCCGATCGTCCAGTAGATCGACTTGATCTTCACGTCGTCCTTCTCCAGCTCCTTGGTTGCGTCCTCGACGCGGCTCGGGGAGTCCTTGAAGCTCTTGATCCCCTGGTCAGTCCAGTTGAAGAGCACAACGTAGCTCGCCACGACCTTCTCCTCCCCTCACCAAACGGTGATGTTGACGGGACCGACCCTACTACTCCACTGCCTTCCTACGGGGGCTACCGAGCGCTAGCGGGTGTCGATCGAGCCGGGCGTCGAGCCGAACGCCGCCGTGTTGATGCGAGCGGCTGGACTTCAGGAGACGAGAGGTCCGTGCGAGCCCGTGCTCGTGGTGTCGGTCAGCTACCGTGAGAGAGACATGGCAGCCGTTCTCTTGAAGTGCGAGATCGAGGGGTGCGGCACGTCGTGGAGCGTCTCGTCACCCGGAAAGATGAAGGCCTCCGCAGCGGAGCACCGGAAGAAGTTCCATCCCGGCTGGGTGCAGCCTGAGCCGAAGCCGCTGACGCCGTACCAGCTCGACTACAGGAGTCGCGCCCGACAGTTCTAGTCGGCCCACCGAGCCGGGCAGCCAGCCGCCGCGGCTCGCGCAATCGACGGGACCCCCCGTTGCGCACCGCTTGGCGGACAAGCCTCGAAACGACGCTCTCAGCGCTGCATCAATCCGCCACTCCGCAGTGGAGGCGACGATACGCTCTCGGGGAATATTCCTGGCCGAGCGACGAGTTCGTCCCCCAGGTGAACGTTCCGGCGGCCTCAATATCCGCCTGCCCGATGGCAGGACGATGTCGATGCCCGTGCGCACCGTTAGTGGGCAGACATCCGACCTCTGCTGTTTCTGCGGCCAGGCGTGGAGGTCGTGTTCCCCGCCGGCACACGAGTACGTGCGTCATCGATCTTCCATGCGGCGGCGACAGTGTCAGAGGGTCACGCCGCAGGACTAGCGTTCGTCGCCTCCGAAAGTCAGCGATCCGGTAGACGAGCAGTTCACCGCTTCTTGCGGCTCGCTTGCTCGGACGATCACGCTGACCCAGAGATCATTGATGGTTTGAGCCTCGGTTCGGGGGTCGGATCGCCAGTGCTCGGGAAGAAGCAGGCGGGCGGCTTCGTGGCGT
>DATKRX010000116.1:0-3206 GCA_035531915.1 Gaiellaceae bacterium | reverse complement strand
ACCGACCATGCCGACGTTGCCGTCGCACCAGGGCTGGGCGGCGATCCATTCGACGAGGTCGTAGCCGTCCTCGGCCTCCTGCGGCGAGCACCAGCCACGGTAGGCGCCGCCGGACTCCCCGATCCCGCGCAGGTCGGGGATCACATGCGCGTAGCCGTGCTCGGTCAGGTAGACCGGATCGCCCGCCTCGATGCCGCGGTTGTAGACCGACGAGCGGTTGCGCGGGGAGAAGCCGAACGGCTGCGGCGGGACCGCAAGCGACTGCGCGTTCTTGCCGTAGGGCGACATTGCGAGGAGGCCCGGGACGTTCTGCCCGCCGTCGGGGCGGAAGACGTCCACGGAGAGCGTGACTCCGTCGCGCAGCTCGACGACTAGGTTTCTCTCCTCGATCATCGTGAGCTCGCACCGACCGCGGCGCCGAAGACGCCGGACGCCTCGAGCTCGTCGATCCGGTCGCGCGAGTAGCCGCAGAGGGTTACGAGGACTTCGGCCGTGTCCTCGCCGCGCGCCGGTGCGGGGCGGAGCGGCTTGCTCTCCTCGCCGACTCGGAGCGGGGTCGCGACCTGGCGGACGGTCCCGAGCCGGGGATGCTCGATCTCGACGATCCCGCCTCGCGCCTCCACCTGCGGATCGAGGAACGCCTCGGTGACGTCGTTCACCGGCGCGCTCGGGACGCCGCTCGCGGCGAGAGCCTCGAGCCACTCGGCCGTCGACCGGCGGGCGAACGCCTGGTCGAGGATCGCCAGCAGCTCCTGGCGGTGCGCGTCGCGGGCGGCGAAGCCCAGGAAGCGAGGGTCAGAGACGAGCTCCGGCCGTCCGAGGACGTCGCAGAGGAGCTCCCAGAACTTCTGCTTCGGGCAGGCGACGACGATCCAGCTGTCCGCGGTGCGGAAGTTCTGGAACGGGATGATCGACGGGTGCGCCGAGTTCCGTTGCCGCTCCGGCACGTAGCCCTTCGTCGCCGCCCAGGTGCCGACGTACATCAGCTCGGCCAGCGCCGTCTCGAAGAGCGAGATGTCGCAGTCGCAGCCGGCGCCGTCGCGGCCGGCCTGCAGTAGCCCGGCGAGGATCGCGATCGCGGCGACGTAGCCGCCGGAGAGGTCGACGAGCGAGAGCCCGCTCTTTGTTGGCGGCTCGTCGGGGCCGCCCGTCAGGCTCATCCAGCCCGCGAGGCCCTGCATCATGTAGTCGTAGCCGCCTTCGGCGGCCCGAGGGCCGGTCATGCCGAAGCCCGAGAGCGAGCAGCAGACGATGCGCGGGTTCACGTCGCGGAGCTGCTCGTGGGTGAGTCCCAGGCGGCGGGGCTGGTCGCCGCGGAGGTTCGAGAAGACGACGTCCGCGGCCGCGACGAGGTCGAGGAACACCTCGTGGCCGCGAGAGTGGCGAAGGTCGAGGGAGACGCTGCGCTTGTTCCGGTTGAACGTCTCAAAGAAGAGCGAGTCCTCGCCCTCCTGGAAGGGCGGGACGTAGCGGCCGACGTCGCCGCCGGCGGACGGATCCTCGATCTTGATCACCTCGGCGCCGAGGTCGGCGAGCTGAAGGGTCGCCCACGGGCCGGCCCCGAACTGCTCGACCGCGAGCACGCGGATGCCGGCGAGCGGCAGCGTCATCCCTGCCGCGGCCTCGACGACCCAAGCCGAACCACAGACTCTCCCGCGCGTTGACCCAAGTTCTGACATATAACACGAACCGTGTCGGCCGATCTCCCCTGGCTCCGCTCGGTGCTGTTCGCGCCGGGGAGCGACGAGGAGAAGCTCGAGCGGACGCTTCGGAGCGAGGCGGACGCGGTTGTCGCCGACCTCGAGGACTCGGTCGTCCAAGCCGAGAAGGCTGCCGCCCGCGACAGCGTCCGGCGCGCCTTCGGCGACCCGGGCGACGGGTGCGCGCGCCTCGTCCGCGTCAACGGCGCCGAGACGCCCTGGTTCGACGACGATGTGAGCCTCCTGGCTCGCCTCGACCTGGACGGCGTCGTGCTGCCGAAGGCCACCCCGAGTGGAGTCGCCGCACTCGCCTCCGCTGGGCTGCCGGTGATCGCGATCGTCGAGACCGCGGCAGGCGTCCGGTTCGCCTACGAGATCGCGTCGAGCCCGAACGTCCTGGCGCTGCTCCTCGGCGCTGTCGACCTCGGTGCCGAGCTCGGCCTGGAGCCCGACGGCGACAGGCTCGAGCTCCTCGACTACGTCCGGCCGAAGCTCGTGATCGACTCGGCCGCGGCCGGCATCCGTCCCCCGTTCGACGCCGTTCACCTCGAGTTCCGGGACGACGAGGGGCTCGCCAAGCAGGCCGAGCGGGCGCGCAGGTTCGGGCTGCGCGGCAAGGCGTGCATCCATCCCGCGCAGGTGCCGGTGGTCAACCGTGTCTTCGCCCCGCGCCCCGATGAGATCGAGTGGGCCCGTAGGGTGATCGAGGTCGCGCAGGCCGGCGAGGAAGCCGGCCGGGGCGCGGTCGCGCTCGACGGCGCGCTCGTCGACGCGCCGGTCGTCGCCCGCGCGCAGCGTATCGTCGATGAGAGCGGGCGGGCATGACAGCCGGCGGGGCTGCACCCAAGGATTGGCGGGGACGGTTCTACGAGGACTTCGATGTCGGCGACGTCTTCAAGAGTCGGCTCGGCCGCACCGTCACCGAGGCGGACAACATCTGGTTCACGTGCCTGACGATGAACACGAACCAGACCCACTTCAACGTGCCGTACGCGGAGAGGACGCAGTTCGGGCGCCTGCTTGTCAACAGCACTTTCACCCTGGCGCTCGTGACCGGCATGACCGTCCCGGACACGAGCGAGAACGCGGCCGCGAACCTCGCCTGGACAGAGATCAACCTGCCCAAGCCCGTCTTTGTCGGCGACACGCTCTGGGCTGAGAGCGAGATCCTCGACAAGCGGGAGTCGCGGTCGAACCCGAGCGTCGGCATCGTCTCGATGCGCTGCCGGGGGATCAACCAGCGGCGCGAGGTCGTGATCGAGTTCAAGCGGACGTTCATGGTCTACAAGCGCGGCGCGCCCGAGGCCGCTCCGGGCTTCCCCGGCACGGACACCGCCTGGGGCGTGACCTAGCCGGGCGCTACAGCGCGGTGACGCCGCGCCATTCGACCGCCAGGCGCGCATTCGGGGTCGTGCAGATCGAGCAGGGGCAGAGAACGATCCCGCGCTCCTTGTTCCATTCGGTCGCGACCAGCGAGCGGCCGGTCACGAAGCGCGAGTCGTCGCT
>DATKRX010000115.1:0-21809 GCA_035531915.1 Gaiellaceae bacterium | reverse complement strand
GGCACGACGCGCGGGCTCGACCCGAACGTCTTCGACCCGAGCCTCGCCGGCAACCTGACCTCGATGATCCAGGGGCTGATCGTGCTCTTCGTGGGAGCCGACCTCTTCATCCTCTACCTCTGGAACGCGCGGCGGAAGCTGAAGCTGCGACAAAGATCCGAGACGGCTGCAACTTGACGAACCACGTGCAGCCGCTCCCCGAGACGCACTGGGCGCTCCGGCCGAAGGCGGTCGCCGTCGCGGGCAGCATCCTCGGGGTCGTCGCGTTCTGGAGTGCGATCCCGCCGTTCACGGCGCGCTCGCCGCTCGTGCCGATCGTGATCGGGATGCTCGCGATCGCGGCGGGCCTGTGGGCGCTCACGCGCGGGACGCGCCGCGCCGGCTGGGGCGCGATCGCATCGGGCGTCATCGGCCTCGGCCTCGGCTACCTGTCGACCCGATCGAGCTCCGGGAACCTCCATGTCGTCTTCGCAGCCGACCTGATCGGGCAGGTGTTCGTGTTCGCCACCCCGCTCACCTTCGGCGCGCTCGGCGGCATGGTCTCAGAGCGGAGCGGCGTCGTGAACGTCGGGCTCGAGGGGATGATGCTGATGGGCGCCTTCTGGGGCATCTACGGCGCCGACAAGGGCGGCAGCTGGGTCGTCGGCATTCTCGCCGCGATGCTCGCGGGCGGCCTGTTCGGGCTCCTGCACGCCTTCTGGTCGATCCACCTGCGGGCGAACCAGATCGTGAGCGGGATGGCGATCAACTTCCTCGCGCTCGGCGTGACCGGGTACTTCTTCGAGCAGCTCTATGGGAACCAGAACATCCCCGCCGGCGTCTCGACCGTCCCGAACGTGGCCATTCCGGGCATCGACCACATGGCGTATCTGGGGCCTGCGATCGGCGATCTGAACCTGCTCATCTGGGTCGGGATCGCGTTCGTGCCGCTCTCCTACTTCGTCCTCTTCAAGACTCCGATCGGCCTCCGTATCCGGGCGTGCGGCGAGCATCCCCGCGCCGCCGACACGGTCGGGATCAACGTGTACGCGGTGCGCTACGCGGCGGTTGTCGTCTCCGGGATGCTGGCCGCGCTCGGCGGCGCGTTCCTTTCGTTCGGTAATGGAAGCGGCTTCACCGAGAACATGACGGAGGGTCGGGGCTTCATCGCGCTCGCGGCGATGATCTTCGGCAACTGGCGGCCGTTCGGCGCGTGGGGCGCGGCGCTCCTCTTCGGCTTCTCGACCGCGCTCGCCTTCCGGCTGCCCGTCTACTCGAGCTCGGCCGCCACGCTCTTCCAGGCACTTCCCTACGTGCTGACCCTGATCGCGGTCGCGGGCGTCATCGGGCGCTCAGTTCCGCCGAAAGCCGATGGCCAGCCCTATGTCAAGCAATAGCCAGGCGATCCGGTTCGACGCCTGAGGGCGATGACGACGACGCCTCTCTTCGAGCCGAGCGACCTCGCGTTCATCGCCGACCCCTATCCGACGCTCGCCGCGCTCCGCGAGGCGGCACCGGTCCACTTCGACGAGCGCCTCGACCGCTGGCTCGTCACGCGCCACGAGGACGTGCGCGCGTCCCTGCGAGACCGCCGGCTCGGCCGGAACTTCCGGCACGTCGGCACCGAGGCCGAGTTCAAGGCGGAGTCACTCGACCCGCAGTGGCAGGCGTTCTGGGACCTCGAGCGCTGGAGCCTCCTCTTCGTCGAGCCGCCGGAGCACACGCGCATCCGCAAGCTCGTCGCGGCGGCGTTCACGCCGCGCGCGGTCGAGTCGATGCGCGAGCCGTCGGAGCTGCTCGCGCGCAGGCTGCTCGATTCGTGCCTCGAGCGCGGCCGCTTCGACCTCCTCTACGACTTCGCGCAGCCGTACTCGATCACGCTGATCTGCAAGCTCCTCGGCATTCCGACCGACCGCCACCGAGACCTGCTCGACTGGTCGCACCGGCACGTGAAGATGTACGAGTTCGACACGACAGAGGCGCAGGCCGAGTCGGCAACGCAGGCCGCGGCCGAGTTCCGGGGGTACGTGCTCGAGCTGATCGCCGAGCGCCGCCGGTCGCCGCGCGACGACATGGTGAGCGGACTTGTCGAGGCGCGCGTCGACGGCAGCAGGCTGTCGGACGACGAGATCGTCTCGACCGTCGTCGTGCTCCTGAACGCGGGGCACGAGGCGACCGTCAACACGCTCGGAAACGGCGTGACGGCGCTCCTCCACAACCCGTCCGAGTGGCGGCGGCTGATCGAGGGTGAAGTAACCGCGCAGGCCGCGATCGAGGAGCTCATCCGCTTCGATCCGCCGCTGCAGCTCTTCGAGCGATGGGTGGTCGAGGACGGCGTCGAGATCGCGGGCACGACGATTCCGCGAGGCGAGGTGATCTCGATGCTCTTCGGCTCGGCGAACCGAGACCCCCGGGTCTTCGTGGACGCAGATCGTCTCGACCTCGGGCGATCGAACGCCGCGGAGCACATCGGCTTCGGGGGTGGCGTTCACGTCTGCATCGGCGCGCCGCTGGCGCGTATCGAGCTCGAGGCGAGCCTGCGGACGATCGTCGAGCGGGCACCGGGACTCGAGCTCGTTGCCGAGCCCGAACGGGTGCCGGCATTCGTGATCCGCGGCTACCAGGCCGTTCAGGTCGCCACGTAGGCTTGCCTCCGTGCGGCTCTCTTGGCACGAGCGAGCATCCGAGGGTCGCGGACACGATCGAAATCGAGGTTGTCTGCTGCACGCGCTACGAGGCGGTCGCATCTCGGGCATGCTTGCCGCGATGGACGGCGCCACCGTGTCGATCGGCTTCACCGACTCGTTCAACCAGGAGATGACCGGACGCCAAGAGTTCATCGCGCTCGCAGGGCTGATCTTCGGCAAGTGGCGGCCGTTCGGCGGCTTCGGCGCCCCCTGCCTGTTCGGATTCTCGACGGCGCTCGCGGAAGCGGTTCCCTCCGCCTCCACCAACTCGGCCTCCTCGATCCTCCGCTCGGGCGCGCTCTTCCAGGCTCTGCCCTACGTCCTGACCCTAATCGCCGTCGGCGGCATGATCGGCCGTTCGACACCTCCCGCCGCGGACGGCCGTCCCTATGTCAAGCAGTAGGTCCGCGCGCCTCGCGGCACTCTGTTTCGGGTTGCTGGCGGTGGCCGCGCTTCCTGTCGGCGGTGCGCTCACGTTCGTTCTGGCCTCAGTCAAGGTCCTGCCGGCCGCGATCGTCTCGGTGCCAGCCGCGTTCGTGTTCGGGCTGTGCGGGATCTCCGCCGCCCGCCGGGCGCGCTTCAACCTCGAGCGCAGCGTCGTGCGCAGGGGCGAAAAGACGATCCGTTTTGCCCGCATCCTCGTCTGGAGCGGCCTGTACATGGCTCTTGTGGGCGCGATCGCGCTCGGCTTCTACGGTCTGCTCCGCGCCGCGTCGTAGGCTCGCGCTCCGGGCGGCCGCGGGTTCTGTGCGATCATTTCGCCTTGTTCGAGATCGGAAACAGCCTCCAGGAAGCGCGCGTCCGCCGCTCGATCGAGTTCGTCCAGGCCGAGCAGGTGACGAAGATCCGCGTCAAGTACCTGCGCGCACTCGAGGACGAGCGCTTCGAGCAGCTTCCCTCACAGACCTACGTCAAGGGCTTCCTGCGCACCTACGCGGAGTACCTCGGGCTCGACGGGCAGCTCTACGTCGACGAGTACAACTCCCGCTTCGTGATCGGGGAGCAGTCCGAGGTGCGGCTGCGCCGCTCCACGGTCAAGCCGGAGCCACGGACGCGGCGCCTCGAGACGAGCGTCGTCCTCCTCGCGGTCGCGGTGGTCGGGATCGTGACGCTGGTCGTGATCAGTGCCTGGCAGAGCCCGGGCTCGAGCCCTCGCAAACGGTCGACCCACCACACCGTCGTGAGGCCGCCGAAGAGGATCACCAAGGCGGCGCAGGCCTACCTCCAGATCCAGGCCCTCGGCGGGGCCTCGTATGTCGCGGTTCACCGCGGCGGCGGGCCGGCAGGCCGCCTGATCTACAACGGCACGATCGAGAAGGGCCAGACGGAGCCGTTCAACAACGGTAAGTACTTCTGGCTCGAGGTGAGCTCCCCCGAAAACCTCCGCATCCTCGTCCGCGGGAAGCTCTTCCCGCTTTCCGGTTTCAAGCCGGTGACGCTGACCGTCACCCCCGGCGGGGTGCACCCGAACTGAGCCGGCCGCGCGCCGCGATCGTACTCACGGGTTCAGAGCTCGTGCGCGGCGACCGCACCGACCGCAATGGACCGTATCTCGCCGCCTCGCTGCTCTCGCTCGGGATCGAGCCGGCCGAGCTGCGTATCGTCGGCGACCTTCCCGGCGACATCGAGCAGGCATTCCGCGACGGCCTCCGCAGCGATCTGCTGATCACCTCGGGTGGCCTCGGGCCGACGCACGACGACCGGTCGGTCGAGCTGATGGCCGCGGTCGCGGGACGGCCGCTGCATCTCGACCAGGCGCTCGAGGCGGAGATCGCCGGACGCTCCCGGTCGTTCGCGGAGCGGATGCGGCGGCCCTACGCCGATTTCTCGGAGGGCGTCCGCAAGCAGGCGACGGTGCCGGAGGGCGCGATCGTCGTCGGCGTGATCGGGACCGCGCCCGGGCTCGTGCTCGAGCTCGACGGGTGCGTCGCGGTGATGCTTCCGGGGCCGCCGAGGGAGCTCCAGCCGCTCTGGCAGGCGACGCTCGAGAGCGAGCCGCTACGCCGTCTCGCCGCGCGTGCCCGACCACCAAAGCGGCGCGTGCTGAGGTTCTACGGGGTGGGGGAGTCGTCGGTGGCTGCGGCGCTCGCGGCCGCCGGGGGCGAGCGGGGCGGGGTCGAGGTGACGATCTGCGCGCGCGACTCGGAGATCCACGTCGACCTGTTCGTCGATCCGGGCTCCGAGGCCGCCGCGGAGACGCTCGAAGGCGCGTTCGTCGGCCCGATCGAGGAGTTCCTCTACTCGCGCACGGAGGAGTCGATCGAGAAGCTCGTGCTCGCACGGTGCCGGGAGCGCGGGTGGACGCTCGCGACGGCGGAGTCGTGTACCGGCGGGCTCGTGGCGGCGCAGCTGACCTCCGTGCCCGGGTCGAGCGACGTCTTCCTCGGCGCTGTCGTCGCCTACTCGAACGAGCTCAAGGAGGCCGAGCTCGGTGTTCCCAGCGAGACGTTGCGCGCGCACGGCGCGGTATCGGCTGAGACCGCCGGCGCGATGGCGCGGGGCGCACGGGAGCAGCTCGGTGCGGACCTTGCGGTGTCGGTGACGGGGATCGCCGGGCCGGGCGGAGGCTCACCCGAGAAGCCGGTGGGGCTCGTCTACCTCTGCGTTGCATGGCCAGAGGGCGAGCAGGGGATCGACTTCGTCGTCACCGGAGACCGCGAGACGGTGCGGCAGCGGGCGACGGTGGCGGCGCTCCATCTCCTCTACGAAGTCGGCACAAAGTTGTGACGGACCGTTCACACGTTCCCCGCTAGCGTGGCCGGTTATGAACGCCTTCGGCTCTTCTGCGCTCTCCGGCTGCCGCCCGAGACGCTCGAACGGCTTGCGCTGTGGCAGGCCGCCGCGCTTCGCGGTGGCCGTGCGGTCACGCGGCAGAACCTGCACCTCACCCTGGCGTTCCTCGGCTTCCGCGCCGTCTCGGAGGTTCCCGCGATCGCCGGGGCGCTTCGCGATGCAGCTGCCGGCTCCGGAGCGCTTCGCCTTCGCGTATGTGGCTACCGGGAGACGCGCAACGTTGGCATGCTCACCTTCGAGGACGAGGGCGGGCGGGCCACCGCGCTCGCCGGCCGGCTCCACGAATCGCTCGAGCTACTCGGGGTCTATGAGCGCGAAGCACGGCCATGGCTGCCGCACGTGACGGTGCTGCGATTCGGGGAGCGACCGCACCTCCGCCCGGAGCTTCCCGGGCTCGCTGACCTCGCGCCGTCCGATGCTGCTGTTTTCATTTCCCGACTGCGCCCAGGAGGCGCGGTCTACGAGGCCCTTGAGGCCGTCCCGCTAGGAGGATGATGAAGGTGGATCGCCAGCAGGCTTTGGATACGGCACTCGGCCAGATCGAGCGCAACTTCGGCAAGGGCGCGGTCATGAGGATGAGCGACCAGCCGCAGGTCTCAATCGGCGCGATCTCCACCGGATCGCTTTCACTCGACCTCGCGCTGGGGATCGGCGGTCTGCCGCGGGGTCGGGTCGTCGAGATCTTCGGGCCGGAGTCGTCGGGCAAGACGACGCTCGTCTACCACGTGATCGCGGAGGCGCAGCGCCGCGGCGGCATCTGCGCGTTCATCGACGCAGAGCACGCGATGGACCCGACCTACGCGAAGAACATCGGAGTGAACATCGACGAGCTGCTCGTCTCCCAGCCCGACACAGGCGAGCAGGCGCTCGAGATCACCGAGCTCCTCATTCGCTCGGGCGCGGTGTCGGTCGTCGCGATCGACTCGGTCGCGGCGCTGACGCCGAAGGCCGAGATCGAGGGCGAGATGGGCGACTCGCACGTCGGCCTGCAGGCGCGGCTGATGTCGCAAGCACTGCGAAAGCTCACCGGAACGCTGAGCCGCACCGAGACGATCTGCATCTTCACCAACCAGCTGCGCGAGAAGATCGGCGTGATGTTCGGTTCGCCCGAAACCACACCGGGAGGCCGCGCGCTCAAGTTCTACGCCTCGGTACGGCTCGACATCCGGCGGATCGAGACGCTCAAGGACGGCGTCGAGGCGATCGGGAACCGCGTTCGCGTCAAGGTGGCGAAGAACAAGGTCTCGCCGCCGTTCAAGCAGGCCGAGTTCGACATCATCTACGGCGAGGGAATTCCCTGGGAGGGCTCGGTTCTCGATGCGGCGATCGAGCGGAAAGCGGTCCAGAAGTCCGGCTCCTACTTCAGCTTCGGCGACGAACGACTCGGCCAGGGTCGTCAGAACTCGGCGGCGTTCCTGAAAGAGCATCCCGACGTCGTCCAGGGGATCCTGCGCGCGATCCAGGCTCAGATGGCGGAGGGCCAAATCGTCTCGGCCCGCCTGCAGGCGCAGCCCGAGCCGGCAGAGGTTTCCCCAGTCGACGAGGTTTCCCCGATCGACCACCTAACGCCCACCGACGTGAGCTCGATCGATGATGTCGATGTCGAGGTCGGCGTCAACGGGGCCGCAGCGGCCGCCTAGCTCGAGGTCTGCGCGACAGTGGCGACGGTGACGGCGCTCCATCCCGAGCGAGCCGACCGTGTGCGCGTCGAGCTCGACGGGGCGCCGTGGCGGACGTTGCCCGCGGCAGCCGTGGTCGCTGCCGGGTTAGGCGTCGGGCTCGCGCTCGACCGCTCGAGGACGCGCGAGCTAGGCCGGGCCCTTCGCCGGGTGCGGGCACTCGAGGCGGCCGGACAGGCGCTCTCCCACCGTGACCGCTCGGTCGCGGGCCTCGCGGCTCAGCTCGAGCGTCGAGGCGTCCCGCCGCAGGCCAGAGCCGACGCTGTGGAGACGATGTCGCGGCTCGGCTACGTCGACGACGAGCGTTTCGCCGCCAGCCGAGCGGCGTCGCTCGCGGCACGCGGGTACGGAGACGAGGCAATCCGGTTCGACCTCGAGCAGCAGGGCCTCGACGAGGAGCAGGTCTTGACCGCGCTCGACGAGCTCGCGCCCGAGCTCGAACGCGCTCGAACGATCGCGGACGCTTCCGGGGCGACCGTAAAAACAGCTCGGCGGCTGGCGGGGAAGGGTTTCTCGGCCGAGGCGATCGAGTTCGCTCTCGGCGAGCTCGAGTGATCACCCCGGCCAAGGCGTGCGCGATCGCGCACGCCCCCTACAGCTCGACAACGATCGACGGTGTAGCGCTGCTGCGGCGGCAGCTTGAAGTAGCTGCGAGGCGGGTATCCGGGGAAGCAAGCTCCGAGCAGCGTCTGCCCCTGATGTGCAAGCGCAGGATCGATCTCCCGCTCGTAGACGAGGCGAAATGCGGTGCCGTCGGCGAGCGGTACCTGTTACGGCGCCGGACAGAGCGTGCGGTCGTCGTCGACCGGGGCGGGAGGCTGGCACGGCGGCAGGAAGAAGCGCTTGAAGGTGAAGACCTCCGGCGAGGGCCCGAGCGCGCGCAGCAGCGTGAGCCGTTGCTCGGCTTCCGCGACGGTCGGGATCGACCCCGCGGGTATCCACCAGAGGGCCACCGTGTCCTCTTGGGAGCGCACGAAGAACTCGCGCCGGCGGCGCAGCACCTCCACGTGGCTCGGTAGGAGGTAGACGAACTCTCGAAGCGCGTCGAGCGATTCCCAGACCGAGAGGTTGACGATCAGCTCCGGGTCGTCGAACACACGATAGGCGGTCGCATCGCCCTCGTCTGTCTGCAGCCGCCAAACGAAGCCGGGGCTCGCATCGGCGAGCGCGTTCACGCTCTGAAGGCGCTCGACGAACGGGCGCAGCTGCTCGGAATCGAGCGGCGCAGCGAGCCGGCCGACGTTGACCTGGGCGAGATGAACCGACATCAGACCCGCGTGATCTTGGTCGGGCTGATCAGGAATCCATGCCCGGTTTTCGTCACGACGCATTTCACGCCCTTCTGCAGCGAGGAGCACCGAAACGGGCCCGCCGACAACGAGCCGCCGTAGACGAGCGTCGGCACCTGGTCGGGCGGGTTGCCGATGCAGGCGATGCCGTGGCAGATGGTCAGTTTCCCGTTCGGGCGCAGAGTCGCGCTTTCGGCGTGCGGATAGGTCTGGCAGAAGGCGGCGCTGCCGATCTTCGGCATGCTGGAGTCGAGCTCGCAGCTCGTCGTGGTCCCGGGCGCGAAGAAGAAGTGCTGGACGCCGGCGCCCGCCGCGGGCACCGTCACGGCGAAGCTGATCGCCACCGCTAGCACCGCCATGACCGTGCGACGCATCCTCATCGGGAGGCAACAATAGCCGCGCCACGTCGCTCCGAAACCGTTGGAGGAGGAAGGAGCCGTGGCGAGGCCAGGCGCCGAACGTCACGAACAGTAGAGCGCGGGCTCCGCTCGGTGCAGCGGCTGCGTGGTCAAGCCTGAAGTCGGCCGTGCGCCGCCTACAATGGCCCGGCGAATGACCCGGGTCGGCTCATGCTCGAACGCGGCTTGGCCGTGACCTCCTGGCTCGGGAGCTGGACTCGGGGGGTGATGGCTACCCCGGTGCGCCTGCGGAGGCTCCGCCTGCGGGCTCCCACGCTCACGTGGTGGAGCGCCACTTTCGTGACCGTCCTCGTCACCGGTGTCGCGCTTCGCGTCTGGATCTATCGCTCGGTGCTCGGACGTCCCAACTCCGACGAGTCGGTTGTCGGGCTCATGGTCCTGCACGCGATGCGCGGCGACTTCACGACCTTCTTCTGGGGCTCGGCCTACGGCGGCCCCCAGGAAGTCCTGCTCAGCGTGCCCGTGTTCGCGGTCGCCGGGAGCAACTACCTCGCCTTGCGCGTCGTCCCGATCGCGCTCACTGCCGTCACGGCGCTCCTTGTCTGGCGGGTCGGGCGTAGGACGATCGGGGAGCCGGCCGCCGCGGTCGCCGGTGGTCTGATTTGGATCTGGCCGCCGTTCAACCTCTTCCAGCTCACGCAGATGCAGAGCTTCTATGCCACCGACATCTTCTACTGCGCCCTGCTCCTGCTGCTTGCGCTCCGCATTCTCGAGCGACCCGACCGGCTCCGGGTGGGGCTGTTTGGCTTGGTGCTAGGACTCGCGTTCTGGCAGACCTCGCAGATCGTTCCGATTGCTGTGCCGGTGATCGCCTGGACGATCTGGAAGCGGCCTCGCGCGTTGCGGCACCTCGGGATCGCGGCGCTGCTCGCGGTCCTCGGCGCACTTCCCTGGATCGTCTGGAACGCCGAACACGGCTGGGCATCGCTCAGCGTCCATACGAGCCTCGCCGCGTACGGCCACAGCCTGCGGCTGCTCGCCTCACCGATTCTGCCGATGACGCTCGGCCTCCGCGCGCCCTTCGGGTCGGAACCTGTGATCCCCTCCGTTCCGGTTATGACACTCGTTTACGCTGCGCTCCTCGTGCTCGGCGTCTACGGCGGAATCCGGGCGAGACATCGCACCGCCTCGCTCCTGTACCTCGTCGCTGCCTGCTTCCCGTTCCTGTACGCGATCGACCGTCGAACGTCGTTCATCAACGACTGGCCCCAGTACACGGTCGTCGTTACGCCTGTGATCGCGCTGCTGCTCGCCCAGGTCGCGAACCGCGGTGCTCGCGCGATCGCTGTGCTCGCGCTCGGCGCCGCAATCTCGATCGTGAGCGTGCCGAGGATGGAGACGTGGTTCAACATTCCCCAGCCGGTCCCGTATGCCCCCAGGAACTTCAGCCCACTGATCGCGAAACTCGATTCGCTCGGCCTCGATCGAGTCTATGCCGACTACTGGATCGCCTACCGCCTCACGTTCGCGACTCAGGAGCGGATCGTGGCGGTCGAGAACCAATTCAACTCGGTCTCCTTCCGCCGCGGCCAAGCCGTCCTGCCCTCCGATCCCAACGTTCGCTACCGGTCGTATGAACGCGAGGTCGCTGCCGCACCCCACGGGTTCGTCTTCTTCCGGCGTACCGCCGGGTCGATATCGATCGTCCCGCAGCTCGCGCGGCACGGCTATACGCGGTATCCGGTCGGTCCATTTGTCGTCTTCGCGCTGAGGCCGGCGGAGGGCTGAGCTCCGGCCTGCGGGAGCGTCATGATGGCGGCGGTGGAAGCCAAAGCCAGCGTTCGGCGCGAAAGGCTTGCGTGGCTTCTCCCGACGCTCGGCCGGCAGCGGGCTCGTCTGACCGTGCTCGGGGTCGTTGCCGGTTACTTCGGGCTCCTCGTCGCCGTCGGCGGTCACAGCCAATGGGGGAAGCTCGGCGTCGGGCCGCTCCGGTACCAGTTCGGCGACCTGCGCAGCATCACCTCGGCGAGGGACCGCGTGCGGCAGCACCTGTCGGTCCTGCCTTCCAACCCGTGCGACCCCGACAAACGACCCGCCAACTACCCGGGGATCTTGCTCCTACCGTCGCACCTCGGCCTCGGGCAGGGCGACACGATCGCACTCGGCTGGAGCCTGTTCGCCGTCTATCTGATCGCGGCCGTCGCGGTCATCCCCGGCCGGGCGAGGCTCGGGACGACGGTCCTCTACTCGGTTGCGCTGTGCTCTCCCGCAGCGATGCTCGGTGTTGAGCGAGGAAACATCGACCTGATGATGTTCGCCCTGATCGTGCTGGCGGTGCTCGTCGCACAGAGAGGGGAGAGGGGGCGGACCGTCTCCGCCGCACTCGTGCTCTTCGCGGGCATCCTGAAAATCTTCCCGGTGCTGGCGGTCGGGTTTCTCGCCCGCCACGGCTCGCGCCGGGCGCTCGTTCGCCTCGGGGCTGTGATCGTGGCCTTCGCGGCATACGCATTCGCGATCCGCCACCAGCTGCAGGAGATCAACGCGGTCCTCCCGCGGTCCGACAAGTACTCCTACGGTTTGCGCCGCATCTCCGAATGGCTCAGCGCAGGCCTCGAGGGGAACGGCGCCCAGTCGGCCTCGCTGCCCTCATGGGACGTTCTCCTGGCTCTCGCAGTCGCTGTCAGCTCCTGGTTCGCGGCTCGGCGCCTGCGAGGGAGTCGTCCCGCCCTCGGCGGGGCTGCCTCCGAGCGCGACCTCGATCTCTTCTGGGCGGGCGCGTGCGTCTATATCGGCTCCTACATCCTGACGCGGAACTACGACTATCGGCTCGTCTTCCTGCTCCTGACGGTGCCTCAACTCGCACGCTGGGCCTCCGCCGGATCGAAGCTCGCATACCTGACGATCGTCGCGCTGCTCGGGACGATCTGGCTCGACGCAGGCCCGTTCGAATGGTCGCGCCTCCGCTCGGTTCTCAACGGCTGGAGCTCCTGGACCGCGACCGGACCGCAGCCACAGACGCTTCCCCTTTCGGCGATCTCGCAGTTCGTCCTCTGTTTCGCGCTCGTCGTCTGGCTCTTCGCGACCGCGCCGCGCGCGGCGCGGATCCGGCGCAGGCGAGCAACGGCCGCCGAGGTTGCCCTCGGTAGCTGACCAGGGCGCTCACCCCACCGTAGTGACGTGAGCCGAGCCCGATACCTTCCCTGCCCGCCTGCGCCGCGACTCGAGGACGGACGGCGCGGTCGCGAGCAGCCAGGCGATGAACGTCGTGCAGACGACCCATTGTGCGATCACCACGATCGGCAGCGGAAAGGTGCCGTGGTCGGTCAACGTTGTCCGGTTCCACCAGTCGAGCACGATCCTGACACCCGGCATCTCCGTCCACTCGTCCAGCCACGTGATCACGAGCAGGGCGAGGATCGTGACCGCAGCGAGCCAGTCGCGTTGCCGTGCCCAGCGGGCGAGCTGCGGCACCGTGAGCAGGCAGAAGATCAGCCGGTAGTCGTTGCTGCGGAAGATCGGATACGAGCCCACATAAATGCATGCACCGACCCAGAAGAGATCGAGGTCGCGGCTGGCCGCCCGGTCAGGCGAGCCGGAACCGAGGCCGCGCCGGCTCCGGCTCAGTAACCACCCGGCTGCAGCGGCGGCGCTGACCAGCGCGACATCCCAGCCGCGAAACGATCCCAGCGCGTGCAGGGCTGGCGACGTCGCGATCGCGAACCACTCGCTCGCCCTTCGCACGCCATAGGAGAAGTGGTCCGAGGGCGGGATCGCCCCCAGCATCCGGTGCAAGTATCCGAGCGTCGCCAGGCAGTACGCGGCGAAGACGACCGCCGCGAGAGATGCGGCGAGCAGTGCTGCGCGGGTAGCGCGCCGGACGAGGAAACCCAGGGCAAGGATCGGATAGAGCTTCAGGATCGCCGCGAAGAGAACGAGCGCGCCAGCCACGATCTCCCCGCGCGCCGAACGCGTGGCCGCGAGCACCGCGGCCAGCACGATCGGGAAGAGGATCAGGTCTGGGTTTTCACGCTCCACCCCGAGCATGACCGCGGGCGAGCAGAGCACGAGTGCGTAGAGCGCCCCCGTCTTGAGGCTCTCACCCCGTCCCAGCACGAGCAGTGCAGCAATCAGGAACAGCGCCCCCTGGGCGATCCCGAGAGCGTAGGTGTCTCCGGGGCCCAGGCCGAGGCGCGATGCAAGCAGCCAGATCTGGGGGAAATCAGCAGGCCGGTGCCCGAGGTCGCACGGGTTCGTAGGCAGCACCGGGATCCCACGTCGCGTGCATTCCCAGGAGGAGGTGAGGTTTCGCAGATCGGCGAACCGGTACGTCTCGACTGGAACGCCAACTCGCCGCCACCCCTGCTGATGGCCGCCGAGCGCAGCCACGATCGCGAAATAGGCGATGAGCGCCACCAGCGCGAGGAGGCGCGCCCCGGACACGTCGAGGAGGCGAGCGAGGCGCGAACGAGCGTCGGTCGATCGAATCATGCGCCCGCCCTCGTCGCGCGTGCCCGTCCCGCCCAGAGCGCGAGTCCGAGCGCGGCGACCGAGGCCGCGAACACCGCTGCTTCAGCGCCGAGCGGGCCGACCCCGAGTTTGGTGAGCACGTTCGCGGGCGCCCAGCGAGCGATTTCAGATGCCTCGCCCTGCACTGGCACGAGCGCGAGCTCCCGCCAGATGCTCCAGTGGTAGCGGCCCGGTGTGTTGACGGCAGCCGGCCAGCTTAGGAGGATCCCGCTCGATGCCAGGACCGAGCACAAAGCAAGCAGGGAGGTAGCCGTTCGCCAGCGCGCGAACGCCGGCGCGAGCCCGAGCGCGAGGAACGGCAGCGCCGGGATGAAGAAGCGCGGGCCGGGCGAATGGCCTCCGTAGGGGTCGTAGTACCCGAACTCGAGCACGAGGAAGCTGAGCGTCACGATCGCGCAGACAGCGGACTCCCGCCGGAGTCCTTGTCGCCAGAGGATCGCGAGTCCGGCGAGCGCGAGCAGCAGGACCGGCGCGTCGACCACGAGGCCGCGGTCACCGACGAGCACGAGGCGGATCGCGTGCCAGCGCGGCGCGTGGATGCCGAAGAATCCCTGCGACTGCTGGGCTGCAAAGAGCACGGAGACGTAGCGGTAGGAGAGGTGCAGCGGTGAGCCGAATGCCGCCCAGTCGTACAGGCCGAGGAGCGCCACTCCCGGGAGCAGGCCGAGCAGGTAGCGGCCGACGGAGCGAACGCCGCCGAACGCGACGTAGAGCGCGATCACGGCGACGATCAGCGCTGCCTGGTACTCGACGAGGATCGCGGCGCCGCCGACGATCCCGGCCGCGACCGGGCGTCTGCGCCAGGCAAGCAGGAAAGCCGCGAAACCGAGCAATGCCGCTGGGGCTTCGTCAAAGTTGGCAGCCGCAAGCGACGACATCAAGGTGCCTGCGGCGAACGTGACGAGCGCCGGGCCGCCCGAGCGGGACGCCAATCCCTCCGCGACACGCCCGAGCAGCATGGCGCAGCCCAGCAGCGCGATCCCGCCGGTCGAGATCCGAACCGCCCAGAGCTGCAGTGCGCCGTCTCCTTCCCAGCCCGTGGGCGGGGGGAGCCGCACCGCTTCGGCGATCGGGATCGCGAGGAACGAGAGTCCCGGCGCCTTGTCGGAATAGGAGTGGCCCCCGAAGGATGCCAGGTCGCCGTTTCCGGCCAGGCAGGAGTCGTTCGACAGACGGGCGTGTGGGACTGCAAGGGTGAGGCACATCCGCGAGACGTCTTGAGCCCCGTGGGGCTGCACGACGGTCAGGGTGGCCACCGCGACCAGCAGGAGCAGCAGCCGCTCGTGGCGGGGTCGCGCCCACGGAAACCGCGCGGACGCCGGGGTGCCCGCCTCGGCGGTAGTCCTGTCCACAGCGCTCTCGAGTTCTATCGCAATCCGCTTCAGGAGCAGAGCCGAGAGCCGGAAGGGCTCGAGCGGCCGCCGAGTCCCGACCCCGCCATGAGGGAGCCGCGGTGATAATCGGGCGCGTGCACTGGGTGGGTCCTACTCCGAGGTGGTCGCGGCTGCAAGTGGGGATCGTGCTCGCGCTGTTTGGCTGGGGGCTGCTCGGGTGGCAGGGAGTCTCGACAGTCGGTCACGACGGCGGAATCGACGCGGGGGAGCACGTGAAGTATGCGGCGTTCCTCGGATCGCACTGGCGGTTACCGGGCAAGTCCGTGAACTACGAGTACGCCTCGCCGCCGCTCTTCCAGGCCACGGCGGTTGTCGCCGAGAAGCTCGTTGACGCGCTTCCGGCGATGGCGTTCGAGTTCCGCTCCGACGTGTGGAACCGCGCGCTCTGGTTCGCGCTGGTGAGCGCCGGTGCCTGCGCGATGGTGGCGGCCAGGCGATCCGTGCGGCTGCTGGGGCTGGCGGCGCTCGTGCTCGGGGGGCTCTGGGGTCTGGACGAGGCTGTGATGCTCTCCAAGAGCGAGCCGTGGACAGCCGGACAGCTGATCGCGGTCGCATGCGGGGCCGGGCTGATCGTGGTCACGGGGTTGATCGCGCGCGAGCTCTGGCCGGGGAACCGACGCCGGGTGGTTGCGGCGGGCGCCTTCCTCGCCGCCTACCCGGTCGTCTACCGGATGAGCATCCTCTTTCATCCGGAGGTGCCGTTCGCGCTCCTCTGCGGGATCGCGATGTTGCTCGCCTTACGCGGCGCGAGGCTCGGCTGGCCGGCCCGCTCGGGCTGGTGGTTCGGCGCGGCCTGCGGCGCGGCGATCCTGACCCGGCAGCCGGGCGCGCTCGTCGCCGTCTGCCTGCTGGCGTTCGCACTCGGTACCGGCGGGCGGGCGGCCGGCGGGTTTGCGCTTCGAGCCGGGGTGGTGATCGTGCTGCTCGGGGGCCCCTGGTGGGGGTATGCGACCGATCGTTGGCACAACCCGCTCCAGTCGAACCTGTTGCTCGCGCCGGCCCAGATGCTTCCGCGCCAGCCGGCCTCGTTCTTTGTCTCTGCGCCGCTTCGAACTCTCGTCCTCCACCCCTACCGGTCGGACTTCACAAACCAGCTGCTCCCGAAGTTGCACGCCGACCTCTGGAGCGACTGGTTCGGCGCCCTGCACGACTGGGTCGCGCCCTCGCGCATCGACCGCGTGACCGCCTCGAGCCTCAGCGTGCTCGGTTTTCTCGGAGACGCGCTCGCGCTCGGGGGTCTCTTTCTGCTCGCGCTCCCGGCTGCCTTTCGTGTCGCGCGTCGCCGCTCACGGGCTCCCACCGACCTGGGGCTCGGCTTGCTGGCACTGGTGGCCGTCGCCGCCTTCCTGGCCTACGTCGTGACCCTGATCCGCTTCCCGCAGCGTGACGGCGACCCGATCAAATCCAGCTATCTCCTCTTCACCGCACCCTGCTGGGCGATCTTCTCGGTCGCCGCGTGGTCTGAGGTCCACGCGCGGTGGCGAAAGCTGAACGCGCTACTGGCCGTCGCCGCTGTGCTCTATGTCGTGACCTACGCGACCGATCTCGGAGTCGCGCTCGCGCAGACCGCCTCGGTCGGCAACCTCGGCCAGCTCAGAAACGTCGTCGACCTGGGCACCTTCTTCCAGAAGAACTCGCCCAACCCTGGCATCGGCGGCCCGATCCAGTTTCTCGTCGGTGTGAACGAGAACGGCGGCCAGGACGCCACCAACGTCACGCTCACCGTCGAGCTCTCACCCGCGATGCGGCTCCTCGGCCAACCCTATTTCGTCCAGGGATCCTGCGGCAAGACCGCACCGATCCACTGCAACCTCGGAAAGATCCCGGGCGGGCGGAGCACCTACATCCGCTTCAGCGTCGACGTCAACGCCGGCGGGCCGCAAACCCTGACCGCGAAAGCCACCTCCGCGGAACCCGACTTCAACCCCCAAGACAACACGAGCAGGTATACGGTCAACCTTGGCCCCGCGTAGCGGTGTCCGGCCGTGCGAGCCTGGACGATCAGGCCGGCGAGCCCAAAACCGGGGTGGAGACGCGGCCCCCGGCTAGGCTTCTTCGGTGCGGACGTACTCGGTCACCACGTTTGGCTGCCAGATGAACGCCCACGACTCCGAGCGGATCAAGGGCATGCTCGAGGAGCTCGGGCTGGGAGAAGCCGCGACCGCCGCCGAGGCCGACGTCGTCGTCTTCAACACCTGCACGATCCGCGAGAAGCCCGACACGAAGCTCGCGGCGTATCTGGGCGAGGCCGCGGCACGAAAGCGGCGCGACCCAGACCGGGTGATCGCCGTCGGCGGCTGCTACGCCGAGGCTCAGCGAGAACGGATCTTCGAGCTCTACCCCGACGTCGACGTCGCCTTCGGGCCGGGGTCGATCGCCCACCTCGCCGACTGGCTCGGGGCAGGTGGAGTGGGGGTGGGGCGTGGACGGTTCGGGCTCGACGAGCGCGAGTTCGCCGCCACGCTGCCGATGCATCGCGAACGCTCCTTCCAGGCGTGGGTGCAGGTCTCGATGGGCTGCAACTCGGTCTGCTCCTATTGCATCGTCCCGGCCGTCCGCGGCCGCGAGCGCAGCCGCCGCCCCGGCGAGGTGATCGCCGAGGTGACCCGGCTCGCCGGCGAGGGCGTGAAGGAGATCACGCTCCTCGGCCAGAACGTCAACTCGTGGGGCCGTGACCTCGCACCGGACATTCAGACCGAGTTCGGCGAGCTGCTCCGGGCGTGCGACGCCGTCGAAGGGATCGAGCGGATCCGCTTTACGAGCCCGCACCCCAAGGACTTCCGCGAGCCGGTGATCGCCGCGATCGCGGAGTGCGACACGGTCTGCGAGCACGTCCACCTGCCGCTCCAGTCGGGCTCCTCGCGCGTCTTGAAGGCGATGCGCCGCACCTACACGCGCGAGCGCTACCTCTCGCTCGTCGAGACGATGCGCACCCGGATCCCCGACCTCGCGCTCGGCACCGACATCATCGTCGGCTTCCCCGGTGAGACGGGCGCTGACTTCGAGCGGACGCTCGAGGTGGTCGAGGAGGCAAGGTTCGACAGCGCCTTCACATTCGTCTATTCACCCCGCCACGGCACCGAGGCGGCCGTGATGGGCGACCAGGTCCCCCACGAGCTGAAGATCGAGCGGATGGAGCGTCTTATCGAGCTCGTCCAGCGGATCGCAGCGGAGCGGAACGCGGCACGAGTCGGCCGCGTCGAGCAGGTGCTCGTCGAGGGGCGGTCGCGGACCGACGAGAGCCTCCTGCGCGGCCGCACCCGCCGCAATACCGTGGTCAACTTCACCGGGGCGGCAGAGGCGGGCGAGCTCGTCGAGGTCCACGTCGAGCACGCGACCTCGACCACGCTGCGCGGGAGGCAGGACGCGCTCGTCCCCGTCGGGCCTCTCTGGCAGGGTTAGAGCCGTGCGCATCCTGATCACAGGCTCGTCCGGCCAGATCGGCACGAACCTCGCGCTGCGGCTGATCGAAGACGGCCACTGGGTCTTCGGCGTCGACACACGCCCCAACCCGTGGATCGCGGAGACGAAGACGTTCGACACCCAGCTCCAGAATCTCGCCGGCCACTACGCGCCCTTCCGCGGCGGCATGGACGGCGTGCCATGGCCCGACGAGGTCGACCTCGTGATCCATCTCGCCGCGCACGCGAAGGTCCACCAGCTCGTTCGCCAGCCGCAGCGGGCGCTCGAGAACGTGATGATGACTTTCAACATCCTCGAGTACTGCCGAGCGCTCGAGCTCCCGCTTGTCTTCTCCTCGACGCGGGAGGTCTACGGCGACGTGCACCGCTTCGAGGAGTCCTACGGCGAGGCGAGCGCCGATTTCGCCTACACCGAAAGCCCCTACTCCGCCTCGAAGATCGGCTCGGAGGCGTTCATCTACTCGTACGCGAAGTGCTACGGCCTCAAATACCTCGTCTTCCGCTTCTCGAACGTCTACGGGCGCTACGACAGCGACCTGCAGCGGATGGAGCGGGTGCTGCCTCTCTTCATGCACGAGCTCAGCCGCGGCAGTCCGATCACCGTCTACGGTGGCGACAAGAAGGTGCTCGACTTCACCTACATCGACGACTGCATCGACGGCATCGTGCACGGCGTCGAGCGGCTCGTCGCGGGCGCCGTGGAGAACGAGACGATCAACCTCGCGTGCGGCCAGGGCAACACGCTCGTCAGGGCAGCCGAGCTGATCGCCGGGGAGCTCGGCGTCACACCCGAGATCGCGCACAAGCCCTCGCTCGTCGGAGAGGTGACCCACTACGTCGCCGACATCGCTAAGGCGCACGAGCTGCTCGGGTGGAAGCCCCAAACGCCGCTCGCCGCCGGTATCCCCCTCGCCGTGGACTGGTTCCGCGGCTGGCGCGCCGCGCATCCAGAAGAGGACCGCGAGATCGTTCCCGAGCGTGTCCCCGGCGAGATCGAGCACGCGTTCAAGCCGGCCGCTGTCTCGGGTGCCTGAACCGCGCGTCGTCGCGATCTTCGGCCCGACAGCCTGCGGCAAGACCGCCGTCGCCGGTGCGCTACGAGACCGCCTCGCCGGGGAGGTCGTGTCGGCCGATTCGGCGGCGCTCTACGCCGGGATCCCGCTGATCACCGCGGCCCCCGACTACCCGGCGCGTCTCGTCGGCGTCGTAGGGCTCGACTGCGACGTCTCGGTCGGCGAGTATCAGCGCCTCGCGCACGCGGCGATCGACGAGACGGTCGCGGCGGGCGCGACGCCGATCGTGACGGGCGGCACCGGGCTCTACTTCCGGGCGGCGCTCTCCGCGCTCGATCTGCCGCCTCCCCCCGCGCCCGGCGAGCGCGAGCGGTGGAGCGCCCTCTACGACGGCCTCGGCCCCGAAGCCGCGCATGCGCTTCTTGCCGGCCGCGACCCGGCCGCGGCCGCTCGGGTGCACGCGAACGACCGCCGCCGCGTCGTACGCGCGCTCGAGCTCGCCGAGGCCGGAGCCTCGCTCGCGCCGGCCAAGGATCAGCTCTGGGCGGAGGAGACGCGGCATCCGACGCTGCTCGTCGGCCTCGCGCTCGACGCGGACGAGCTCGATACCCGCATCGAGGCTCGAGTGCATGCGATGATCGAGCGCGGAGCCGTGGCGGAGGCCCGGGCGGCCTGGGCAAGACCGCTCTCGGACACCGCCCGCAAGGTGCTCGGCATCGAGGAGCTCGCGACGCTGCCTGCCACCGAGGCGGCCGCGGCGCTCACGGCTGCGACGCGGCGGCTGGCCCGCTACCAGCGAAAGTGGCTTCGGCGGCTGCCTGTCGCCGCTACGCTCGACGCGGCCCGTCGACCCGAGGAGATCGCCGATGAGATCGTCGCGCTGGCAGGCGCAGGGGAACGTCTACCTCGTCGCTGAGGAGCCGCTGAGCGCCGAGCTCGTCCGGGCCGAGGTCGGAGACGCGGACGGCATCCTCGAGGTGCGCGGACGCGGGAGCGACTGGCTCGAGATCGCGATCTGGAACCCCGACGGGTCGCTCGCAGAGATGTCCGGGAACGGCACCCGGATCGCGGCGCGATGGCTCGCCGACCGGACCGGGGCGACCGAGGTGACCGTCCGGGTAGGGCCGCGCGAGGTCTCGGCGCGGATGCTCGGAAACGACCTGATCGAGCAGGACCTCGGCCCGGTGACCGTTGGAGAGCCCGAGCAGGTCGAGGGCGTCCGCTTCACGCCCGTCGAGGTCGGGAATCCGCACGCGGTGATCGACGGCGACCCCGCCGGGCTCGATCGCATCGGCCCACTGCTCGAGACGCACGCGCGTTTCCCGAACCGGACGAACGTGCAGGTCGCGCGACGCGTCGACTCCGAGACGATCGAGGCGAGAGTCTGGGAGCGCGGCGTGGGGGAGACGGGCGCCTCGGGGACGAGCGCCGTGGCGATCGTCGCGGCCTTCGGCGGCGGAACTGCGACCGTCCGTTTTCCCGGTGGCGACCTTCACGTCCGGATCGAGAATGGCCGGGCGCTACTCACCGGTCCGGCGACACCCGAAGAACCGCCGAAGGGTCTATCGTGAAGGGATGAAGACCCGGCTTGTGCTGGCCGCCGTCGTGGTCTCGATCGTCCTGCCGTCCGGGTCGAGCGCAGCTTCGACGCCGCTCACGAACTACCCGGTACCGCGCGGCGGTTTCACCGTTGCGCTGCCGTCGACCTGGGTCGCCCTGACCAGCACGACCCCGGTGCCGGGCGCGAACGGCAAGACGCCGTCGATGGCCGCGATCGCGAAGGCCGCCAACGCCGACGGCTCGAAGAAACTCGTCGCCCTCGATCCCAAGGCCAAGGGAAAGGTCTATCTCGATGTCGACGTCGACCGGATCGGGCGCGTGAGCGCGACTGCCGCAGCCGCGGCGACCGCCAACGCGATCCGGAAGGTGATCGGCGCGACGGGCTCGCTTACCTCCACGCCCGTCAAGCTCGACGCCGGCCCGGCGTTCCGACTCCACGTCGTCTACAAACAGGCGGGTGAAGCCTACGAGAGCAGCGAGTACCTCCTCGTGCAGGGCCAGATCGAGTACCTGATCCTCTACGTCGCGCCCAAGGCGAGCTGGCCGACGTATTCAGCGATCTTCGAGGCGAGCGCCCGCAGCTTCCGCCTGCTCGCCTCGCCGAATCTCCGAAGCGTGGTGCTCTCCAACGCCCAGGTCGGGTCGGGCTACAAGGGCTCGGTCATCCCGGGTGGTGACAGCTTCATCGGCGAGGCAACCCTCGACCTCTGCGCGGGGACATTTCCGAGCGAGAGCCTTCGCACCGGGCGGCTGCAGATGAGTTATCTACACAAGGGGAAGGCAGTGCCGGTTTCGAACGAGGTCGTGACATATGTCAGCGGGGGCGCGCAAGAGGCACTGCGCGAGGTGCGCGCCGTCGCAGAGTCGTGCGCCCGCACGCCCGTGGTGGTGAGGCGGGGCACGGTGACGAACACTCTTACCGTTGTCCCGATCAGGGGCTCGAACCTGCTGCCGGGCGCGGTTGCGGTCCGCATCACCGTGCTCATCACGGCCGGCAAGAAACGGGCCACCTCGACCGGCGTCGCTATTTACCAGGTCAAAAACAACATGCTTTCAGGCGTCTATGCCTGGTCGACCGCCGACACGACGATCGCCCAGGCCGAGCAG
>DATKRX010000114.1:0-6984 GCA_035531915.1 Gaiellaceae bacterium | reverse complement strand
AACCACCCGTACTGCGCCGTCTTTACCGGCTGCAGGAGCGCCCCGGTCTTCGCCGTCGCCGCGAACACGGCCTTGTCAAACTCCGGCACGTCGCTTCCCTTGGTGGCCGTGAACTTGCCGCCGATGTTCTTGGAACCCGGATCCTGCGAGTACTTCTTTGCGAACGCGGCGAAGCTCGCACCCGCCTTGAGCTTCGAGTAGATCTGGGTGGCGAGCGCAGCCTTGTTCTTCCCGACGAGGATCTCCTCCACCTTGCGCGAGGCGGGCTGCTGGTACTGCGTGATGTTCTGCAGGTAGTAGGCGGCGACCTCGGCGTTGGTCGCCTTCGCGCTCTTGGTCACTTCGTTGTAGAGCTTCTGTTCGAGCAGCCGCTCCTCCACGGTCTGGCGGAGCTCGGCGTCGGTGTAGCCCTGCTGCTTGAGCCCGGCCTGGTACTTCTTCTCGCTGCCCTTGCAGCACTGCTTCTTGAGCACGACCATCTTCTGGTCGATCTCGGACGGCTTGACCGTGATGCCCAGCTTCGCAGCCTGCAGGGCGAGCTCGGCCTGCTGGACGAGCGAGGCCAGAACCGACGACCTGAAGCTCGCGTACGCCGCCGACCCTGCCGCGGGCACGGTCTGCCCGTTGTCTTTCAGCGATGCCGTCTGCTCGGCGAGCGCCGTGCGGAAGTCGGCCTGGGTGATCGACTGCGTGTCGACGACCGCGACATCGTCCACCGTGAGCTTCGAGGAACTCGTCGCCCCGCCGCCGCAGCCCGCGAAGAGCAGCGCGACGAGAAGGAGCGGGAACAGAGGGCGTAGCTTCATAGGATGGCCAGCGGCGTTGCGGCCCGGATCATGCTGAGCGGCGCGCATCAAGCATAGCATCGACCAGCCGGATCGCTCCGCTCAGGTGCTCGTCGCGGAGTGTCACCTCGCGCTGTGAGGTCGAGTATACCGCCGTGTCGATGCGCTTCCGCAGGGCACGCAGCTCCTCCGAGCCGATCACAACCGGGCCGATCGAGACCTTGCCGCCGCGGAAGACGAGGTAGTCGGCGCCAAGCACCGCCACCTTGAGCTTTGCCTGCTGGATCGCGAACAGGTTCGCGACCGGCTCGGGCAGCGGCCCGTAACGATCCTCTGTCGCGACCTCCAGCTCGCGCAGGTCGTCCTCGTGTTCCACGAGCGCGAGACGACGGTGGAGGTCGATCTTGAGTGCCTCGGAGGCGATGTAGCTCGCAGGAACGTAGGCATCGACGCGGGCGTCGACGCGGACCGGCCGGGCCGCGAGGCGGCGCTGGCCCGAGAGCTCGGCGACGACCTCGTGGAGCATTTCGACGTACAGCTCGAACCCGAGCGCGGCGACGTGACCCGACTGCTCGGCGCCGAGCAGGTCGCCTGCACCCCGGATCTCGAGATCGCGCATCGCGATCGCGAAGCCGGCGCCGAGCTCGGTGTGGTCGGCGAGCGTCGCGAGCCTCGCCCGGGCCTCCGGGGTCAGCTCGGCCGCCTGCGGGTAGAAGAGGTAGGCGTGCGCGGGCACGTCGCGGCGGCCGACGCGGCCGCGGATCTGGTAGAGCTGCGCGAGCCCGAACGTATCGGCCCGCTCCACGATCAGCGTGTTTGCCTGCGGGATGTCGAGCCCCGACTCGATGATCGTGGTCGAGACAAGCACGTCCGCGTCGCCCGAGAGGAACGACAGCATCTTGTCCTCGAGCTCGCGCTCGCCCATTTGGCCGTGCGCGACGAGGACGCGCGCGCTCGGGACGAGCTGACGGAGCTTCTCGGCCGCGTCCTCGATCGTCTCGATGCGGTTGTGCAGGAAGAACGCCTGCCCCTGGCGGCCGAGCTCGCGCTCGAGCGCTTGCACGATCAGCTCCTCGTCGTACTCACCGACGTGGGTTCGGATCGGGCGGCGGCCCTCCGGCGGCGTCTCGATCACCGAGATGTCGCGCAACCCGGCGAGCGACATGTGGAGCGTCCGGGGGATTGGAGTCGCGCTGAGCGCGAGTACGTCGACCTCGAGGCGGAGCTGCCGTAGGAGCTCCTTCTGCGCGACCCCGAAGCGCTGTTCTTCGTCGACGATCACGAGCCCGAGGTCTTTCGGCACCGCGTCGCGCGAGAGCACGCGATGGGTGCCGATCAGCACCTCGACCTTCCCCTCGCCGAACTCGGCCAGGACCTTTTTCACATCCGCCGGCCTGCGGAAACGCGAGACCATCTCGACTCGCACGGGGAAGTCACGGTAGCGCTCGCGGAAGGTGTTCCAATGCTGCTGGGCGAGGATCGTGGTCGGGACGAGCATCAGTACCTGCTTCCCGGCCACCGCGACCGCGAACGCCGCCCGGAGCGCGACCTCGGTCTTCCCGTAGCCGACATCGCCGCAGACGAGCCGATCCATCGGGCGCGGCGCCTCAAGGTCCTCCTTGACCGCCTCGATCGCGCGCGCCTGATCCTCGGTCTCGCGGTACGGGAACTCGGCTTCGAGCCGCTCGAGCCATTCCTGGTCAAGGTCGTAGGCGATACCGACCCGCGTCTGGCGCTCTGCGTAGAGCTGGAGCAGCTCGCCGGCCATCTCGCGCAGGTGCGCGCGGGCACGGTTCTTGAGGTTGTCCCAGGCCTTGCCGCCGAGCTTGGAGAGCGCGGGCGCGTGCGAGTCCGAGCCGACGTAGCGCGAGACCTTGCCGATCTGCTCGTGCGGCACGAACACGCGGTCGTCGCCGCGGAAGCCGAGCAGCAGGTAGTCGCGCGTGACGCCGGCGACCTCCTTCGTCGCGAAGCCGAGCAGTTGCGCGATGCCGTGGTCCTCGTGAACGACGTAGTCGCTCGTGCGCAGGTCGGAGAAGCTCGCGAGCGCGCGGCCGGCGGGCGCTGTTGCTCTGGGCGGGCGGCGGCGGAAAACCTGCGTGTCGGGGAGGAGCGCGATCCCGAGCTCGCGCCAGACGAAACCTCGGCGCGCGGGCGCGACGGCGAACGAGAGGCCCACCGGCTGATCTCCCTCGACCAGCAATTTCGCCTCGACGCGGTTCAGGAGGTGGCGCCGTCGCTCGGCCTCGCCGCGATGCGCAAACGCCACCACGACGTCGAGCCCCTGACGCAGGAGCCCGGAGAGCTCGTTCTCGGCCTCCGAGAGGCCACGCGCGACGAGCGCCGGCCGCTGCGCGTCGAACGAGAACCGCTGACCCTGCGGGAGGGAATCGAGCTCGGAGACGCCCTCGAGCCCCGGCTCCGCGAGCCCGGCTTCGCGCCAGACGGCTCGCACCTCGTCCGGCTGCCAGACGAAATCGGGCGGGCGGTCGAGGACCGGGACGAGGTCGGCTGGCACGCCGAAGCGGGCCTCGTCGTCATCGTCGGGGAGCGTGATCTCCTCGGATCCCACGACCCGTTCGGCCGCCGGGTAGACAGTGATCGCCTCGACTTCGCGGAGCGCGCGCTGCGTAAAGGCCGAGAAGGCGCGGATGCTCTCGATCTCGTCCCCGAAGAGCTCGATCCGGTAGGGCTCTCGGCCAGTGGTCGGGAACACGTCGACGAGGCCGCCGCGGACGGCGATCTGGCCCCGCTCCTCGACACGCTCGACCCGCTCGTAGCCCGCCAACACGAACGCCTCCGCGAGATCGTCGATCCCCGGCTCGTCCCCGCGCGCCACGCGCACGGGTCCGGGCCGCGCCGCGGGCGGCGGGACGGGCTCGGCGAGAGCGACGGCCGACGCACAGACGAGGCCGCCGCGGGCGAGCACGTCGAGCGCGCGCGCGCGCTCGCCGACCAGATGCGGGGGCGGCTCGAGCCCGGAGCCCAGACGGACGCCCCGCGAGGGCAGAAGCGCGACCTTCTCCTCGCCGAGAAACCATCCGGCGGCCTCTGCCGCATCGCGCGCGTCGGCGTCGTCGGGGAGGAGCACGCAAAGACCCCGCCCCAGCTCCTCATGGAGCGCCGCGAGCAGGAGCGCGAGGCCGGGCTCGGCGACGCGGGCTCGCGTGGGCAGGGCTGCGGCGAATGCCGTCAGGCGCTCGTCGGCGCGCAGACGATCGAGCAGCGGGTGAAGGATCGGACGGTCCATGACGAACGCCCGGAACGGCAGTTCCGGGGGAGCTCATCGTAGCGGCGCTCGGACGGTCAGTCCGGGCGCCGAAAGGCGGCCTCAGCGCGGTTCGTCTGCTCGAAAAGCGCGCCGAACCACTGATCGCCGCGCTTCGGCGTCGTGCGCGCGCGGACCGCGAGCTTCCGGACAGGGGTGGCGACAAGACGTCGAGCCCCGTCGTAGCTTGCCCGGTACCAGGGCTCGCTCAGGCTCGTGACCTGCACGTCTGTCCCGGTGTGCGGAGCGTGGATGAAGCGACCGTCGCCGATGTACATCCCCACGTGGCCGACGCCGTTGAAGAAAACGAGGTCGCCCGGCTGGAGCGAGCTACGCGCCACACTCCTCCCGAGACCGAAGTCGGCGTAGGAGCTGTGCGGGAGCCTTACGCCGAAGCGCGCGTAGACGAAGCGCACAAATCCGGAGCAGTCGAAGCCCGTGATCGGCGAGTCGCCGCCCCAGCGGTACGGCGTTCCGAGCAGCTTGCGGGCAAACAGCACGGCGCGGTCACCGACCGTCACGGCAGCCACCGTCGTTCCGCCCCGCCGGTTCGCACGCGGCCGCGGGCCCTTGACGCGATGCGCTGTGGGGCCGCGCTTCTTCGCCGCGCCGAGCGACTGACCCGAGCCGAACACGACGGAATAGACGAGAACGAGCACGAGCAGGATGAGCCGGATCTGAGCAGTCATAGGCGTTCCCTTTCGGCGTCGACCGGCAGCAGAAGGCGTGCCGGGATCGTTGGGGGCCCCTCAACTCAACCAGGGAGCACGCGCCGCGCCATGCCCCCTTCGGGGGGTTCGCTCCTGGCCGAACGGCGTGGTGTCCGCGCAAAGAGGGGCCGACGGCAGCGACGGGGCTCCTCACCATGCGCCACCGGCCTGGAGGGGATTTCGCAGAGCCGCCGCTTCAGTTGAAGCGGTTCTGAGTCGCCTCGAGCCCCTCGGCATCGAGCGTCTCGACTGCGTCCGCCGCGCTCGCGACGAGCTTGCCCGGGTCCTCGTGCGGCTCGAAGTTGCTAAGCACGTAATCGGCGAGTGGACGACGGTCGCCGCGAGCCGGCCGCCCGACACCCACCCTCAGGCGCAGGAACTCCGGGGTGCCCAGGTGTTGCGCCACCGACCGCAGCCCCTTGTGCCCTCCCAGCCCGCCGCCCCGGCGGGCCTGGAGGCGACCGGTTTCGAGGTCACTCTCGTCGTGGACGATCAGGATCGCACCCGGCTCGAGCTTGAAGAACCCGGCCGCCGCGTTCACCGACCGTCCCGATTCGTTCATGTAGGTCTCGGGCGCGAGCAGCGCCACGCGGTGACCGTCGATCCGCACCTCGGCCAGGCGGCCGTTGAACTTCCCGCGCCACGAGCCTCCGTGCCGGCGGGCGAGCTCCTCGACGACCATGAAGCCGACGTTGTGGCGGTTGCCGGCGTACTCGCGACCGGGATTGCCGAGCCCGACCACGAGCAGGTCGAGCGACGAGGCACGTTCGCCCCGTCTCCAGGGCGGGCGCACGAGCTATTCCTCGGGCTCGGACTCGCCGCCGTCGTCGGCGGTCTCGCCGTCGGCCGCGGGCTCAGCGCCCTCCACGGCCTCCTCGGCACCTTCCTCGCCCTCGACGGGCTCCTCGACCTCTTCGCGTGCCATCTGCACGCTCGCGATCACCGTCTCGTCGGGGTCATCGAGGAACTTCACACCCGAGGGGACCGTGACGCCACTCAGCCTGAGCGTGTCGCCGATGCCGAGCCCCGACACGTCGGCCTCGAGATGCTGCGGAACCTCGAGCGGCAACGCCTCGATGTTCACCTCGTTTGCGACCTGGTTGAGGACACCGCCCTCCTTGACGCCCACCGGCTCGCCGACGAGCGTGATCGACACCGCCGTCTGGATCGGCTGGTCGAGGCGCACCTCCTGGAGGTCGACGTGCGTGATCGTCCCGCGGACCTTGTCGCGCTGGAACTCCTTGAGGATCGCCGAGTGCTCCGACCCCCCGTCGATCGCGACATCGAGGACGGCGTGCGAGCCCGCCCTCCCAGTCAATGCCGCGCGCAAGTCGCGCTCGCCGATCGCGATCGGGATCGGGTTCGCGCGCCCGTACAGGACGCCGGGAATCAGCCCCTGCCTACGCAGACGCCGCGACTCGGACGAACCCAGCTTGGTCCGCTCCGAGACGACGAGCTTGACACGCTCTCCAGCCACAGCGGGCGATTGTAGCGGCGAACGCGCACCCCCGGCTCCTTCTCCCCGCCGGGCACCCGGCGCCTTCCTGCGCCAGCCCCGTTCAAGCGAGCCCGAGAGACAACCGCTTCGGGCCCCGTACCTCCGCGATCCCCTCCACGCGATCAGGTGGCGGAAGCTGGATCGGCCGGGAAAGGCGGCCGGATTTCGCTTGGTCGCCCGAGCCCGCCCGAGGCTCGTCTCGACGACCGTTGCAAAGGAGAAGCTCTGCGCGGGAGGCGGATGTTCGCCGCAGAGCGCGGAGCGGGCGGCTCGCGCCGCCCGTCCACGTCGTGCTCGTCGTGATCTCGCCGGGCCTCGTAGACCCCAGAGCCCGGGTCGGCGACTACACCGTGTGAGTGGCCTCAGGCGAGGAAGATCTGGTCAGCGTGTCTAGCACTTTGGGAGGGTCTTCGAGACGACCGCCTTCGGGACGGCGCCCTTCGGATGGGTCTCCGAGAAGATGAACGCGGCGAGGTTGGTGATCTGAGTCTGTGTCAAGGCGGGCGGCGCGTAAGCGGCCATCGTGGTCGTGTACTTGGCGACCGCAGCCTTCGTCATTACGGCCGCTCCGCCACATGTCAGTGCCTTGATGATCGTGTTCTCGTCCAGCGCCGTCACCTTGTTGAGGTTGGGCCCGATGGAGCCCCCGCTCGAGACGGTCTTCAGCATGTGACACGTAATGCACGTGCTCGTGAAGACGGTCTTGCCGGCCGTCGGGCTCCC
>DATKRX010000113.1:0-37574 GCA_035531915.1 Gaiellaceae bacterium | reverse complement strand
GGCCGCGCGCCCTGACCTGAGCGAGCCGCTCGTAGCGGCGCTCCATCTCGGTGACGACGTTCAGCAGCACCGCGCTCGCCTCTTTCGGGCTCGAGACGACCGGGGTGAGGAGATGCGGGATCGACTCGTAGTGGTTGAGTTCGATCCGTTTGGGGTCGATCAGGATCATCCGCACCTGGTCGGGACTCGAGCGGAGCAGGATCGAAGTGAGGATCGCATTGATGCAGCCCGACTTGCCCGAGCCGGTGGTGCCGGCGATCAGCAGGTGCGGCATGCGCGCGAGGTCGCAGTAGACCGGGATACCGTCGATTCCCTTCCCGATCCAGACCGCGAGCGGGCTCGACTGCGGCGGGATGTCGCCGTAGATGTCGCCGAGCGTGACGAGGTTCGGCGAGAGGTTCGGCACCTCGACGCCGACCGCCTGCTTGCCGGGAATCGGTGCGAGGATGCGGATCTCCGTCGTCGCGAGGGCGTAGGAGAGGTCGTCGCGGAGCTGCGCCACCTTTCCGACCTTCGTGCCGGGTGCGAGCTGGAGCTCGTAGCGCGTGACCCGCGGGCCGGAGATCATCCCGATCACGGTCGCCTCGACGCCGAAGCTCGCGAGGCACTCGAGCAGCGCTTCGGCGGTGCGGCGGTTCGCCGCGGCATTGGGCCCCGTGCCCGGCGCCGACTTCTTCAACACCGAGCGGTCCGGGAGCCGGTAGGCCGGTGGCGGGGTCGCGTCGGTTGCGAAGAGCGCCGTCTGGGTGTCCTCGGTCGGATCGTCAGAGCCGAACCCGAGCTCCGGCAGCAGGGTCGGCGGCGTGGTCGACACGATGTCGGGGTAGTCCTGTACCGCGTCGACCGGAGCCTCGACCTTCTCGAGCGGGTGGAAGGAGATCAGCTCGTGCGCCGGTTCGGCGACCGGGCGCGAGGGCCGTGCGGCGCGTTCCTGGCGCACGCGGGTCGAGGCCTCACGCACCGCATTCCCGGAGCGACGGACGAGGGCTCCGAGCGAGGCGCCAGTGAGGAAGAGCACGCCGACGAGGGTGGCGAGGATGCCCAGGATCGTCGAGCCGGTCGAGCCGACGCCCTTGGCGACGAGCGTCTCGAACTGCCTGCCGACCCAGCCGCCGTGAGTCGTGCCGAGCGCGAGCATCAGCCCCGCCAGGGTGACCGAGAGCCCGAGCCGGAACGGGCGGACGGCGACGAGCGCGCTGCGCGTGACGATCAGCGCCCCGAGCGGGCAGAACACCGCGGGCGAGATGTACGCGGCCCAGCCGATCACCCGGAACGCCGCGTGCGGCACAAGGCCGCCGGAGAGCCCAAACCAGAGCACGCAGGCGAGGAAGACGCCGACGCCGAGCAGCCCGAGCCCGACGAACTCGGCATCGTGATGCTTGCGCCGCGCACGTTTGCGTGCGCGCGCCCGCGAACGAGCAGGCGCCTTCGCCCGCGGCTTGGCGGTACGCGTACTGCGGCGAGCCTGCGCCATGCGAGCCACTTCGCGCCCCGGACCGCGCCTCCTTCCCGCCAGCTCGACACGGCGAGGCCGAAACCTCACTCATGGCTCAGAAGCGAGGCCGAGCCGGCCCGGGCTGGCCCGGGCTCGTGTCCGGGCCCGGCGCGGCGCCCGTTCGTCTCGAGGTCAGCCGAGTGAGGAGAGGCGCTCGGTGATCAAGCGGACGAAGGCTCCGCGGTCGATGTCGAGCCCGACCGTCGCGTTCGGCTCGTGGCTGTCGAGACGGTGCCGCCAGTCGACGTTCGTTCGGCCTCTGCCCTGCTCCCAGCCGCAGTCGACCTCGATGTAGGCCTGCTTGACCTCGACGAGGCGCGGGTCGATCACCTGTGCCACCGCGACCGGGTCGTGCAGAGGCGAGCCGGCGAGATCGGGATACGAGCGGCGGTGCCAGTGGGCATAGAAGTCGAGCAGCTCCGCCGCGACCTTCCCGACCCGACCGGCCGCGCGCAGCGTCTCGGTCTCCTCAGGGGTCACGTAGGCCCGGTGGGTGACGTCGAGGCCGATCATCGTCACGTCGATCCCGCTCTCGAACACGCGGCGGGCGGCCTCCGGGTCGGCCCAGATGTTGAACTCGGCCGCCGGCGTCCGATTCCCCTCGCCGACCGAGCCGCCCATCAGGACGATCCGCTCGGGCCGCGCATCGGGCTCGAGCGCGAGCAGCAACGCGATGTTCGTCAGTGGCCCCGTGGGGACGAGCGTCAGCTCGCCATGCCGCTCACGGATCCGCTCGGCGAGGAAGCCGACGGCGTGCATGTCGATCGCCGAAGTCGTGGGCGCCGGCAGGTCAGGGCCGTCGAGGCCGCTCTCGCCGTGCACGTGGGCGGCGACAGAGCGGCTGCGGACGAGCGGGCCAGCCGCCCCTGCAGCCACGGGGACATCGGCGCCCGCGAGCTCGAGCACCTTGAGCGCGTTCAGCGTCGTCTTCTCGACCGTCTGGTTCCCGGCGACGGTCGTCACGCCGACGAGCTCCAGCTCGGGCGAGGCGGCGGCGAGCAGCAGGGCGATCGCGTCGTCGTGACCCGGATCGCAATCGATGATGATCGGCGTCGTCATCAGAGGTTCTTGATCCAGCCCTCGAGCAGCTCCCGGTCGGGAAGCGACTGCTGGGCGCCGAAGGTTGCAGCGGTGCGGGCGCCGGCGGCACACGAGAAGCGAAGCGCGTCCTCGTAGGGCTTCCCTTCGAGGAGCGAGACGACGAGGGCCGCGGTGAAGGCGTCGCCCGCGCCGGTGCCGTCAACCGGGATGATTGCCGGCGCCGCCGAGCCTGCGACCTGTTTTCCGTTCTCGTAGAGCACCGCCCCGTCCTCGCCGTGTGTAACCGCGACGAGCTTCCCACGCTTCATCACTTCGTACTCGAACCGGTTGACCACAAGCAGATCCGGGTCGAGGTCGAGCTCGCGGGCCGGCGCCGCGTTGAGCGCGAAGAACGACGCCTTCTCGGCGGCGGCGAACACGACCTCGTCCGGGACCTCGAGCTGGCAGAGCACCGCACCCTCGAGCTCCCGTGGAGCGAGGCTGGCGTTCGCCCCCGGGAAGACGGCGATCTCGTTCTCGCCCTGCATGTCGACGTAGATCAGCGCCACACCCGTCTGCCCGCTGCGCATGACCTCGAGCTCGACGCCCGCCTCGAGCAGGCCGCCGAGCGCGAACTCGGCCTGCTCGTCCTCGCCGACCGCCCCGATCATCGTGACCTGGGCGCCTAGCCGAGCCGCCGCGACCGCCTGGTTTGCCCCTTTCCCGCCCGGATGGCGTTCGAACTGGCGCGCTGCGACCGTTTCTCCCGGGTTCGGCAGTCGCTCCATTCGCGCGACGTAGTCGACGTTGATCGAACCGATCACGGTGAGCTCGACGGTCATGCCGGCCGGATTATGCAGCCAGAGCGCGAAGGTCGTCTTGCGCACGGCCGAGCAGGTTCTCGCGCAGGTCGAAAAGACCGGCCCACAGCGAGCCACGGTCGGGGCTCGCCTCGAATCCGACGGCCGCGGAAAGCCCCTCGAGCGCACGGATCAGCACTGCGAGCTCGAGGTAGGCCGCCGCGACGCGATGCGGTTCGGCCTGGACACCGGCCCGGCTCAGCACCGGTTCCCAGTCGACGAGCTCGGCCTGCCCGGGCTCGCCGAACCACGAGCTTCCCTCGGCGCGTTCGGGCTCGAGCTCGAGCAGGTAGCGGCTGAGCGGGCTCTCGACTCCCTCGAGGGCCGCCTCCACCTTTTCCGCGGCTTCCTGCAGCGCCGCCCGGCGCCCGTCGGGGGTCGCCGGCTCAGCGTCCCCGCGCGCCCAGCGCTCCAGCAGCCGGCAGAACGAGAGTGCCTCGCGCTCGAGGGTGACGAGCCCTGCGATCAGCCGGCCCGCGCTTCCCTGCTCGGCGGCGTGGGCCGAGATCGCGTCCGCCCAGCCGGGATCGCTCACGTCTCGACGACGACCGGAAGGATCATCGGCCGTCGCCGTGTCCGGTCGTAGACGAGCTGCCCGATCCCGTCGTGAAGGTGCTCCTGGATCAGCTTGATCTCGAGGATGTCGTCGGCGACCAGGTCTCGGAGGATCTGCTGTGCCTCGCTACGGAGCTCCGCGACGAGCTCCTCCGACTCGGCAAAACCGCGCGAGATCAACTCGGGTGCGGCGGCCACCCCGTCCGAGAGGGTCGCGACGACGATCAGGACGCCGTCCTCGGACAGGTGACGGCGGTCGCGCAGCGCGACGTCGGAGAGGTCGCCGACCCCGAGCCCGTCGACGAAGGTGATCCCCGCCTCGACATGGTCTGCGATCCGCGCCCCGGCGGCCGAGAGCTCGATCACATCGCCGTTCTCGGCGAGGATGATGCCCGAGGCGGGCACTCCGGCCTCCTGCGCGAGCCGCGCGTGGGCCGCCTGCATCCGGTACTCACCGTGGATCGGCATTACCGCCTTCGGGCGTAGCAGGCTAAGCAGGGTCCGCATCTCCTCGGAGCGCGCGTGCCCGGAGACGTGGACGTCGGCGTTCTCCTCGTGGAGCACCTCCGCCCCGCTCCGCGTCAGCCGGTTGATCGAGTCGTGCACGCGGAGCTCGTTCCCGGGTACGGCGCGCGCCGAGATGATCACCGTGTCGCCGCGTTCGACGCGCACGGCCGGATGGTCGTTGTAGGCGATTCGGGTCAGCGCCGAGAGTGGCTCTCCCTGCGAGCCCGTGCAGAGGATCAGCTGCTGCCCGGGTGGCAGCTCGTCGAGGTCGGCGGGCCGGACGAGGATGTGGTCCGGTGCCTGGATATAACCGAGGTTGCGGGCGATGTTGAGGTTCTTGCGCATCGAGCGACCGATCACGCTGACCGACCGGCCGACTTCGACTGCGACGTCGATCGCCTGCTGCATCCGGTGGATGTTCGACGCGAAGGAGGAGATGAGGACGCGGCCCTGTCTGGAGGGGATGATCTGGCGGAAAGCCTCTCCGACGACTCGTTCCGAGCGCGTGAACCCGGGCTGCTCGGCGTTCGTGGAGTCGCCGAGCAGCAGGTCGACGCCGCGGTTGCCGAGTTCTGCGAGGCGGCCGACGTCGGTGCGGAGGCCGTCTACCGGAGTGTGGTCGAGCTTCCAGTCGCCGGTGTGGAAGAGCCTGCCGGCCGCTGTCTCGAGGCAGACGCCGACCGCGTCGGGTACCGAATGGGACATCCGTACGAGCTCGACCGTGAACGGCCCGAGCTCGATCGGCCCCGAATCGGGCCCTACCTCGCGCAGCTCCGCGGCGTGCAGGAGCCCGTGCTCGTCGAGCTTGGACTTGACGAGACCGAGCGTCAGCCGCGTCGCGAGTACCGCGCGCACACGTACCTCCCGCAGGAGGTATGGCAGCGAGCCGACGTGGTCCTCGTGGGCATGGGTAAGGATCACGGCAAGGACGTCGCGGTCGTGCAGGTAGCCGAAGTCGGGAAGGATCAAGTCGACCCCGAGGTGCTCGTCCCGCGGGAAGGCAAGCCCGGCGTCGATGACGATCGTCTCGCCTGCGAGCTCGAACACGGTCATGTTCTTCCCGACCTCTCCGAGACCTCCCAGCGGGATCACGCGTAGCACTTGATCGCTCATTCGCCCGCAAGCATACGGCCCGGGGTGGCCGGGACCGGCGTCGTTGACTGCTCTCCCGCCCGGTGTCAGGGAACTCGGGGAATCTCAGCGTTCCACGAGCGGGCCTTTCTGTCCGGAGCGGCCACGACCCGATCGGCCTCGGCTCAGCCGCGCCGGAGATCCCGGTCGGGAGTAGCACCCCCGTCCTCTTCGAGGCCCTCGAGGCAACCGCCGCGGACTATCCGGCGAGGCCCATCCCGTCCCACGCCTCGACCGAGAACCCCCCGTTTCCGTCCATTCGCACCGAGAACAGCGCCGTGAATCCCTCGTCGAGGCGGGGCAGCTCGAGCTGCTTGGCGGTGTCGACGACGGCCTTCGGTGGCACCTGGCGCTCGCGGCCGGCGTTCATCACGAGCCCCTCCTGGACGCTCGCGCAGAAGTAGTAGCCGACAACGTCGAAACCCGCGGCGGCGGCCGGGACGACGTAGCGCCGGCGGTCCGCCGCGCTCGGGTTCGTATTGTCGACCACGAACGGCTGGCGCGCGGCGACGCATGCCTCGAACAGCAGCCGCTCCCGGTTGCGCGTCCTCAGCATGTCGAGGTTGATCCGCACGTGAGTGTCGACGAAGCGCGCGCGGTAGAACGAGCTCTTCCCTGCTCCCTGGATGCCGCAGAAGACGATCGCGTGCAACGGTCGCAAAGCTACGCGGCGACGAGCAGCCCGAGACGCGAGAGGCAGGAGCGGACTTGCGCCAGCTCGTCTCCAGTTGGCGCAACGAGCGGCAGGCGATAACCGCCGACCTCGTGGCCGAGCAGGTTCAGCGCCGCCTTGACCGGGATCGGATTGGTCGTGATTGCGAGCAGGTCATAGGCAGGGCGGAGCTCGGCGTCGATCTCCCGGGCTCGCTCGAGGTCGCCCTCGCGGGCGGCGGCCACCTGCTCGGCGACCTGCGGGCCGACGACGTGGCTGTGGACGCAGATCCCTCCGACGGCGCCGTTCTCGAGGAACGGCAGCAGGATGTTGTCGTCGCCCGCGTACAGGTCGAGGCCGCAGGAGATGATGTGGCGCGCCTGGTCGAGATCGGCGAGCGCCTGCTTGACCGCGGTGATCCGCGGGATCTCGGCGAGGCGCGAGATCGTTTCCGGCTCGATGTTCACGACCACACGGCTCGGGATGTTGTAGACGACGATCGGCCGGTCGGTCGCGTGCGCGACGGCTTCGAAGTGGGCGACGATCCCGCTCTGCGGCGGCTTGTTGTAGTACGGCGTCACGACCAGGCACGCATCGGCGCCGGCCTCGTGGGCCTGCTCGGTGAGCTCGACCGAGTGCGCCGTGGACGCAGTACCGGTGCCGGCGACGACCGTCGCGCGGTCGCCGACTGCTTCGATCGCCGCCCGGAGCAGGTCGAGCCGCTCGCGGTCGTCGAGGGTCGGGCACTCGCCGGTCGTACCCGAGACGACGAGGCCGTCGGAACCGTTCTCGACCAGATGGCGGGCGAGCGCCTGGAACGAGTCGTAGTCGATTCGCCCTTGATCGTCGAACGGGGTGACGATCGCGGTCAGGACTCCGCCGAGCATGACTTCCATCGTAGTCGGTCCGGGTGGGTTAACTCTTCAGCGGCCGGAGATCCTGATTGGGCGCAGGAGGAGAGAGAAGTCGCCCGACGATCGCCGTGACGGCGTCGGCGATCGCGAGGCCGGCGAACATCCGGGCCGAACACCAGGTAGAGGCGCTCGGCGCCGGCGGGGGGCGATCGCCTCGGTCCCGCCGCCGACGTCCTCGGCATCGAGCCGCCCCTGCGCGGCGTCGGCCACTATCGGTTCCTCACGCACCGGCCCGAGCTTTCCGAGCTGCTCGAGTCGCTCGTCTGAGCCGATAGAGGCCCTTGGCGATCTCCTCGATTCGCCACTCTTCGCGGGCACGCGTGAAGAACCCGGCGGCGGGCGGTCGGCCGGGCTCGGCGAGGAGCACCTCCGGCGCGAGCCCCGGCAGCGCGTTCAGCAGCGCGTCGGCGTTTCGCCGCTCGTACAGCAGGTCGGCCCCCAACACGAGGTCGAATGAGCCCGAGAATGAACGCCAGTCCTCGTGCACGAGCTGGAGCTCGAGCTGGTTTCGCGCCGCGTTCTCGGCGAGGAGCGCGATCGCGTCGGCGGCCCAATCGACCGCGGTCACCTCCGCGCCGCGCGCCGCCGCCGCCAGCGCGGGCACCCCGAGCCCGCAGCCGAGGTCGACCACCCGGTGGCCGTCGAGCCGCTCGGGGAGCGCCCGTGCGAGCGCGAGGCCGGAAGGCCACAACTCGGCCCAGTAGGCGATGAACTCGTCGTCTGCGAAGGCTTCCTCGTCGAGCAGCGCTTCTGGCTCGCGCGGGCGGAGCAGCGAGAGCTCGAGCTCGCCGACGGCGACCAGGTCCTCGACGAGATCGTTCAGAGCAGCGCGTCGAGGCCGACCGTGACCCCTGGGGGAAGGCTGCCGAGCTTGGCCAGCGCGAGCTCGACGCCCGGGACGAATGCTTCGCGAGAGGTCGTGTCGTGGCGGATCGTGAGCATCTCCCCCCTCCCGCCGAGCAGCACCTCCTGATGGGCGATCAGGCCGGGAAGCCGTACCGAGTGGATCGGCACGTCGCCCTCCATGCCCGCTGCGGTCGCGATCGCAGTGCCGGACGGGGCGTCGAGCTTCGTCTCGTGGTGGAGCTCGACGATCTCCGCCGCGTGAAGGTGGCGTGAGGCCTCGCGCGCGAAGCGCATCATCAGGACGGCACCGAGCGCGAAGTTCGGCGCGTAGAAGACCGGCAGGCGGGCCGCCTTCGCGGCGTCCTCGACCTCGGCGAGATCCCAGCCGCTCGTCCCGACCACGCACGGGACACCGGCTTCGAGCGCGCGCAGGACGTTCGCGACGACGGCACCCGGCGCCGTGAAGTCGACCATCGCGTCGGCGCCGGCCTCCGTCGCGACGAGTTCGTGGCCTGCCTCGAGGAGCGCCGGGCCGAGGATCGCGCCGACCTTCCCCGTCACGGGCGAGGGCGGCTTGCGCCCGTTGAGGAGGATCTTCACGCGGCTCGTGCGAGGGAGGGCGTGGCGCCCTCGAGCGCTTCGAGGAACTTCTCCTCGTCCGGCCCGATCCCGGCCGCCGAGAGACGCTCGGGTGCGAGCAGCTCGGCGGCAAGCGCGCAAACGGCCTCGGCCTCGACGCCCTCGACCTCGGCGATCACGCGGTCGAGCGAGAGGATCTCGGTGTCGGTGATGAGCGACTTCCCGATTCGGCTCATGCGGGCGGAGGTCGACTCCATCGAAAGCAGCAGCCGGCCCTTCAAGTTCTCCTGGGCGCGCTTGAGCTCGCGCTCCGGAAGGTTGCCGGCGGCGATGTCGGCGATCTGCTCGACCGCGATCGAGAGTGCCTCCGCGAGGTTGTCCTCGCGCGTGCCGAGGTAGATCCCGATCTGACCAGTGTCGGCGTACTGGGAGACGAAGCTGTAGACGGAGTAGGCCATGCCGCGCTTCTCGCGGATCTCCTGGAAGAGCCGCGAGGAGGCTGAGCCGCCGAGAATCGCGTCGAGGATCGAGGCGGCGAAGCGGCGGCCATCGGAGCGCGAAACGCCGGGCGCGCCGAGGCAGACGTGGTACTGCTCGGTGTCCTTGCGCTGGAAGCGCCGGCCGGGCTTCGGCGCCTTCCCGAGCAGCGGCCGCACGCGCAGCTTGCCGGGCTCGGGGTCGGCGCGGCGGTCGACCGCTCGCTGCACAAGCGCGACGAGCTGGTCGTGGTCGACGCTGCCGGCGCCCGCGACGACGATGTTCGCGGGGCTGTAAAACGTCCGGTGATAGGTGCGCAGTGCGCGCCGCGAGATGGTCGAGATCACCTCGGCGGTGCCGATCACGGGCCGCCCGAGCGCGTGCGAGCCAAAAACGGCCTCGCCGATCAGGTCGTGGACAAGGTCCTGGGGAGTGTCCTCGTACATCGCGATCTCCTCGAGCACGACCTCGCGCTCGGCGTCGAGATCCTCGAAGAGCGGCGAGAAGACCATGTCTCCCATCACCTCCATCGCCGTCTCGACATGGTTGTCGGGGACGCGCGCGTACACCATCGTGTGCTCGCGCGAGGTCGCGGCGTTCAGCTCCCCGCCGAGCTCGTCGAAGATCTCGGCGATTTCGAGCGCCGTATAGCGGCTCGACCCCTTGAAGAGCATGTGCTCGATGAAATGCGAGATGCCTGCCTTCGAGTCGGTCTCGTCGCGCGACCCGGCCGCGATCCAATACCCGATCGCGGCCGAACGGACGTGCGGGAGCCGCTCCGAGATGACGCGCTCGCCCGAGTCGAGCTGCGTCTGGACCCACGTCTCCACGGCGTGATCGTACGCGTCTTCGGGATGCGGGCCGCAGCTGCCTCCGGTGGGTGGTCTCCGCAGGAGCGGACGGTGGGGCGCCTGGCGGCGACGCGAGCGAGGAGGCGTGCGAAGGTAGCCGAGCCGGCTACGTCGCGGCGCCCGCGCCGGCACGAGCTTGCCGGAACGTGACGAGCCGGTGCTGCCGTTCGTCCCAGAGCTTCAGCCGGACGGCGCGCAGACCGTCCCAGAGCGTGAGGGTCGGGACGGCGCCGAACCCGGCTGTCTCGTCGTGCGCGCGCTGCAGGTTGTAGTTCGGAATCCGCGCGCTGAGGTGGTGGACGTGGTGCAGGCCGATGTTGCCGGTGAAGAAGCGCAGGATCCGGGGGAGCTTCAGGTACGAGCTGCCCTCGAGTGCCGCCTGGTCGTAGTCCCAGTGTTCGTTCGTCTGCCAGTAGGCGTCCTCGAACTGATGCTGGACGTAGAAGAGCCAGATCCCCGCGGCCCCCGTCAGGACGAGCGGCAGTACCTGGACGAGCAGGAACCCCTCCCAGCCGAGGAGCCACCAGAGCACCGCGCAGACGAGTACGAGCGCGAGGTCGGTGCCGAGCACGCTTCCCTGGATGCGTCGGGGCGCGAACGGGCTCACGAGGCGGGGCCCGATCACGACGACCCAGAGCGGCCCGAGCCCGAACATCACGAGCGGGTTGCGGAACAGTCGGTAGCCAAGCCGTCCCCACCAGGGCCGGGCGCGGTATTCGTCGATCGTCAGCGTCTGGACGTCTCCCACCCCGCGCCGGTCGAGGTCTCCGGAGGTTGCGTGGTGAACGGCGTGCTTGTACCGCCATGCCTGGAAGGGGAACCACAGCAGCACGCCGAGCACGGCTCCGAGCGCGGCGTTCGCGCGCTTCGAGGGCAGGAACGAGGCGTGCGCGCAGTCGTGGAAGACGATGAACGTCCGAATCAGGAATCCGGCCGCCGGCAACGCGAGCGCCAGCACAAGCAGGTCGGAGACGCGCAAGGCGAAGTACATCGCGGCGACGAGGGCGAGATAGGCGCAGACCGAGGTGGCAAGGTTGAGAAGGCTGCGGCGGAGCGAGGGCGCCATGTAGGGCGCGAGGGTCTTCCGCCAGGACTCGTCCGCGTTGGGCGCGGCGAGTTCGTTCAAGCCCGCGACCCGGAGCTCACGGTCGCGCCGTCTTGCAGACGAAGAGGCCGTCGATCAGCAAGATAGGAAGATCGGTGTTGAGAGCGCAGTAGGAGCCCCTTTCTCGGCTGTAGCGCGTAGCCGGATGCGCCCGCCCTCGGAATCGTAGCCATGCGCTGTCCTGCTGCGAGCGCGAAGCGTCGGTGGCCTCGAGAATCGCGTCGTGGCAGAGCGACGGATCAATCACGTCGAGAGCTCTGATCGAGCAGGATCGACTGGGCGACCGCCAAGTCGAGGTCGACGAGCTCCGTCGGGCGATTTCGCGCCGAGGTTCCCGCGCGAGGCGATCTTGCCGGCGGGGGCGCATTTCCCGGTCGCGTCCGGAATAGACACTTGCGGGGGTCGTGCCGGCGTGACAGCGTTGGCGCGGTGGCCGCCCACTCGCAACCTCATCTCACCCCCGCGCCCGTTCTGATCGCGCGACGGGAACGGGAAGGCCGCGCCGCGCCCAACGTCGGGCGGCACGGCTAGCCGCTGGCGTCGCTTCCGTTGACGATCCCTGCCGAGGTCTCGTCGGGCCTCAACCCGGAGCAGCGCCGCGCGGTCGAGCTCGTGCGCGGGCCGGTGGTCATCCTCGCCGGGGCGGGCTCCGGGAAGACGACGACGATCACCCGGCGGATCGCGAATCAGGTTTTCTCGAACGCCTTCAAGCCGACCGAGATCCTCGCCGTCACCTTCACGAGGAAGGCTGCCGAGGAGCTGAAGTCCCGGCTCGCGCACCTGGGGGTGGCAGGCGTTCCGGCGAGGACGTTCCACGCCGCTGCCCAGCGACAGATCAGGTATTTCGCGAACGAGCGCCGCCGGGTTGCTTCCAACAAGTATCCGCTCCTCTACCCGCTGGTGAAAGCGCTTCCGCAGGAGCACCGGACGGTAGCGGTGGGCGACCTCGGGTCGGAGATCGAGCGCGCAAGGAACCGCCGCGTTACACCCGAGACCTACCTCGCGTCGCTGGGTGGTCACGAGCCGCCGTTGCCGCCCGAGTTGATGGCGGAGCTCTTCCGTGGCTACGAGCAGGCAAAGCGAGACGCGAATGCGATCGATCACGAAGACCAGCTGGAGCTGGCGATCCGTGTCTTCGAGACCGACGAAAGGGCGATCGAGACATTCCGGGAGCGCTACCGGGCGTTCACAGTCGACGAGTTCCAGGATGTCAACCTGCTCCAGTGGACGCTGCTCTCGCTCTGGCTCGGCGACCGCGACGAGCTCTGTGCCGTTGGCGACGACTACCAGTCGATCTTCGGCTTCACCGGTGCCACCCCGAGGTATCTCCTCTCCCTGCCGGAACGATTTCCGGCTGCCGTCGTGGTGACGCTCGATCGGAACTACCGCTCGACCCACGAGGTGGTGTCGTTTGCGAACCGCCTCACACCGTATCTCGACGGGCAGAAGAAAACCCTGGTCGCAGGAGATGTGCGTGGACCGGCCCCGAGTATCCACGTCTTCCGGGACTACGACGAGGAGGCGGAGGCGATCGCCGCTCGCTGTGTCGCGCTCCATCGCGCAGGCACACCGCTAAGCGAGCTCGCGATTCTGTACCGCGTGAACCATCGGTCGCCCGCCTTCGAGGCGGCGCTGCTCGAAGCCGGCCTGCCGTTTGTTGCCTACGGCGGCGCCTTCCTCGGGCGGCGAGCGGCAAAGCAGCTGCTTCCTCGGCTCGGCCGCAAACGCGGCGCGCCCGAGCTCGCGGCGATCGTCGCGAGCGAAGCGGTGGCGGTAGGCCTGCTCGAGCAGATCCCGCCCGGCACGGGGCCCGCCGAGCAAACGCGACAGGCGGACCTCGCCCGCTTTGTCAGCCTCGCCGAGGACTACACCGGCGGCGATCAGACCGTCGGCGGTTTCCTCGTGGAGCTCGAGCGCCGTTTCGGGCCCGAGGTCGGCCGCGACGCGGTTCAGCTCCTGAGCTACCACTCGGCCAAAGGCCTCGAATGGGAGGCGGTGTTCCTGCCCCGGATCGAGGAGGGCGAGCTTCCGCACTGGCGGGCGACGAAGGACGCCAAGGAGAGCGAGGAGCGCCGGCTCCTCTACGTCGGGATCACGCGCGCAAAACGCCATCTGTGGCTTTCGAGCACCCGCGAGGGTCGCCCCTCGCCGTTCCTCGCCGAACTCTCCGGACCGCTCTCGCTTCCCGGGACGACGCGACCGCCGGGGGGCCGGTCTGGCCCGCCGCAGCACGCTTCGGCGAGGCCGACCCGCGCCGCCGTGGCCAACGGAGCAGGGCCCAAGCGCGGCTGGGTCCCCGAGTGGGTACGCAAACGGCGCGGCCACGGGTGACAAGGGGAAGGGCGGCGGCCGTCACCACTCCCCGGACGCCTCCCCCCAGAGCAGCACCGAAAGTGTATGTGCGAACATCTGTTCGTGGCGCGGACGGCGACCATCCTCCATGCCGACGCAGACTCGTTCTTCGCGTCGGTTGAGCAGCGCGACGAGCCTCGCCTGCGGGGACGGCCCGTGATCGTCGCTGCTGGAGTCGTGCTCGCAGCGAGCTACGAAGCCAAGGCGTTCGGCGTCCGCACCGCGATGGGCGGCCGGCAGGCGGTACGGCTCTGCCCGCACGCAATCGTCGTCCCGCCGCGGATGGCCGCCTACACCGAGGCGAGCAAGGCGCTCTACGCCGTCTTCGAGGACATGACGCCGCTGGTCGAGGGGCTCTCGATCGACGAGGCGTTCCTCGACGTTTGCGGAATGGAGCGAAGCGCGGGAACTGCGAGCGAGATCGCGGCACGCCTCCGTGTCGCCGTCCGCGAGCGCGTCGGGCTCCCTGTCACGGTCGGGATCGCGCGCACGAAGTTCCTCGCGAAGGTGGCGAGCGCGGTCGCGAAGCCCGACGGCCTGCTGCTCGTGTCACCCGACGCCGAAAGCGCCTTCCTCCATCCCCTCCCGGTCGAGCGAATCTGGGGCGTCGGGGCGGCGACAGCGGCAACGCTCCACGGCCGCGGGATCGTGACGGTGGGTGACCTTGCGCGCGTGCCGGAGCCTGCGCTCGAGGCGATGCTCGGGCGTGCGTCCGGGCGGCACCTCCACGCACTCGCGAACCTCGCCGATCCCCGTCGCGTGAGGGCGCGGCCCCGGCGCCGCTCGATCGGCTCGCAGCAGGCCTACGGGAGGTCGCCGCGATCGCCCGAGCAGATCGACGCCGATCTCGCCACGCTCGCCGAGCGGGTGAAGCGGCGCGTGCGCGCAGCGAGCCGCGTCGGGCGCACTGTCGTGCTGCGGTTGCGCTTCGACGACTTCTCGCGAGCGACCAGATCGCACACGCTGCCGCACGCGACCGCACGGACCCAGACCGTCCTCGATGTCGCACGCGACCTACTGGCTGCTGCCGAGTCGCTGATCGAGACGCGCGGGCTCACGATGATCGGCGTGACGGTCACCAACCTTGCCGACGACCTACCGTTCCAGCTGCGACTGCCGTTCGATCCAGACTGCGACGCCAAGCTCGACGCCGCGCTCGACGAGATCCGCAACCGCTTCGGCGCGGATGCCGTGACGCGCGCCCTGCTCCTCGGCCGTGCGCCTGACCTGATGATCCCGCTGCTTGCCGACTAAGGTCAGTCGATCGCGCGCCGGTAGAACCCTCGCACTCCGATCGCGCACAGGATCACGAGGCTGACGGTGAGGACGAGCAGGCAGATCCACGGCCTGATGTGCGGAACGGCCGGGTTGAGCGCGGCGCGCATGCCCTCGCTCACATAGGTCATCGGGTTCGCGGCGGTGATCACCTGAAACCAGCGCAGCCGGGCAAGCGAGGGCCATGGGTACTGACTGCAGCCCGTGAAGAGGAGTGGCGTGAAGACGAGCGAGAAGACGATGTTGATCCGATTCGGCTTGACGAGCGTGCCGAGGACGAGGCCGAGGGCGGCGCCCAGGATCGAGCCGAGCAGGACGATCGCAAGGAAGAGCGGCATGCTGCTCCAGCGCCATGGGATCGAGCCGAGAACGAGGATCCCGATCGGGATCATCACCGCGGTCGCGATCAGCGAGCGCAGCGCGGCGAACAGCACTTTCTCGGCGGCGACGAGGCCCGTCGACATCGGGGCGAGCAGCCGGTCTTCGATCTCTTTCGTCCAGCCGAACTCGATCACCAGCGGGAAGGCCAGTGTCTGCATGCTCGTGATCACGGCCGTCAGCGCAAGCAGTCCCGGAAAGAGCAGGGCGGAATAGCCCGGGCGGGTGTACCCCAGGCTGCCGAGCACCTTGCCGAACACGAAGAGCAGGAAGAACGGTTGCAGGATCACCTGGGCGAGGAAGACGTGGAACTCACCCCAGGTCACGTAGGCATCGCGCTGGAGAACAGCGAGGAAGACGCGTCCCTGGCTGGGAACGGCATCCGGCGCGGCGCTCACCGAAGCGCCCTTCCCGTCAGGTCGATGAACACATCCTCGAGCGTCGGGATGCCGAGCTTCACGTCGTTGAGGGCGAGTCCGAGTGCGGTCAGCGCCGTGGCGGCGGGCGCGACGAGCAGCGGCGCATCGCCCGAGACGTACAGCCGCACGCGCAGTTCCCCCGCCCCCTGCGGCGTGGGTTGCGGCGGCGCGGGCGGGCCAAGACCGAGGCTCGCCTCGACCGGGCCGAGCCGTTCGACACGCTCGACCTGGCTGAGCGCTCCGAGTGCCGCCACCGCCCGTTCGGCAACCTGCGGATCATCGACCCGCATCGTCAGCTCGAGCGTGGTGCCGCCCGGCACCGACCGCATCAGCGCCTCGGGCGTGTCGAGCGCGAGCAGCTTCCCGTGGTCCATGATCCCGACGCGGTCGGCGAGCTCGGCCGCCTCGTCCATGTCGTGTGTGGTGAGCACGAGCGTCACCCCGCGATCGCGCAGCTCGCGCAGCCTGTCCCATAGAAAGAGGCGCGCGGCCGGGTCGAGGCCGGTCGAGGGCTCGTCAAGGAACAGCACCTGCGGCGCGTGCATCAGCGCCCGCGCGACCATCACGCGCTGCGCCTGGCCGCCGGAAAACATGTCCGGCTTGACGTTCGCGCGCTCGAGCAGGCCGAACTGCCCGAGCAGCTCGTCTGCGCGCCGCGACCGCTCCTTCGCCGGCACGCCGTGGTAGGCAGCGTGGAAGACCAGGTTGTTCCGGATCGAGATCGCCCGGTCGAGGTTCGAACGCTGCGGGATCACCGCGAGCCGGCTCCGCGCTCGCACCGCGTCGCGGACGACATCGACGCCGGCGACCGATGCCGTCCCGCTCGTCGGCAGCACCCGCGTCGTCAGCACGCCGACGGTGGTCGTCTTCCCCGCGCCGTTGGGCCCGAGCAGGCCGAACACCTCGCCGGGCTGCACCTCGAAGCTGACCCCGTCGACCGCGTTGACGGGAGACTTCGGGTACCGCTTGACGAGGTCGACCACCGACACGGCACTCGACGCAGGCACGGCGCCATCAAACCAGAGCTCCCGCGCCTCATGGGGTCGCAACGGCTGGGACGCTCTCCCTGGCACCGGCTCGCCGCTAGTATCGGGTTGTCAGATCCTCGAGCAGGAGGTGCACTTGGAGCTGATTCCACCGGACAGTCCAATCAGGCGGGGACTACCCCGCCAGCCGACCGGTTCGAGCCACTCGAGACCTCTTCCGGTCGGTTCGTAAAAACGAAAGCGCGCTCGCCTCGCTTCCACTGATCTCGGCGCAGTGGACACGCAAGCGCCGACACGGAGCAACGCTCGTAGCGCGTGGCAAGAAGGAGCTGAGGGGTGCGCCCGAGTTGGAGGCGCACCCCTCAGTTGTCTCTGTTGGGACGAGCACGGCTCGGTCGCCCGTCAGTCGGGCCGGTAAGGCCCCCTCCCATACCAGGTGCCGCGGGCGGCCGCTGCTCGACCTCTGCCTGTTCGTGGTCGTCGCCCGCACACCGCCGAGCCGCCGCCAGGGCGGGTCATTTCGACTGCGTGACCGCGTGAGGGCCGTAACGTTCTCTGGACGCGCGGGCGAGTACGCTCGCCGGATCGCCGTGAACGCGAACCCGAGCGTGCGCGCTGAGGTGTCGGCCGGCCACTTCGGGCCGCCCTCGTCGCGGAGCGCGGCCGTGCTCGGGCTGCTGGGGCTGCTCGCCCTCGCGGGGGTGCCGCTCTCAGCGCTCGCCGATCAGCTCACCTTCACCGGCGAGGGGATCTTCGTCGCGCTCGTGCCGTTCGCTCTCGTGGGATTCGTCCTCGCGCGACGGGTGCCGCGCAATCCGATCGGCTGGATCCTGCTCGCGACCGGGCTGACCGGGATGTTCAGCACCGATGTCGAGTTCTACGCCCTCCGCACCTACGGCCTTCACCACCACGGCCTGCCACTTGCACGGGTGGCGGTGTTCTTCGCAGCGGGCTGGATCTTGCTCGTGCTTTTGCTGCCGCTCCCGATCGCGCTCTTTCCCGATGGCCGGCTCCCGCGGCGCTGGCGCCGGGTGATGTGGTGCTACGTCGCGCTCTGCGCGATCTCGATCGCGGGCCTCGTCTGGGAGGACGTCCGGGGCGTGCTCGCTTCGCGGCTCGAGGTCGACTCCACGGGCGAGCTGGCGATCCTGGGGAACTCGCCGAGCCATGGGCTGAAGATCTTCGAACACGTCCTGCTCCCGGTGTACGTCTGCTTCTTTCTGGTCTGGGTGGCGCGTTTGGTCGTCGGCTACCGTCGGGCGAGGGGAGACGAGCGCCAGCAGCTGAAATGGCTGTTCAGCGGAGCCGCGATCTGCGTCGCCAGCCTGGTGGTCGGAGTGGTCGTGAAGAGCAATTTCGTGGACGACGTCGCCTGGACCGCGATCGCCGCCCTCCCCGTCGGTATCGGCGTCGGGGTCATGCGATATCGCCTCTACGACATCGACCGGCTGATCAGCCGCACCCTCTCCTACGCGATCCTGACCGGGTTGCTCGTCGGTGTGTTCTTCGGGATCGTCGTCCTGACCACTGATGTGCTGCCGTTCTCCTCGCCGGTCGGGGTCGCCGCCTCCACCCTCGCCGCCGCGGCGCTCTTCAACCCGCTGCGGCTACGGGTGCAGCGTCTCGTCGATCGGCGGTTCAACCGCTCCCGCTACGACGCGGAGGCGATCGTCGCCGCCTTCACGATCGGCCTGCGCGACGCCGTCGATCTCGAGACGGTCCGCCACGAGCTCGTGCGTGCCGTCGACCAGGCGGTCGAACCCTCCTCGACCTCACTCTGGATCAGGCCCCCCGGCGTCACCTACCGCCTCTGATGACACCGACGGAGAAGAGGAGGGGCGGCTCACGCCGCCCCTCGAACGATCCCTGCTAGCGGCGGCCGCCGCCGCCGCGGCCGCGGTCACGGTCGCGCGGGCGCTCGTCGCGCGGCTCGCGCGGCGGGGCGTCCTTCGCCCGCTCGATCAGCGTTTCGGGTGAGACGAAGCCGCCGTTCTCATGCTTCTGGACAAGCTTGAGGCCGATCCGGCCCCGCGCCTTGTCCACCTCCTGCACGAGCACGTCGACCACGTCGCCGCGCGCGATCACGTCCTCGATGTGGTTCACGCGACCCGGGCCGACGTTGGAGACGTGAAGCAGCCCGTCGGTGCCCTTCTTCAGCTCGACGAAGGCACCGAAGTCGGTCGTCTTGACGACTTTGCCGGTGAACTCGTCTCCGACCTCAGGATCCTTCGTGAGCGCGGTGATCGCGGCGATCGCCGCATCGCCCTTCTCGCCCGAGGTGGCGTAGACGAGGATCGTCCCGTCCTCCTCGATGTCGATCTGCACCTCGTAGTCGGACTCGAGCGAGCGGATCGTCTCGCCGCCTTTGCCGATCACCATGCCGATGTACTCGGGGTTGATCTGGACGGTCGAGATGCGCGGCGCATGGCCGGCGAGCTGCGTTCGGGGCTCGCCGATCGCCTCGAGCATCCGCCCGAGGATCGCCACGCGGGCCTCCTTCGCCTGCTGGAGCGCCCGCTCCATGATCTCGCGGGAGACGCCCGTGATCTTGATGTCCATCTGGAGCGCGGTGATCCCGTCCTTCGTCCCCGCGACCTTGAAGTCCATGTCCCCGAGGTGATCCTCGGCACCCTGGATGTCGGTGAGGATGACGTAGTCGTCGCCCTCCTTGACAAGGCCCATCGCGATGCCGGAGACCGGCTCCTTGATCGGTACGCCGGCGTCCATCAACGCCAGCGTCGAACCGCAGACCGAGCCCATCGACGAGGAGCCGTTCGACTCGAGCGTCTCGGAGACGACCCTGATCGTGTACGGGAACTCCGCCGCGTCCGGGATCACGGCCTCGAGCGCACGCTGGGCGAGCGCACCGTGGCCGATGTCGCGTCGGCGGGGGCCCGTCATCCGGCCCGTCTCGCCCACCGAGTAGGGCGGGAAGTTGTAGTGATGGATATAGCGACGGTCCTTCTCGAGCGAGAGGTCGTCGATCCGCTGTCCCTCCTTGGCAGTGCCAAGCGTAACGAGCGACATGATCTGCGTCTGACCCCTCGTGAACAGGGCAGAGCCGTGCGTGCGCGGGCTCACCGTGACCTCGCACGTGATCGCCCGGATCTCCTCCTCGGAGCGTCCATCCGGCCGGCGCTTGTCGATCGCGATCTTCTTGCGGACGAGATCCTTGTAGATCGACTCCGCTGCCTTCTTGACGTAGCCCTTGGTGAGGCCGTCGGACTCGGTGCCGTCGGGGGCCGCCGGGAACGGCAGCTCGACTGTCTCGACGATCCGTTCGTAGAGCAGGTGCTGCTTGGCGGACTTCAGCTCTTTGGAGTCCTGCTCGGCCTCGGTGAGCGCGCGCAGGTCGGCCTCGAACTGGGACCGAACCGGGGCCTCGGCGGCAGCGGAGCGCTTCTTTTCGAGCACCGCCGCGAGCGACATCCGCGTCTGGAGCTCCTTGACGACGTCGGCCTCGGTCGAGCTCATCGTCAACGTGCCGGCCTCGCGCGCGAGGATCTCCTCGACCACGCCTGCCGCGTCTGCGAGCCCCTTGGCCGTGATCGCGGAGGCGATCTCGTCGCCGTACTTTCCGCTCAGTTCCTCGGTGACGGCCGCGTCGAGCCATTTCGGCTTGCCGGCCTTCGCCTGGAGCTCCTCCTGGGCCTGGCAGATCTTCACGATCTCGGCGTGGGCGATCTCGAGCGCTTCGAGGAGCTTCGCCTCAGGTACCTGGTCTGCTCCCGCCTCGACCATCGTCAGGCCGTCCTTGGTGCCGACGACGATCAGGTCGAGCGCGCGCTCTCCCTGCTGCTCCAGGGTCGGGTCGATGACGAGCTCGCCTTCGACGAGGCCGATCCGGACGGCTCCGATCGGGCCGAGGAACGGCATCGGCGAGATCATCAGCGCCGCGGAGACGCCGTTGATGGCCAGGATGTCGTGCGAGGTGACCATGTCCGCCGAGAGGACGGTGGCGATGCACTGCACCTCGTTGCGGTAGCCCTTCGGCCAGAGCGGCCGGATCGGGCGGTCGATCATCCGCGCGGTCAGGATCGCACGTTCGGTCGGGCGGCCTTCGCGCTTGAAGAAACCGCCAGGGATCTTCCCGGCGGCGTACATGCGCTCCTCGACGTCGATCGTGAGCGGGAAGAAGTCCGCGCCTTCCCGCCCCTCCGTCCGGCCCTGGGCCGTCGCGAGAACCATCGTGTCGCCCGAGCGGACGACGACGGCGCCGTCGGCCTGCTTGGCAAGCTTTCCCGTTTCGAAGGTGAGCTCCTTGCCACCCACGTTCACGGTCACGGAAACCGGCGCCGCTTGCTGCTCGGCTTCGATAATGCTCATCTCTCTAATCCTCCACTGTGCTAGTGAAGGGTGGAGGTTTGAGTCAACCCCGGTCGTGCAACCGACCGCGGGGTTCGCTCAAACTTCCACCCTCCTGGGCTGAGAAGCTAACGGCGCAGGCCGAGCTCCTTGATGAGGGCTCTGTAGCCCTCGAGGTCTTTCCGCTGCAGGTAATTGAGGAAGCGGCGGCGCCGGCCGACGAGCGTCAGGAGGCCACGGCGGGAGTAGTGATCCTTCTTGTGCGTCCGCAGGTGCTCGGTGAGCTGGTTGATCCGCGAGGTAAGCATCGCGATCTGGACCTCGGGCGAGCCCGTGTCCGTGTCGGTCTTGCCGAACCGCTTGATTGCGTCCTGCTTCAATTCCTTGCTGAGGGGCATACCTACCTCCTGTATATGTCGCCAACGGCCCAGCAACGCCGCGCAAGGAAACGCGCACGGCCGAGTCCGCGGTCACCCGGGATCGTAGCAATCGCAAGCCAGCCGACTCCGCAGTCGGGCTAGCCGGGAGCGCCTCCGCCTCGTGTGTCTCGGGTAGTCGAGCTGAGACTGGCGCACTGGGCGCAGCGGCTGTTGACGGCCGGCTCAACCCAGGGAGCGCACGTGAGGCACGGCGCTACGGGCGGGTCGTCGCCCGGGCCGCGGCGACGTCGAGCACGATCTGGTCGATCAGCTCCGCCTCGCTCTCGAATGCCGCCTCGTCGCGGAGGCGATCCCAGAGCTCCACGATCACGCGCTGCCCGTAGAGGTCGCCGGTGAAGTCGAGCAGAAACGCCTCGATCCGCCGCTCGGCGCCGCCGTAGTGCGGGTTGATCCCGATCGAGACCGCGGCGCGATGGTCGAGTGCGGCGCCCGCATAGATGCCGAACTTGGGGACGAGGAGCGAGTGGTCGGCACGGAGGTTCGCGGTCGGGAAGCCGAGCGTGCCGCCGCGCGCATCGCCCGAGACGACCGTGCCCTCGACCTCGACCGGCCTGCCGAGCAGCCGCGCGGCTTCCCGCACCTCGCCGGCGGCGAGCAGCTGGCGGATTCTCGTCGAGGAGACACCGGGGAGGATCGGGACGACGCGCGTTTCGAGCCCGAGGCGCTCGAGCAGCACCAGGTCGCCGCTGCGCGCCGAACCGAAGCGGAAGCTCTCGCCGGCGGCCACGATGCGCGCACCGACCTCGATCACGTAGGACTCGGCGAACTGCTCAGGCGCGAGCGCGGCCACCTCCGGCGTGAACTCGACCACGAGCGTCTCCTCGACTCCGAGCGCCTCGAGCAGCTCGAGCCGCCGCTCGAGCGTCGTGACGAGCTCGACGTCGTAGCCGAGGACCTCCCGCGGATGCGGATGGAAGGTCACGACGGTCGGGACGAGACCGGGCGTGGTCGCCGCGGCGACCACCGCCTGGTGGCCGATGTGGACGCCGTCGAAGGTGCCGATCGCGACCGAGCGCGGCTTCGGCTCGAGCTCGCCGGGCCTCCGGGCGACCTTCACGACTCGGCTTCGGGCTCGGGCGGCTCCGGGCGATCGAGAGCTTTGCAGTCGGCGTCCTCGATCGCCGCCTGTTCACTCGAGGGCAGCGACCGGAGCGTCGCGAACGACCCGGCCGTCTCGGCCTCGAACGCGAGCACCTGGGCTCGCAAGCCGTACGGCACCCGGTCGAGAGCCTCCTCGGTCAGCCGCGAGAGCGCCTCGGACACCGGCATCAGCCGGGACGGGTCGGACTCCTCGACCCGAAACGGGCCGACCGCGGTCCGCCGCAGCGTCGCACAGTGACCGCCGAGCGCAGTCGCAATCGAGCGGACGTAGGTGCCAGAGCTCACGTGCAGCCCGAGCTGCACCGAGTCGGCGCGTGAGGCGGTATCGGCCGGATCTGACTCCAGCTCGAGCGCATAGACCTGCGAGCGGCGCAGGGGCATCTCCACCTCGATCCCTTGCCGCGCCAGACGGTAGGCGCGCTGACCACCGATCTTCACCGCCGAGGCGGCCGGGATCGGCAGCTCGACCTCACCGCGGAGGAGCTCGAGCCTCGCCTCGAGCTCCTCCCTGCCGGGGGCGTCGTGGCGCTCGAGCGTCTCGCCTTCGGTGTCGCCGGTCGAGGTTGTCGACGTCAGGTCGACGTCTGTGAGATAGCGCTTGTCCAGCCCCGAGAAGCACGGGGCAAGCTTAGTTGCCGTTCCAGACAACAGCAGCAGCAGCCCGGTTGCGAACGGGTCGAGCGTGCCCGTGTGGCCGGTCTTCGCGCCCGTTCGCCGCCGCAGCTCGTCGACGAGGGCGAAAGACGACGGCCCGGCCGGCTTGTCGAGGAGGACGATCCCGACCGGAGTGGCGGCCCGCGGCGGCACTCAACCCTCGGCGCCCGCCACGGCGAGGAACTCGCGGCGGATGAACTCGACGATCGCCTCGACGGGGAGCTCGCTCGAGAAGCCTGCGGCCCGCCGATGGCCCCCACCGTCGGACTTCCTCGCAATCGCCGACACGTCGATCGCATCGCTGTCGGATCGGAGCGACACGCGGTGCAGCGGGCCGCCGTCGGTCGGGGGCTCGCGGATCAGCCCGACGAGCTTGGCGCCCTCCGTCTGGCGCAGGTAGTCGATGATCCCCTCCGAGAACGGCTCCTGAGCTCCGACCTCGGCGAAATCCGTGCGCAGCAGATAGGAGATGACGACCCTGCCGCCCTCGTAGGCCTGCGCCCGCTCGAGCGCCCGCGCCAGGAGCTTCAGTTTCGCGAACTGCACCGTCTCGTAGACGTGCTCGAAGACGCGCTCGACGTTCGCGCCCGCTTCGATCAGGTCGGCCGCGAGGCGGTGGGCCTTCGGGGTCGTGCTCGAGTACTGGAACCTCCCGGTGTCGGTGACGAGCCCGACGTACAGCGGCTCGGCGATCTCCGGCGTGAGCGGGACCCCGAGCGCGGCGAGCAGGTCGGCCACGATCTCGGCCGCCGAGGACGCATCCGCGACGACGAGGTTCACGGCGCCGAAGCGCGAGTTGTCGTGGTGATGGTCGACGTCGACGACGAACGCCGCTCGCTCGAGCAGGACGGGATCCGGCCCGAGCCGGCGCTCGTTCGCGCAATCGACCGCGAGCACGGCGCGCTGCTCGAGATCGGCCGGCGGCTCGCGCAGCACCTCCCCGAGGGGGAGGAAGCCGTACTCGCCCGGAAACAGCGCCGTCCCGGCCAGGTGCATGACCACGTCCTTCCCGAGCGCGCGCAGACCGAGCGCCGCGCCGAGCATCGAGCCGAGTGCGTCGCCGTCGGGGTTCTCGTGCGTGACCACGACGAACCGCTCGCGTACGCGGAGCGCCTCGACGACCGCGTCGAAATCAGTCAGCGCTGCTGTCTCCTGGCTCGTCATCGGAAGGCGTCTCGGGCGCGAGCTCGTCGATCAGCTTCGTGAGGCGCACGCCCTCCTCGACCGTCTGATCGTATTCGAAGGTCAGCAACGGCGTGCGCTTCATGCTCAGCTCGCGCGCGAGCGCCCCCTGCACCACGCCGCGGGCCGAGTCGAGCGCCCGCATCGTCTTCGCCTGCTTCTTCTTGTTGCCGAACACCGAGATGTAGACACGGCCGTCGTGGAGGTCCGGCGACACCGTCACACCGGTGACCGTGACGACCCCGATCCGCGGGTCCTGCAGTCCGCCGATCGCCTCGGCGACCACCGCCCGGACCGACTCGTTGACGCGGCGCATCCGCTCGGTCACAGGTTCACCGTCCGCAAGCGCGTGTGGCGCGCCAGTGTCTCGAAGTCGCCGTCGGCGTGCAGGACCTCGGCCCCGGCGAGGATCGCCGGGACGGCGACCAGGCAGTCGGGAAGTCCGCGCACCGGCTCCCCGGCCGCTCGGCAGGCGCGCTGAAGCCCCGCAGCGGCCTCGTAGTCGACGAGTCCGCGCAGGCGAAGGACGCGAAAACCGAGTACGAGCCGTCGCCAGCTCTCGAGCTCCTGCTCGGTTCTTGCGCCCGAGAGAACTTCTGCGACGACCACCTCCGTCACGGCGATGTCCTCCGAGGCCCGGAGTGCGGAGCGCAGGCGCTCGTTGACGGCGCTGCCCGAGCGGCGTAGGAACTCGACCCAGGCCGAGGTGTCGACGACAATCATTCGCCCGGCTCGTGACCGCGAAGCGTCCCGAAGTCGCCACCCCAGCCGGTTCCTTCGAGCGCCAGCGCGAGTTTGTAGGGATCTCCTTCGGAGACGACCTGCCGGAGCGCGAAGTCGATCGCCTCGCGTGTCGTGCGCAGGCCGTACAGCGTCTTCACCCGCGCCAGGAGCGCATCGTCCACGACCACATTCGTGCGTCCCATCGCGGAAGGCTACACCGTGATACACCTGCCTGTGTATCGCTAGTCGTCAGGGGAGACAAGCGTCAGGTCGGAGCGCGAGAGCACCCACTCCTGCGCGGCGAGCCACTGCTCGGCACGCTCGGCAAGCTGCTCGGCCTCGCGGGCTTCGCGAGCGACGAAAGCCGCGGTGAGCGCGCAGCGCTGCCAGAGAGCGTGATGGTCGACCTCGGCGACCGAGGCGCCGAAGCGGTTCTGCAGCTGCGCCTTGGCGGAGAGGACATACTTCCGCTTCCCCTTCAGCGAGCCGGCTTCAGGGAAATGCAGCTCGACCGAGAGGATCGCGACGTACCCGGGCATGGATCCCATTTTGTCCGAGCGGCCCGACGCAGGGCCGGTAGGAGCGACGGGGCTCTGCCTGGCGCGCCTCCTTCGCGGGCAGCCGCTGCCGAGTAGAACCTCCGCAGACCGGTCTAGGCTTGCCGCGATGCGGATCGCGCTCCAGATCGCCCCTCAGCACAGCGCGCAGTACGCGGACATGGCCGCGCGGCTCGCCGGCCCCGAGCTGCTCGCCTCGCCCGCCGGCCGGCACCTCGTCGCGGTCGAGCACGCCCGCCTCGGCGGCACCGCTTACCTGCTCGCGACGCTCGATGACGAGACGACGCTCGCCGAGCTGATGCCCGTGCTCTCCCGCCTCGGCGCCACGAGCGGCGTTTTCGAACTGCTGAAGGGGTCGCTGCTGCGACCCGTCGAGCCGGCGTTCACGCCTTATGTGCCGCTCGAGTTGGCCGAGGCGCGGCGCTACAAGGGCAAGACGAGCGAGCTCTTCACGCGGGTGCTCCTGAACATCGCGCTCTTCGCGGGTTCGTTCGCCGATCGCCTCGACTCGCGCCTGCGCGTGTTCGATCCGCTCGCCGGCGGGGGCACGACGCTCTTCCTCGCGCTCGTGGCGGGGTACGACGCGTTCGGGATCGATCAGGAGAGACGAGCTGTCGAGACGACCGTGGCCTTCGTACGCGAGTACTGCCGCGAGGAGCGGCTCTCGTTCCAAGAACTGCGCGAGAAGGCGAAGAGATGCTACCGGCTCGAGGTCGGCCCGCGTGACGACCGGCGGCTGCTCGTGTTCGCCCAGGGAGACAGCCGCGCGGCCGACACGCTCCTGCGGGACGTACCCGGCGGAGCGAGGTTCCATGCGATCGCCACCGACCTCCCGTACGGCATCCAGCACGACGGCGCGGCGCGTACGCTCGTGGCGGAGGCGGCGGGCGCCTGGGAACGGACGCTGCTCCCGGGCGGCGCGCTCGCGCTCGCCTGGGATGCCAGCCGGCTCTCGCGCGCTTCGCTCTGTTCGGCGCTCGAGGGCTCCTCGGCCCTCGCAGTGCGCGACGACGGCCCTTACGCGCAACTCGAGCATCGCGTCGACCGAGTGATCAGGCGGCGCGACGTCCTGGTCGCGATCAAGCCGGCAGGCTGACCCGATCTAGGTCGTGGTCGGGGCCTCGTCGAGCGAGGTCCGCTCGATCTCGCGCGTCTCGTAGACCTCGAAGATGTCGCCGTCGCGCAGGTCGTTGAACCCCTCGAGCAGGATTCCGCACTCGAAGCCCTCGACTACTTCGCGCGCGTCGTCTTTGAATCGCTTGAGCTGGGAGACCGTCGTCTCGTGGATCCGGGCGCCGTCACGGAAGATCCGCACCCGCGAGTTGCGGCGCACGACTCCGCTTGTGACCATGCAGCCGGCGATCGTCCCGACGCGCGAGGCGCGGAAGAGCGCCCGCACCTCGACCTCGCCGATCACGGCCTCGGTCTCGACCGGCGAGAGCATGCCGACGAGTGCCTGCTCGATCTGCTGAGTCAGCTCGTAGATCACGCGGTACTGCCGGATCTCGATTCCCTGCCGCTCCGCGAGCTGTCGTGCCTCACTCGAGGGGCGGACGTTGAAGCCGACCACCATCGCGTTCGAGGCCGTCGCGAGGTTGACATCGTTCTCGGTGATCCCGCCGACCCCGGTGTGGATGACGTTGACGCGCACCTCGGGATGATCAATCTTCTGCAGCTCGCTGACGATCGCCTCGACCGACCCTTGGACATCGCCCTTGAGGACGATGTTGAGGTCGGCGACGCTACCCGCCTGCAGCTGCTCGAACAGCTTCTCGAGCGAGACGCCGCGGCTTGCCTGCTTCGCGAGCGACTCGCGTCGCAACCGCTCGCCACGCTGCTCGGCCAGGTCGCGCGCCCGCCGGTCGTTCTCGACAACGCGGCCGAGCTCGCCTGCCGGCGGCGGCTTGTCGAAGCCGAGGATCTCGACGGGGTCGCCCGGCTTCGCCGACTCGACCTTCTCGCCGCGATAGTCGTAGAGCGCACGTACCCTGCCCCACGCATCGCCGGCGACCATCGAATCGCCTACCTTGAGCGTGCCGCGCTGCACGAGCATCGTCGTGACCGCGCCGCGGCCGACATCGAGACGGGACTCGATGATCGGGCCCGACGCGGGAGCGTCCGGGTTCGCGGTGAGCACGAGCTCGAGGTCCGCGACGAGCAGGATCTTCTCCAGCAGCTCGTCGAGGTTCTCGCCCTGCTTCGCCGAGACCTTCGCGACCTGGGTCGTGCCGCCCCACTCCTCTGGCTGCAAGCCCTGGGTAGCGAGGTCGGAGAGAACGCGGTCCGGGTTCGCGCCGGGCAGGTCGATCTTGTTGACCGCAACGACGATCGGCACGTCGGCCGCGCGGGCGTGCGAGATCGACTCGAGCGTCTGCGGCATCACGCTGTCGTCTGCGGCCACGACGAGCACGGCGATGTCGGTCACCTTGGCGCCGCGAGCGCGCATGGCGGTGAACGCCTCGTGGCCGGGCGTGTCGAGGAAGGTGATCTTTCGTCCGTCGACCTCGGTCTGGTAGGCGCCAATGTGCTGCGTGATCCCGCCGGCCTCGGTCTCGACGACCGCCGTCTTGCGGATCGCGTCGAGCAGCGTCGTCTTGCCGTGGTCGACGTGACCCATGATCGTGACAACCGGTGGGCGGGCGACGAGCGATTCCTCGGTGTCGTCGAACGACTCCGGCTCGACGTCGTCCTCGGCGGCATGCTTGATCGTCACCTCGCGCTCGAGGGTGGCTGCGATCAGCTCGACCTCCTCGTCGGTGAGCGTCTGCGTCGCCGACTTCAGCGAGTTCAGCTCCATCAGCATCTTGAGGATCTGTCCCATCGGCACACCGAGCGCCTGTGAGAAGTCGCGCACCGAGACGCCGGACTCGACGGTGACGGGACCGGTCGGCGCTGCGACCTCGCGCGGCTGCTTGGGTCCGCGCGAGGGGTCGACGCGGTCGCCCGGCCGCTGGCGCTGGCCCGCGCCCGGACGACCGGTGCCGCCGTCGATGACGACGCGGCGCTTCCGGTTCCCGGGGCCGCCGCCCCCTCTGGGTCTGATCGGTCTACCGCCTGGCATAGCTCCTCAAGTGTAGAGCCGCGCGAGAGACTCCTCGACACGGACGGTTTTTCTCAGGGTTCGGTTGAAGCCGCGGTGTGCGCAGGCGCGCTCGAAGCAGGTGAGACGGCGGCAGGTGTAGGCCCCCCGTCCGGGCCCGAGGCCGGCCGCGAGTGCGCCGTCGCGTTCGTGGAAGCGCTGAAGCTCGCCGGGGGCTGCTTTGCGGCCGCAACCGGCGCACGTCCGGATCGGGGTGCGGGCGCTCCTGCTAGCCGTCGCCCTCGGCCTCCCCCGCGTCCACAGGGACGTGCACGATCGGGATGCCGTCATCGGGGTCGTCCACGACGCGTAGCGGCGGCGGGCCGCCCGAATCGAGCGTCATGTCCTCCCCGGCGACCGGCGCGTCGCCCGGGCCCGCCGGGAACTCCTCCGGGGCAGGATTGCCGAACTCGGCCGCATCCTCGGTCACGGCCTCTGGCTCGGCGGTATCCGAGAGCGCCTCGAGTTCGGGCTCGGCCTCGGCGACGATCGGGTTGACCTCGTCGTCTGGCTCGCGCAGCGCGAGCTCCTGATGGGCCGGGACGCCGCAGTACCTCGAGCTGGGCAGCGACGCGTTCGGGCAGCGCTTGCCGTTCGAGAGCACCGCTGAGCAGCGGCCGGAGATGTCGCCCTCCTCGCCGCCCTCGCCGCCGTAGGCCGCATCGGCCTCCTGCTGGGCGAACTCGCTGTCGCTGACGATGTCGATCTTCCAGCCGGTCAGCCGGTGCGCGAGGCGGGCGTTCATGCCCTCCTTGCCGATCGCGAGCGCAAGCTGGTCGTCGGGGACGACGACGGTCGCCTCCTTGGCGGCGTCGTCGAGGTACACCTCGCGAACGCGGGCGGGCGACAGCGCCTTGGCGACGAAGCGGGCCGGTTCCGGGTTCCACGGGATGATGTCGATCTTCTCGCCGCGCAGCTCGGAGACGACCATGCGCACACGTGAGCCGCGCGGGCCGACGCAGGCGCCGACCGGGTCGACACCCTGGGTGTGCGACTGCACTGCGATCTTCGAGCGGTAGCCGGGCTCGCGGGCGACGCCCTCGATCGTGACGAGGCCGTCGGCGATCTCGGGAACCTCGAGCTCGAACAGCGTCTTGATCAGCTCCGGGTCGCGGCGGGAAAGGATCACCTGCGGCCCCTTGGTGCCGGTGCGGACATCCGTGATCACGGCCTTGATGCGCGAGCCCTGCTCGTAGCGCTCGCCGTCGACCTGCTCGGAGCGCGGCAAGAGCGCCTCGACCTTGCCGAGGTCGACGAGCACGTTGTTGCGGTCGCCCGCCTGCTGGACGATTCCGGTGACGACCTCGCTGACGCGGTCGATGTACTCCTCGTACATCATCTCGCGCTCGGCCTCGCGGAGGCGCTGCAGGATCACCTGCTTCGCCGTTTGCGCCGCGATGCGGCCGAAGTTGTCGGGGGTGACGTCGTCGCGGACCATCAGCTCTTCGGGCACCTGCGTCCAGTCGACGTCGAGATCGTCGTCGGAGAGCAGCGTGTGGTTCTTTTCGCCCGTCTCCTCCTCGATCCGCTCGAGCTCATCGAGCGCGCGCTCCCGCGCCTCGTTGAGCAGGCGCTCCTCGAGGTCCGCCGGCAAGTCGACCGCGAACACGCGGAAGTCGCAGCCCTCGTCGAGCTCGACCGTTGCGTGCCGCGAAGCGCCCGGAGTCTTCTTGTAGGCCGCGAGCAGCGCATCCTCCAGCGCCGAGAACAGAAGGGCGGAATCGATTCCCTTGTCCCGTTCGAGCTCGCGTACCGCGTCGACGATCTCCTGGCTCATGAGGCACCCCCTTCGTCGATCAGATTGGCCCGCACGATCGAGTCGTACGGTATGTCCACCGGCTCCTCGCCTCCGTGCACGAACTCGAACGAGCGCTCGTTCGCGGCGGCCACCTGGCCGCGGAGCCGCAGCGCATCGGTCTTCAGGCGCACCCGGCGGCCGATTGCACGCTCGAAATGCTCGCGCGTGCGCAACGGACGCTCGATCCCGGGTGAGGACACCTCGATCGCGTAGCGCTCGAGGTAGGGGCGAAGGACGCTGCTGACGCGTTCGCAGAGCGCGTGGTCCACTCCGCCGGTGTGGTCGACATAGACGCAGAAGCGCTCCCGCCCGGTGATCTCGAGCGCAAGCACCTCGACGCCTGGAAGAGCCGACGAAACCGTGCGGGAAACCTCGCGATACAGCTCCTTCTCCTTTTCATGTTGACCAGTGGCCATACAGCTTCTCCGTCAAGCCCATACGCTGTTACATCACAAAAAAAGGGCGCCACGCGCCCATTTCGACTTGCCCGAAATGTGGTGTCCGTAGGGTAGCAAACGGCTCTATCCAGCCCCCGGGGCGGACGAGAGGATGATCGTCACGGGCCCGTCGTTCAGGAGTTCTAGCTCCACGCGCGTGCCGAAGACGCCGGTCTCGACCGGGACGCCGAGCGCCTCGAGCTCCCGGCAGAAGGTTTCGTAGAGCGGCTTGGCGAGCTCGGGCCGGGCGGCGCCGGAGAAGCTCGGCCGGTTGCCCTTGCGCGTGTCCGCGATCAGGGTGAACTGCGAGACGACGAGCGCGGCGCCCCCGGTATCGAGCAGCGACAGGTCGAGCTTGCCGCCGTCGCCCTCGAAGATGCGGAGCCGGACCAGCCTTCGCGCGAGCTCGACGGCCATCGCCGGCTCGTCGCTCTGCGCGAGCCCGAGGAGCACGCAGAGCCCCTTGCCGATCGCGCCACCCGGGCTGACCCGAGCGCGGGAGACGCGCTGCACAACCGCCCTCAACCGAGCTCGCGGATCCGGCTTGCGTAGTCGCCGTTTGCCGGGTTCATCGAACTCGCGAGCTTGTAGTGCCCGTTTGCCTCCGCCACCCGGCCCTGCTTCTCCAGCGTTCGGCCGAGCGCATAGTGGGCGTAGTCGTCGGTCGGGGAGAGATCGAGGAGGGCCCGGAACTCGGCTTCCGCCTCGACCCAGCGGCGCAGGCGGAAGTAGGCGATCCCGAGCGACTCGCGGATCGAGGCCTTGGCGGGCTCGAGCCGCTTCGCCTTCTCGAGCGCCACCGTTGCTTGCGCGGCCATCCCCTTCCGTAAGCGGCTTCGTCCCTCCTGGAAGAGGTCGTAGGCGTTACCCAAGTACCGGCTCCAGGAGGCGCTCCACCTCGTCGAGGATCGCCGCGGCGATCCTGTGCTTCGGCGCCTTCCCGATCGCGCGCTCGCCGAGCCGCGAGACGAGTACCACCTCGTTCTCGGCCGCTTCGAAGCCGATGTCCGTTCGTGAGACGTCGTTGAAGACGACGAGGTCGGCGTTCTTTGTCTCGAGCATCGCGCGCTTGCGCTCGAGGCCGGCTTCGCCGAGGTCGGCGCCGAAGGCGACGAGGAGCTGTCCCGGGCGCTTGCGGGCGCCAAGACGCTTCGCGATGTCGGTCGTGGGCTCGAGCGCGACCGTCCAGGGCTCGTCGCTCTTTGCGCGCTTGCGTGCGAGGGCGACCGCGGGGCGGTAGTCGGCGACAGCAGCGGCGAAGAGCGCGATGTCGATATCGGGGAGGGCGCTCGCGGCGTCGAGCATGAGCTCGGCGGTCGGGGTGGGGATCGTCTCGATGCCGGGGGGCGCTGGAACGGCGAGGTTCGCGGCGAGCAGGACGACCTCGGCGCCGCGCCGGCGCGCCTCTTCCGCCAGGGCGACGCCCATGCGCCCGGAGGAGCGGTTGCCGACGTAGCGCGCCGCGTCGAGCGGCTCGCGGGTGCCTCCAGCCGTGACGAGCACTCGCTTGCCGGCCAGGCTTCCCGGGGCGAGCACCTGCTCGGCGCGGCGGGCGAGCTCGGCGGGCTCGGCCATCCGGCCGACCCCCCACTCGCCCTCGGCGGTCTCGCCCTCGTCGGGCCCGACGAGCTCGACCCCGCGTGCCGTGAGCGTCTCCGCGTTGGCACGGGTCGCGGGGTGCGACCACATCCGCGGGTTCATCGCGGGCGCGACCAGCACTCGTCCTTTGTGGGCGAGCGCCGCCTCGGTGAGCAGGTTGTCTGAGAGCCCGTGCGCGAGCTTGGCGAGCGTGTTCGCGGTGCAGGGCGCGACGAGCAGCAGGTCGGCGCACGTGAGGTGGGCGTAGAGGTCGTCGTTCGCGGGCCGACGCGCGAGGGCGTTGAACGTCTCGGCGCGAACAAACCGCTCCGCCCCGGGGGTCAGGAGCGGGATCACCTCGTGGCCGGCTTTCACGAGCAGGCGCGTCAGCTCGCAGGCCTTGTAGGCGGCGATGCCGCCGGTGACTCCGAGCAGGATGCGACTCATCGTCTCATTGTGCCCTCGAACGCCTCCGGGGCGAGCTCGTCACCGAGCCTCGTCGGTGCGCGCCGCTCGAGGGACGCGCTCACGAAAGCGTGTCGTAGCCGGCACGCAAAGCTGATCCCGTTCCCGTGGCGGGAGCCGCCGCGGGAACGGTCGCTCCGGCTCGGTCGCTCAGCGCTTGTAGTCGTAGGTGATCTTGCCCTCGGCGATCTCTTCGAGGGACATCGTCAGGTAGTTCTTCGAGCGCGAGCGGATCAGCGGCGGCGGGAACTCGTCGAAGGTGCCCTCACCGAGCTGGTGGTGGTAGTTATTGATCTGCCGCGCGCGCTTGGCGGCGACGATCACGAGCGCGTAGCGCGAGTCCACCTTGGCGAGCAGCTGATCGATGCGGGGATGGATCATTCCGGAGGAGTTCCTTTCGCGGCCAGAAGGGCCTTCGCGGGCACAACACTCTAGCGGCAGACTGCGAGCTCGCGCTCGACGATTTCGACGCAGGCGCCGGCGGCGCGCTCCCGGTCGTCGTTTTCGATCACGAAGTCGAACTGGTCGGCGAGGGCTCGCTGCTTCGCCGCAAGCGCGATCCGATCCTCGATCTCGCCCGCGCTCTCGGTCGCACGCGAGCGGAGTCGGCGCTCGAGCTCGTCGATCGGCGCGTCGATGAAGATCGTGAGCGCGCAGGGCACCTTCGCCTTGACCGCGCGCGAGCCGTGCAACTCGAGCTCGAGGAGCGGCACGTCGCCGGCGTCGGCGATCCGCTCGAGCTCCGAGAGGAGCGTGCCCGAGCGTTGACCCCACGGAAAGACGTGGTACTCGAGGAAGTCGCCCTCGGCGAGGCGTCGGTCGAACTCCTCGTCGGAGAGGAACCAGTAGTGGACGCCGTCGATCTCGCCCGGCCGCCGCTGCCGTGTCGTCGCCGACACGGCGAGACGGACCCTGGGGATTCGAGCCAGTAGCGACTGAACCATCGTCCCCTTCCCGGCGCCCGAGGGGCCGGTGAGGACGAAGACTGGGCCTCTACCGGTTGAAGAGGTCAATCAGCTCTTGGCGCTGGCGGTCGGAGAGGCCGCCCACGGTCTTCGACTGGCTGATCCGGCACTGGTTGAGCAAGCGCTGTGCCTTCACGCGGCCGAACTTGGGCACCGCCATCAGCATGTCGAAAACCTTCGCCGTCGAGACGAACTCCGGCGGCTCGCGCAGGATCTGCTCGATCGAGACGGCGCCCGACTTGAGGTCCTTCTTCAACTGCGCGCGCTTGACCCGAATGTCGTTGGCTCTCTTAAGGGCCTCCATTCGCTGGTCGAGCGACCTGACTGGGGCTTGAACCTGCGAAGCGGACGGCACCATGAGAGGCCGCATACTAACAACCCTGAAGCATCCTGCAAGAAGGGTGCGTTTTTACTAGTTGCCAATGGAGAAAACAGGTTGCTGAGCGGCACAAAAGACGTTCTCGATGTTGTCGAACCCGGCATTTGCGAGCGCAACCGGTAGCTCTTCCCGGATGCGCTCGGGCGCGTCAGGGTCGGCGAAGAGCACCGTTCCGAGGGCCACATGGGTCGCGCCGCACGCAATCATCTCCAAAACGTCACGTCCGCTCTGGACTCCTCCGATGCCCACGATCGGGAGCCCGGTGACCCGTCGGCACGCGTGGACGGCGGCAAGAGCGATCGGCTTCAGGGCGGGACCGGAGTAGCCGCCACTCGCGCGGGCGAGGGTCGGGCGGAGGCGAGAATCGAGCGCGAGGCCCCGGATCGTGTTCACGAGCGAGAGCCCGTCGGCGCCGGCAGCCTCGACGGCGCGCGCGAGCTCGCCGATCTCCCCCGTCGCAGGTGAGAGCTTCGCGTACAGCGGCAGCGAGGTCGCGGCGCGGCAGGCGGCGACGATCTCTGCGGCCGACTCGGGTGCCTCGTCGACGTTCGGGCAGGAGAGGTTGAGCTCGATCGTCACATCGGCGAGAGCCGCGCACGTCTCAGCGTACTCGGCCGCCGAGAAGCCACCGACCGAGACCCAGAGCGGGCCGCCGAGCCCGCGCAGGGCGGGCAGGGTCTCGGCGAGGAAGCGATCGCGACCGGGGTTCGCGAGGCCGATCGCGTTCAGCATGCCCGCGTCTGTCTCGGCGATCCGCACGGGCGGGTTTCCGTCTCGCGGCTCGGGCGTCACGGTCTTCGTCACGAAAGCATCGAGGCTCCGGGCGAGCTCGGGCGCGGTCAGCGCGTCGAGGCAGCCGCTCGCGTTCAGGAGAAGCACAGCACCGGCCCTTCCATGCAGAGCCGCTTGAGCGAGCCTTCGACGGCGACGACACACCCGTAGCAGCCGCCGTAGCCGCAGGCCATCGGCGCCTCCCAGGCGAGCTGGGCATCCGGGGCGAGCGCGCGGACGGCCTCGAGCATCGGCTCGGGGCCGCAGGCGAGGATGTCACGGTCGAGCGGCATCGCCTCGGTCACAAACACTGGGTCGATCACCACCTCGGCGCCGGGGAGCAGGGCGGCCGCCTCGGCGTGGAACGCGCTGCGAAAACCGAGGATCGCCGGCGGACGCTCGAGCGCCTCAGCGAGGTAGGGGAACGGCGCGACTCCGATCCCTCCCCCGACCAGTACCGGCCGGGGCACGTCGAGCCGAAAACCGTTGCCGAGCGGGCCAAAGACGTGGATCGCCTCGCCCGGCTCGAGCTTGGCGAGTGCACGCGTCCCAGGCCCGATCGGGTCGACGAGGAAGCCAAGCTCGCCTCGCGGCGCCGTGCAGAGCGAGAACGGCCGAGGCAGCAGGCGGCCGGGCGCCTCGAGCATGAAGAATTGGCCTGGGATGCCGGGGTCGAGTGAGCCACGGTCGAGCCGAAAGAGCGTGTAGGGGCCGATCGTCTCTGTGCCGGCGACCGCGAGACGCTCACGACGCGGCACGGAGAGCCTCCAGTTCGATCCCAGCCTGGCGGGCCTGGAGAGATAGGGGCGCCTCGATGCGTGCGTTCGCGATCGCCTCGACGGCGGCGCGCGCGACGGCGAGCGTCGTGATACAGGGCACGCGAGCGATCACGGCGGCCTCGCGGATCGCGTAGCCGTCGCGGCGGGCATTCCTTCCCTGGGGCGTATTGACAACGAGGTCGACGCTCCGCCGGGCGACGAGCTCGACGACGGCGTCGCCCTTGTCGACGCGCTCGACCTCGATTCCCGCCAGTTCGAGTGCGGCCGCCGTGCCGCTCGTCGCCACGAGGCTGAACCCGAGCGTCGCGAGGTCCTGCGCGATCTTGCGCACGCCCACCTTGTCGGCGTCGCGCACGCTGAGGAAGGCGCGGCCGCCGCTAGGCAGCGCGCGGCCGGCGGCCCGCTCGGCCTTCGCGAACGCGGTGGCGAAGGTGGCGCCGCTCGCCATAACCTCGCCCGTGGAGCGCATCTCGGGGCCGAGGACGGGGTCGGCGCCGGCGAAGCGGACGAACGGCAGCACGACCGCCTTGACGTGATGGCCGGCGCAGACGGAGCCCTCGGGCGGCAACTCGAGCTCGGCGAGCGCCGCTCCCGTGGCGAGGCGGCAGGCCGCGTCGACGAGGTTGAGCCCGGTCGCCTTCGAGGCGTACGGGACGGTGCGGGAGGCGCGTGGGTTCACCTCGAGCACGTAGAGGTCGCCGTCGTGGATCGCGAGTTGCACGTTGAGGAGCCCGACGACGCCGAGCGCAGGCCCGAGCAGGCGGACGAGGTCGCGGATCTCGGCGCAATCCGAGGGCGCGGGAAGCACGCACGAGGAATCGCCCGAGTGAATGCCCGCCTCTTCGACGTGCTCCATCACCGCGGCGACGTAGGTTTCGGCGCCGTCGCAGAGCGCGTCGACGTCGAGCTCGATCGCGCTCTCGAGAAAGCGGTCGACGAGCACGGCGCCCTCGACGGCGGCCATTGCGGCACGCACCTCGGCCTCGTCGTAACACACGCGCATCGCGCGCCCGCCGAGCACGTAGGACGGTCGCACCAGCACCGGGTAGCCGATCCGGGTCGCGATCGCCACGGCCTCGTCGCCGCCGGCCGCGATCCCCCACTCCGGGCAGCGGACGCCGAGCGCTGCCGCGAGCCGGCCGAACCGCTCGCGGTCCTCCGCCAGATCGACGGCGTCGAACTGGGTGCCGAGGATTAGGTAGCCGGCGCGCTCGATCGCGCGCGCGAGTTTGAGCGGCGTCTGGCCGCCGAACTGGATGCAGACCCCGACCGGCTGCTCCCGCTCGAGCACCGCGAGCACGGCGTCCTCGTCGAGCGGCTCGAAGTAGAGGCGGTCGGAGGTGTCGTAGTCGGTCGAGACGGTCTCCGGGTTGCAGTTGACCATCACGGCCTCGTAGCCCTGGGCACGGAAGCTCTCGGCCGCGTGGACGCAGCAGTAATCGAACTCGATCCCCTGCCCGATCCGGTTGGGGCCGCTGCCGAGGATCACCACCGAACGGCCGGGCTCGGGCCGGCACTCGTCGAGCTCACCGCGGGTCGAGTAGAAGTAGTTGGAGGCCGCCGCGACCTCGCCCGCACATGAATCGACCCGGCGAAACGCGACCGGGCCGCGCCCGCCGGGGGCGGCAAGAGTGTCAGCCTTGAGCCGTTCGAGCTCGGCCGCAAACCAGGGATGGAGCCCCTCTGGCTGCCAGTCGTGCTCGAGCTCGAGGCCACGGCGGGCCTTGTCGAAGGCCTCGGCGAACGTTCGGCCGATGCCCATCGACTCGCCGACCGACTTCATCTGGGTGCCGAGGGTACGGTCGGCGCCGGGGAACTTCTCGAACGCGAAGCGCGGGCTCGAAGGCGAGCTCGAGTGGGCGCCGCACAACCTCCACCCGTGGTTCGCAGCCGAGCTCGAGGGGATCGAACGCGAGGAGGCCGCCCAGCGGTCGACCCAGCCGGTCTTCCGCCGGATCG
>DATKRX010000112.1:0-6737 GCA_035531915.1 Gaiellaceae bacterium | reverse complement strand
CCGCAACCGCGGGATCCTCATCCGCTGGTCGAAGAAAGACGAAAACCACCTCGCCCTCCTCCAACTCGCCAGCGGACTGATCGCCTTCAAGAAAGCCCAGAAAACAAAACTGGCACTCGCCCTTCCGGGATAGGCCCTTAGGATTGATTGCTCCACATGATCGCCATCGGCCGACTCCGCAACTGCGAATGCACCGCCTCTAGTAGGCCACCAAACGCCCCGCCGAGGGTCTCAACAGACGCGAAATCCTCCGTTGCCTCAAACGCTACCTCGCCCGCGAGGCCCGCTACACCCTCCGAGCCGACCTCGAGGCACTCCATGGGACTTGACATCTCAAGAACGTCCAGACAATCAACGCCGGTCGGCGCATGACACCGTTCTCGTTCGGGCGAGCTCGGTCAGATCGTCCAAGGTGAGCTCCCCGCGCGGGGTTACGGTTGAGCGATTTGCGATGACCGTCAGCTGTTCTCCGGGGTCGCCCAGGCTCGAGATGACGAGCGGCGACTCGGAGAAGTCTTCCCCGGCGCTGTACTCGCTGACCGTGACGACGCAGGTGAGGCCGGCACCCGCTGCGGCGAGAAGGCCGTTGCGTGAGTCCTCGATCACGATCGTCTCCGTTCTCGACACCCGAAGCAGAGCGACCGCGAGCTCGTAGATCTCGGGATCGGGCTTCTTGGCCGAAACCAGATCACCGGCGAGGACGAGCACCTCACTGGCAAGCGGAGCGCCGAGCACGGCGCCCACGACTCGCCGAACCGAGGCCTCAGCGGAGGTCGACGCGATCGCGAGCTTCCAACCGGCAGCGTGAGCGGCTTCGACGATCCGCCGAACACCGGGTCTCGCTCTTGGCGGACGCCGGCCGAACATCTCGGCAAGGATCTCCGTCTTACGCTCGTGGAGCCGCTCGGCGAGATCGAGGACAGCCTCGGGCTCGAACGGCATCCCGACGGCGTTCATCAACTCTGGCGTCAATGAGGATGCGATGCGTTCCTTCCCGCCGGCGACCTGTAGTCGCTCGAGGTATTCGGCGTCGGTCCAGTGGAGCGGGAGTCCGCGTTCCTCGAACGCCTGGTTGAACGCGGGCAGGTGGAGCTCGCGCTCGGTTTCGGCGAGCACGCCGTCACAGTCGAGGATCAGGGCCGTCACGACTGTGTGAACGGCACCGGATCCGCGTCCGCGGCGGCGTTCCGGAGACGCTTCAGTCGACGCATGACATCGTCGCCGCCACGTCCGAAGAAGTCGTGTAGGCACCGGTACTCGTCGTACAGGAGGTCATAGGGCTCACGGTGGTCCGGTCGCGGAGCGAAGCGCGTGCCGCTCAACCGTGCCATCCGGCTCGAGGCATCGGCGATCGTGGCATGACCGCCGGCGGCGGCACCCGCCGCAACGGCACCCCACATCGCGGCGCCGAGCGCGGGAGCCTGATGGGACGCCGCGACGGCGATGTCGCGGCCGGCGACGTCGGCGAAGATCTGCATCAAGAGCGGGTTCCGGTCGGGAAGCCCACCGCAGGCGACGATCGTGTCCACCCGCAGGCCCGCGTGCTCGAACGCCTCGACGATCACCCGGGTGCCGAACGCCGTCGCCTCGATCAGGGCGCGGTAGATCTCGGGGGCACGCGTTGCAAGCGTCATCCCCACGAGGAGCCCGCGCAGGTCGGCATCGACGAGCACGGAGCGGTTCCCGTTCCACCAGTCGAGGGCGAGGAGGCCGGACTCCCCGGGCCGCAGCGCCGCAGCTTCCTCCGCGAGGACATCGTGCACGTCGACGCCCCGCGCCCGGGCTGCCTCGTGGTATTCGGGTGGCACGGCGTGCCGGGTGAACCACGCGAAGATGTCGCCGAGCGCCGACTGACCGGCCTCGTAGCCGAAGTAGCCGGGTACGATCCCGTCCTCGACGACGCCGCACATGCCCTCGACCTCGACGAGTTCGTCGCCCAGGAGCAGAAGGCCGTTGCTCGTGCCCATGATCATCACCAACGTGCCTGGAGCGGTCACGGTGGTCGCTGGAACGGAGCCATGGAAGTCGACGTTCCCGACCGCGACCGGCATCCCCGCTCGCAGCCCGGTCCACGCCGCCGCGCGCGCACTCAGCGCGCCCGCCCTGGCGCCAGGCGGCAGGAGCGTCCGCGACAGCTTCTCGTCGACGACGTGCTCGAAGCGTGGGTCGAGCGCGCCGAAGTACTCCGGCGGGGGGAACCCGTCGCGCTTGGACCACATCGCCTTGTACCCCGCCGCGCAGGCACTCCTGCTTTCGACGCCTGTGAGCTGCCAGACGATCCAGTCGCACGCCTCGATCAGCCGTGCAGCGCGCGCGTAGAGCTCCGGCGCCTCGTCGAGGATCTGCAGCGCCTTGGCGAAGAACCACTCGGACGAGATCTTGCCGCCGTAGCGCGGCAGCCACCGCTCACCCCGCTCGGCGGCCACTGCGTTGATCCGGTCGGCCTCCGGCTGAGCGGCGTGGTGCTTCCACAGCTTCACCCACGCGTGCGGCTCGCGGCGCAGATCCTCCAGCAGGCAGAGGGGTGTGCCGTCGGCGAGCGTGGGCAGCATCGAGCACGACGTGAAGTCGATCCCGATCCCCACGACCTCGTCCGGCGAGACGCCGGTCTCGGCCAGCAGCCGCCGCACCGCGATCCGCAGGCTCTCGAGGTAGTCGCTCGGATGCTGCAGCGCCCAGTCGGCCTCGAGCTCCACGTCGTCGTCTGGGCCTGGAAGGCGGGCGTCGATGACGCCGTGGGCGTACGGTTCGACGCGCGCCCCGAGCTCGCGGCCGTCCGTGCAGTCGACGAGCACGGCGCGCGCCGACTCGGTGCCGAAGTCGATCCCGAGAGCGCATGTCACGGCTGAACCACCACTTTCAAACCCCGCCGCTCCACCAGGTCGCGGAATGCCTGCGGCCCCTCCTCGAGCCGGTACCGCGCGCTCACGAGCGACGCGAGCTCGAGCCGCCCGGTCTCCGCCAGGACAATCGCGCGCGCCAGGTCGCTCGCGCGCATGCGGCGGCAGAGGACAAGCGTCAACTCCTTGCGGCGTGCCGCGGCGGCACGGAAGCAACTCCGGTCGTGGTCGGGGATGCCGACGACCACCACGCGACCGCCGGGGCGCGCCGCCGCGATCGCGGCGTCGAGCGCGCCGTCAGCGTCCGCCGCCTCGTAGGCGACGTCGACCCGTACGTCCGCCGGCTCGGAGCGGAGCGCCCCGAGCTCGCGCGCGGCAGCAGCACGGTGCGGCAGCGGATCGGTCGCGACCTCGACGGAGATGCCCGCGGCCCGCAGCACCTGCACGAGCAGCAAGCCGATCGGTCCGCAGCCGAAGACGGCGGCGGTCGTCCCCGGTTCGGACTCGCCGAGATCGACCGCGTGCAACGCGACGCCGAGCGGCTCGAGCAGCGGGGCGGCCTCGTCGGAGACCGACTCCGGGAGCAGGTGCGCGAGGCGCTCCGGCCAGGCGACGAGCGTCCGCAGCCCGCCGTCGGTCGAGCCGTGACCCGCAAACCGCAGTTCGGCGCAGAGGTGGCCGTCCCCGGCGAGGCAGACGGTGCAGCGGCCGCAGGGGTCGGCCGGGTCGAGCACGACGCGCTCGCCGGCGCGGGGGCCGCGCGCGACGACGCCGGCGAGCTCGTGGCCGAGAACGAGCGGCCGGTCGAGAACCGCGTCGCCGATGCTGCCCTCGAGGAACCAGTGACGATCGGAACCGCAGAGACCGACGCCGCCAACGCGCACGAGAACCTGCCCCGGTTGCGGCTCCGGGTCCGGCTCCTCGTGCAGCCGTAGCTCCCTCGCCGCGTGCAGGCGCAATGCCTTCACGCGCGCTGGCCGTAGTAGGCCGCGGCCCCGTGCTTGCGCGAGAAATGCTTCTCGAGGAGTTCCGCCGGGATCGCCTCGAGGTCTCCGGCCAGCGCGACCGAGCGGTGCGCGCTCGCTGCGACCGCCTCGAGCGCGATCGCGTTCTCGACCGCCTCCTCCACGGAGGCGCCCCAGGCGAACGGACCGTGGGAGGCGACGAGGGCTGCCGGCCTGCGGAGCGGTTCGAGCTCGAGAGCGACGAAGGTCTCGAGGATCACCTCTCCCGTCGCGCGCTCGTACTCGCCCTCGATCTCGCGAGGCGTGAGCGGACGCGTCACCGGCACGGCGCCGTCGAAGTGGTCGGCGTGCGTCGTCCCGTAGCAGGGGATCTCGAGGCGCGCCTGCGCCCAGGCGGTGGCGAACGCCGAGTGGGTGTGCACGATCCCTCCGACATCGCGCCAGGCGCGGTAGAGGGCGAGGTGCGTGGGCGTGTCCGACGACGGCCGAGTCTCGCCTTCGACGACCGCTCCGGTCGCGAGATCGACGACGACGATGTCGGCGACGGTGAGCCGGTCGTAGGAGACGCCGCTCGGCTTGATCGCGACGACCTCCGCCGCGCGGTCGAGGGCGCTTGCGTTGCCGAAGGTGAGGACGATGAGGCCCGCGCGGACGAGCGCCAGGTTCGCCTCGAGCACTCGCTCCCGCAGCTCGACGTGCTGCACTACACGCCTCCCGCAAGCCGGTAGTACGCCTGGTTCCAGCGCAGCTCGTTCGCGACGTCGCGGATCCGGGTCTGCTCGTCGATCACGAGCAGCTCGATCCCCGCGATCTCCGCGAAGTCCACGAACGCTTCGGTGCCGATCGCACGGCAGAGCACGGTGTGATGCGGGCCGCCGGCGCGCAGCCACGCTTCCGCGGCGATGGGGAAGTCGGGCTTCGGCCGCCACAGCGCCCGAGCCACGGGCAACCGCGGAAGGTCCTCCGGCGGCTGAACGAGCTCGACCTCGTTCAGGACGAGCCGGAAGCGGTCGCCGAGATCGAGCAGCCCGACGAGCACGGCGGGGCCCGGCGCAGCCGTGAAGACGAGCCGCACCGGGTCGGCCTTGCCGCCGATCGAGAGCGGGTGGATCTCGCAGGAGGGCCTCCCTGCGGCGATCGACGGGCAGACCTCGAGCATGTGCGCCCCGAGCACCGCCGGCCCATCGGGAGCGAGGTCGTAGGTGTAGTCCTCCATGAAGGAGGTGCCGCCGCCGAGGCCGCTGCTCATCACCTTCGCGATCCGGACGAGCGCGGCGGTCTTCCAGTCGCCCTCGGCGCCGAAGCCGTAACCGTCCGCCATCAGCCGCTGCGCTGCGATGCCCGGCAGCTGAGCGAGGCCGTCGAGCTCCTCGAAGGTGTCCGTGAACGCTCGGAACCCGCCCGCTTCGAGGAAGGCACGCAACCCGGCCTCGATGCGGGCGGCGTCGCGAAGGGAATCGTGCCGCGCGCCGTCCTGGCGGAGCACGGGCGCGAGATCGTACACCTCGTCGTACGCCGCCACGAGGTCGTCCACATCCGCCTCGGCGACACCCGCGACCGCTGCTCCGAGCGCCTCCGGGCTGTAGCCGTCGACGGACACGCCCAGCCGGATCTGCGCCTCGACCTTGTCCCCTTCCGTTACCGCGACCTCGCGCATGTTGTCACCGAAGCGGGCAACCCGAAGCTCCTGCGCCTCGTGCCAGCCCGCGGCCGCGCGAGCCCAGATGCCGATGCGCGCCGCGACCTGCGGGTCGCGCCAGTGGCCGACGACCGTCTTCCGGCGCAGGCCCATCCGCGTCTCGACGAATCCGAACTCGCGGTCTCCGTGCGCCGACTGGTTCAGGTTCATGAAGTCCATGTCGATCTCCGCCCACGGCAGGTCGCGGTTGAACTGCGTGTGGAGGTGGAGGAGGGGCTTCTGCAGCGCGCTCAGCCCGGCGATCCACATCTTCGCCGGCGAGAAGGTGTGCATCCACAAGATCAAGCCCAGGCACGACTCCGCCGCGTTCGCCTCGAGCACGACGCGCCGGATCGAGCCCGAGCTCGTCGCGACCTCCCGCTGGACGACGCGCACCGGGATCGCCGCCTCCGCGTCGAGAGCGGAGGCGACCTCTCGGGCGTGCGCCTCGACCTGCCGCAGCGCCTCCTGACCGTACATCTCCTGGCTCCCGGTGACGAGCCACACCTGGAGCTCTCGGAGCGCGTTCATCCGGCGTTCAGGCGCCTGGGTTCGAGACGTCGTCGAGCTCCTGGCGATAGCTCGAGACCATCAGCTCGGTCAGCTCCTCGAGCGAGGTCTCGTGCACCTGCTGGTCCCTCGTGATGCGACCGCCCTGCATGACGTTGATGCGGTCGCAGAGCTCGAAGAGATGGGCGTAGTTGTGGTCGATCACGATGATCGACACCCGACCGCTCGAGGCGAGATCCTTGACGAGGTCGATGATGAGGCGCGACTCGCGCGCACCCATGGCCGCGAGCGGCTCGTCGAGCAGCAATATCTTCGGCGCCACCCGCACGGCTCTCGCCACTGCGACCGCCTGCCGCTGGCCGCCGGAGAGCTGCTCGGCCTCGGCGTCGACGCTCGGCACCCGAACCTTGATCTCGTCGAGGTATTGGCGGGAGAGCTTTCGCATCCCTCGTTTGTCGAGGAAGCGGAGCGGGCCCATCGTCGTCAGCTCGTGGCCCAGGAACAGGTTCAGGTAGACGGGGAGCTGCGGAATCAGTGCGAGGTCCTGGTACACGGTCTCGATCCCGTGTGCACGGGCGGCCGCGACCGAGTGGAAGCGGACGTGCTCGCCGCCGACGATCACGTCACCCCCGTCCTGCTGGTGGAAGCCGCTCAGGATCTTGACGAGCGTGCTCTTGCCGGCTCCGTTGTCGCCGACGAGCCCGAGCACCTCGCCCTGGCGCAGGACGAGGTCGATGCCGCGGA
>DATKRX010000111.1:0-36669 GCA_035531915.1 Gaiellaceae bacterium | reverse complement strand
CGGAGCGAGGGATCATCGAGATCGGCTATTGGCTCTATCCGCGGGCACGCGGTCGCGGGATTGCGACGAAAGTCGCGCGGGCGCTCGCTGAATATGCGTTCAAGCTTGGTGTCCATCGGGTGACGGCCTACGTCAGCGTTGACAACCTCCAGTCGGAGCGAGTGCTCGAGCGGGCACGGTTCACACGCGAGGGCGTCCTACGCTCGATGCCGAAGCCCGACGGAGGCAGAGTCGACAGGACCATCTTCTCGTTGCTCCCCGGCGAGTAACCGAAACGACGGCGATGGTAGGCCGACGCACGCCCCGGCGGGCGATCCCTCTCTGGCGTCTGTGAGAGCAACGCTCTCACAGACGCCAGCAACGCTGGCGCAGGCCATTGGCCTCGCGCCCGAAGCCTTTAGCCTAGGCACATGTACCTCACCAGTAGATCCACCGCTGCTGCCGCAGGGACGTGGGCGCGCGGTGATGAGGGGATCAGCCCTCGATGTCGGAGAGGAGAAAACGGATCCCGCCCGTGCCCGCCTTGACCAGTCCGCCAGCCAGTTCGCCTGCCGCAGGTGACTCGAGCGCGGCGCACGCGGTCGCGTAGTCGGAGAAGTAGATGTCGATGGTCCGGTAGGCGGGGGTTGGGGAGCCGTCCTCTTTCGGGAAGACCTTGGCCGATTCGACCCGCTGGATGTCCGGGATCTTGCCCAGCGGTTCCTTGTAGGCCGGGGAGTTGTAGTGGGCCTCAAAGGCGCCGGGATCATTCGGGTTATCGACGATGATGGTGAGCTTGATTGCCATGGAAACCATCATAACGAGGCGAAGAGCACAGGATCTCCGGGCTCTGCTCGCGCCTCCATGATGCCCCCGACGCGGCCTTCGGGTTCAGGCGTCTGTGAGACTCGATAACGGAACGCTCGCGCAGCCGACAACGCTTGTGCCCGACCAGCGGCCGATACCCGGGCCAACTGTCCGAGTCATATCGTATCTCGCCGCCGCTGCCCTGACTGAGTCGCGAGACCACCCGGAAACCCTCAAGTAGTCTCAGGTGACAGTTCCTGCACGCTCGCGCAGCCGTGTGTCCTCGACCCGTGAGGCTCGAATCGGCGTTCAGGGAGGCGGGTAACGCTCGATCAGTCGCTCGTTCGCGACCACGTGATCCACCCAGGTCCGCTCCCAGATTTCGGCCCGGGAAGATGCCGGGAGGCGGTGGGTCGTGTTCGGTCCGGCGCTCGATGACGCGGCGTGCTTCGGAGAGGGTCCAAACGTGCCGTCGCCCTCGTTATTGGCGAAGTGAACCAAGAAGCTCTTGTCCTCATGACGCTCCACCGCGAGAGCACTATCAGCATCGCCTCCGAGCCGTCGCCGTCGGGGTGTATTCCGGCACGCTCACGCAGCCGAGAATCAGCCTCTCTTGCACCGGCTATCGACGTCGCGCCGAGACCTTGTCATGAGCCGGTCGATGATCTTGCCGCGTTATCTACCGTCATGCAGCCTGCAGACGGTACGAGCTATGCACTGCCCTGAGCGGCAGGGCTTGCCAAGCCGCTCGCAGCGGCCGTCTGCTAGCAAGCAGCGCGCCATGCGCTTCGACGCTACCTGGCGGCGCATCGCGACCTGACATCAGTGGCGCGAGCCGCTTACTGATAGTCCTCCTCGACGCCGCCGGGGAGCGCGAACTCGGACGGTTCGACCAAGACACCGAGCACCACTACGCCGTCAACGATCTTGTCGAGCATCCCGATGACGCCGATCTCTGGCTCGTGTGCTCGGTTGAACCAGGCGAGCCACCCTACTCGCAACGCATCACCTGGATTTACGTCGGCCGCCCCGACGCAGAACCGCGACCCCCCAAGCCCGCGTAGCCCGGCGTGCCAGCGTCGCTCGTGCAGCTTGCGCACGAGCCGGAGCTTCGCGTTGTCGCGCGAGGTGATCAGCTCGCGAGGGAACCTACTGCGGCAGCGCGGCCTTCGCCTGCTCGGCGAGCTTGCCGAACTGCTCGGGATCGTGAATCGCGAGGTCGGCGAGCACCTTGCGGTCGAGCTCGACCTCGGCGGCCTTGAGGCCGGAGATGAACTGGTTGTAGGAGAGCCCGTGCGCACGCGCACCCGCGTTGATCCGCGTGATCCAGAGCCGGCGGAACATCCGCTTGCGCACCTTGCGGTCTCGGTAGGCGTAGCTGAGCGAGTGCTCGACCTGCTCCTTGGCGTAGGTGTAGTTGGTGCTCTTGAGGCCCCAGTAGCCCTTGGCCTGCTCGAGCACCTTGCGCCGCTTCTTGCGGGCGTGGACCGATCGCTTGACCCTCGGCATTTACTTGCTCGCCGCCTTTCCGAGCAGCTTCTTGACCATCTTCACGTTGGCCTTCGCGACCGGATGGTCCTTACCGAACGAGCGCTTAACCTTCGGTGTCTTGTGCTCCAGATTGTGGCTCTGGCCCGCTTTCCGGCGCAGGATCTTGCCCGTTGCGGTCACCTTGAATTTCTTCTTGGCTCCCGAGTTTCTCTTCTGTTTCGGCATCTCTTTTCACCCCTGCGTTCTTCGTCGGCGCCATCACCATCGTCATGTTGCGGCCTTCCAGGAGCGGCTGGGTCTCGATCACACCGAGCTCCTTCACGTCCTCGGCGAGCCGCATGAGCAGGTCACGGCCGCGATCCGGATGCTCGCGCTCGCGGCCCCGGAACATGATCGTGACCTTGACCTTCGCCCGCTGGTTCAGGAAGCGGACGACATGGCCCTTCTTGGTCTCGTAGTCGTGGATCCCGATCTTCGGTCTGAGCTTGATCTCCTTGACGTGGATCTGCGTCTGGTTCTTACGAGCTGCTTTTGCCTTCTGCTCGAGTTCGTACCGGTACTTGCCGAAATCCATCACCTTGGCGACCGGCGGATCGGCCTGCGCGGCAACCTCGACCAGGTCGAGGCCCTTCTCGTAGGCGTACGTACGCGCCTCCTCGGTCGTCTTGATCCCGAGCTGCTCGCCCTCCGCACCGATCAGCCGCACCCGCGCGACGCGGATCGTCTCGTTCACCCGCGTCTGCGGCTCCGGCCGACGCGGCGGCTCCCATGAACCTCGCCGCGGCCTCAAATGTCCCGTACCAAGCTCGTCAATTCCTCCTGTGGTCCGAACTGCGGTTGAACTGCGAAAAACCGTTGACAGGCAGCGGTGAGCACCGTTTTCAACCACTTCGGTTGAACCCCCGAGGCCGCTTCTGGAGCGTCCAGGAGGTGAGAGACGGCTTCGCCCCTACTTGTCAGGGGTCAAGCGTAGCAAGGAGTGAGAGGAGATCGGCCAGCGATCTCGTCGACTGCTCGCCGCCGCGCTCGCGCACCGCGAGCGCCTCGTCGCTCTCCTTGTCGCCGTAGACGACCGTGAAGGGGATCTTGTCGAGCTCGGCGTTGCGGATCCGTTTGCCGACCGTCTCGTCGGAGTCGTCGACCTCGACGCGGTAGCCGGCAAGCCGCCCCGCGAGGGCGTGCACGGCCGCGTGATGGCCGAGCCCGACCGGGAGCACCCGCACCTGGACGGGAGCAAGCCAGAAGGGGAAGGCGCCGCCGTGGTGCTCGGTCAGGATCCCGATGAAGCGCTCGAGCGAGCCGAGCAGGGCCCGGTGGATCACGTAGGGCGTGTGCTCGGTGTTGTCGGCCCCCATGTAGGAGAGGCCGAACCGCTGCGGCATCTGCGCGTCGAGCTGGATCGTCCCCATCTGCCACGAGCGCCCGAGCACGTCGGTCATGTGCAGGTCGACCTTCGGTCCGTAGAACGCGCCGTCGCCCTCGTTGACGGCGTACGCGATCCCCCGCCGCTCGAGCGCCGAGCGGAGCGCGCCCTCGGTGAAGTCCCACTCCTCCTCGTTGCCGACCTTCTTCTCGGGGCGGGTCGAGAGTTCGAAGCTGGCGTCCATGCGAAACAGGTCGTAGAGGTAGGCGGCGTAGTCGAGGCAGCCGAAGATCTCGTCCTCGATCTGGTCGGCGGAGCAGAAGATGTGCGCGTCGTCCTGGGTGATGTGCTTGACGCGCAAGAGGCCGTGCAGCGTGCCCGTCTTCTCGTCGCGGTGCAGCGTCGAGGACTCTGCGAAGCGCATCGGGAGGTCGCGGTAGGAGCGGAGAGCCGAGCCGTAGAGCAGCATGTGGCCGGGGCAATTCATCGGCTTCAGGGCGAAGCGGCGGTCGTGCTCCTCGTGACTCTGGACCCAGAAGATGTTCTCCTCGTAGTTTTGGAGGTGGCCCGAGGTCTGGTAGGTGTCCTGGTCGTAGAGCAGCGGCGTCTTCACCTCGACATACCCGCGCCTCCCGTTCTCGCGCCGGCGGAGGTCTTCGAGCGTGTTCCAGATCACCATCCCCTTCGGGTGCCAGAAGGGCGACCCGGGGGAGTGCTCCGACAGGTGGAAGAGGTCGAGCTGGACGCCGAGCCGGCGATGGTCCCGCTTGCGCGCCTCCTCGAGCCGCTCGAGATAGGCGTCGAGATCGGCCTGCCGGAAGAACGCCGTGCCGTAGATCCTGGTCAGCTGCTTGTTGTGCTCGTCGCCGCGCCAGTAGGCACCGGCGAGGTGGGTGAGCTTGAACGCCTTGATCGGGCCCGAATCCTGCAGATGCGGCCCGCGGCAGAGGTCGGTGAAGTCACTCGACCCGTCATGCGACTGGGTGTACAGCGAGATGGCGCCCTCGGCGGTGTCGAGCAGCTCGACCTTGTACGGTTCGCCCTCGGCCTCGAACCGGGCCTTCGCCTCGTCGCGGGAGATCTCCTCGCGCGACCAGCTGCGGCCCTCGGCGAGCACCTTCCCCACCTCGGCCTCGATCGCCTCGAGCTCGGACTCCGAGATCGGCTGCGGGAAGTCGAAGTCGTAGTAGAACCCCTGCTCGATCGGAGGCCCGATCGCGATCTTGACGCCCGGGTAGAGCCGGCGCACGGCCTCCGCGAGTACGTGCGCGCTCGAGTGGCGAAGGACGGAGAGGGCGTCTGGGTCCGCGCTGTCGCGGCTGGTCAGGAACTGCACCGACTGGCCGTCGGCGAGCGGTGCGCGGAGGTCGTGGGTCGAGCCGTTCGAGCGCACGAGCACGGCCTGCTCTGCGAGCTTGGGCCCGATCGCACGCGCGGCGTCGAGGCCGGTCGCGCCGTCGGGAAGCTCGAGCTCCTTGCCGTCAGGGAGAATCACCTTCACCTCGGCAAGGATACGGTTCTACGGAATCGCCGCGACCGTGAAACCGGCCCGCCTGCACGCGGCGGCGACCTGGGGCACACCGGCGTTGACGCGGCAGTAATAGACGGCAGCGGTGCCGCAGCGGTGGACGGTATTGCCCCCGACCGGGCCCGCGTAGGTCGCCGTGAAGCAGCGCTCGCCCGCAGGGTCGCCGCCACGCGTCGCGGCATAGACAGCCCCGGCGAGGATCGCGAGCGCGCTCACGAGCCCGAGCACGGCCAGAAAACGCCGGTCACGCTTGCCAAGCGGCGTGCGAAGACGCTCTGCCTGCTTCTCGACCGGCATGCCGGGACTCTAACGCCCACTCCGGTCTTGACAGATTCCGATATATCGATGTAGTATCGTGATATGCACAGACAAGACAGAGTACTCATGTGGGGACCCGGGCCGGGAGGCCCCGGCGGCTTCGGCCCCGGCGGCTTCGGCGGGCCGGGCGGCCCCGAGTTCTTCAAGTTCCGCGGCTTCGGCGGCCCGGGCGGCCCCCGAGGCCGGCGGATGCGCCGCGGCAACGTCCGCGCCGCGATCCTGCTCCTGCTCGAGGAAGAGCCGCGGAACGGCTACCAGGTGATGCAGGAGATCGAGCAGCGAAGCGAGGGTGCCTGGCGCCCGAGCCCGGGCTCGGTCTATCCGGCCTTCCAGCTCCTCGCCGACGAGGGCCTGATCCGCGGTGAGGCACGCGACGGCGGCAACGTCTTCGAGCTCACCGAGGCGGGCCGGGCTCATGTCGAGGAGAACCGTGAACAGCTCGGAAGCCCGTGGGAGCTGGCCGGCCAGGGCATGCCCGAGGGTCTCCGCGAGCTGATCCACCTGATGATGCAGGTGGGGATGGCCGGACGGCAGGTCGCCCACCACGGCACCGAGGCGCAGAAAGCGGAGGCGGCGAAAGTCCTCGCGGACACCCGCCGCGCGCTCTACCGCATCCTCGCCGAAGACGAGCCGGCGCAGTAACAACCCGCTGAGGGGTGCCGCGCTTGCCGGCTGGCGCCGCGGCACCCCTCAGCGATACTGGCCCGATGGGCGCGGAGGGGTCGTACAGCTGGCTGCGTGCCCGGCTCCCGGCAGCGATTCGCGGACGGGACTACTTCCTGCTCTTCTCGGCGCTCGCGATCGAGAGCTTCGGGATCCAGATGGTCGCGGTCGCGATCGGCTGGCAGGTCTACGGGCTCCACCATTCGCCCTTCGACCTCGGCCTGATCGGCCTCGCCGAGTTCGTGCCGCTGCTCGTCCTCGCCCTGCCCGTCGGCCAGCTCGCGGACCGTCTCTCGCGCAGGCTCCTGTTCACGGCCTCGCTCGCGCTCAGCGCGGTCGTCTCGCTGCTCTTGCTCGTGCTCAGTGCCGAGGGGAACACGGCGCTCTGGCCTTTCCTCGCGCTCGCCTCGGGCAACGGGGTCGGCGCCGCACTCGCCGGGCCCGCCGCGCGAGCGCTCGGCCCGTCGCTCGTCTCCCCCGCGCTCCTCCCGAGCGCACTCGCGCTGCGTTCGGTCGCCTTCCAGATCGGAACGGTGGCCGGCCCGGCACTGGGCGGGCTGCTCTTCAGCGTCGACGCCGAGGTGGTGTACGGAGTCGCCGCGGCCCTGCTCGTCACGGGCGCCCTCGCGGTCGTCGCGATCCACGAGCCCCCCGAGGAGGCCGGCACGGTCCGACAGGCGATCAGCATGACGAGCGCACTCGAAGGCATCCGCTTCATCCGCCGGACACCCGTGATGCTGGGCGCGATCACGCTCGACCTGTTCGCGGTGCTGTTCGGCGGCGCCGTCGCGCTTCTGCCCCTGTTCGCGCGGACGATCCTGCACACCGGGCCGATCGGGCTCGGGGTGCTGCGCAGCGCGCCCGCGCTCGGCGCTCTCGTCGCGGGTGTGATGCTGACGCGCCGCCCGCTGCAGGGGCGGACGGGCCCGACGCTCCTGACCGTGGTCGCGGCGTTCGGGGTCGCGACGATCGTCTTCGGCTTCTCCCGCTCGTTCCCGCTCTCGCTGGCGGCACTCGCGATCGCCGGGTTCGTCGACATGATCAGCGTCAACATTCGCGGCACGATCGCGGTGGTAGCCGCGCCGAACGAGCTGCGCGGCCGGGTGGTCGCGGTCGAGATGGTCTTCATCGGCGCCTCGAACGAGCTCGGCGCCTTCGAGTCGGGCGCGGCGGCGGCACTGCTCGGCGCCGTGCCGGCCGTCGTCGCCGGCGGTGCGCTCACGATCGCGCTCGCGGCGATCTGGAAGTGGGTCTTCCCGGCGCTCGCACGAATCGACCACCTCGACGAGCTACGTCCCAAACGCTCGGAAGCGGCTGTGTAGGGTTTCGGGGCGATGGCAACGATCCGCATCCCGCCCATCCTCCGCCCCGACGCGGGCGGCAACCGCCAGGTCGAGGCCCAGGGCGGCACGGTTCGCGAGGCGCTCGAGGCACTCGTGGTCGAGTACCCGGCGCTCCGCGATCGCATCTTCGCCGGCGACGAGCTGCCGCAGTTTCTGAACGTCTTCATCGACGGCTCGGACATCCGCCTGCTCGACGGTTTGGAGAGCGAAGTCGCCCCCGGCGCCACGCTGATTCTGCTGCCCGCAGTTGCCGGCGGCTCCCACTTGCCTCGCTGAGCGAAGGACGCTAGAGTCCCGCTCGTTCGGTCGGTGCTGACCGGACGCGGGCAACGAGGCCACAAGACCTGTCTCTGCGGGGTCTTGGGGCCTTTTTGTGTTGGACCGGTTCGTCAACTCGGCCCCGTGCCCGGCAATCCGAACCGAGAAAGGAGATCGGCTTGATCGCTTCGACCGTGCTCCCATATCCAACCTGGCTGAACCCCGGCGACAATGCCTGGCAGCTCACGGCCGCGACCCTGGTCGGCCTGATGAGCGTTCCGGGCCTTGTCGTGCTCTACGGCGGGGTGATGCAGAAGCGCTGGTCCGTGAACAGCATGATGCTCGCCTTCACGGCCTTCGCCGCGGTGCTGATCGTGTGGGTGCTCTACGCCTTCGACATGGGCTTCGGCAACCCCTGGCACGGCATCTCCAACGGCAGCGGCGGCTTCGTCCACAAACTGCTCGGCAACTTCATCGGCCAGCCCGGGCCCGTGCTCAACCACACTGCGGAACAGGGGCAGGCCAACATCCCGCTCGTGAGCGGACCGCCTTGGCACTTCCCGCAGTCCTCGCTTGTCTACTTCCAGTTCGTGTTCGCGGCGATCACGCCGCTCCTGATGCTCGGCTCGGTGCTCGGCCGGATCAACTTCAAGGCGTGGCTGATCTTCGTCCCGCTCTGGATCTCCGGCGTCTATGTCGTGAACGCCTTCCTGATCTGGGGCGGCGGCTTCTTCGCCCAGAAGGGTGCGCTCGACTTCTCCGGTGGCTATGTGATCCATCTGACCGCCGGCGTCGCCGGCTTCGTCGCCGCCTGGGTGATCGGGCCACGACTCGCGCGAGACCGAGAGATAGACGCACCGAACAACCTGCTGATGGTGGCGACCGGGGCCGGATTCCTCTGGCTCGGCTGGAACGGCTTCAACGGCGGCGACCCGTACTACGCCGGCGCCGACGCCGCCTCCGCCGTCCTGAACACGAACCTCTGCACCGCTGTCGCGCTGCTCGTCTGGGTCGCTTGGGACTACATGACCAAGCGCAAGCCCTCGCTGATCGGCACCGTCAACGGGATGATCGTCGGCCTGGTCGCGATCACGCCCGCAGCCGGTTTCGTCAACGGCTACGGCGCGATCATGATCGGCGTGATCGCCTCCTCGATCGTCTATGTGGCCTACCACTACATCAGCCGGCTGCGGCCGTTCCGCAGCGTCGACGACACCCTCGGCGTGATCTACACGCATGGCTTCGCCGGCCTCGCCGGCGGTCTGCTCGTCGGTGTGTTCGCCGACTCGAACATCGCCCTCACCGTCAACCCGAACGGCACGCCGGCCGGCTTCGGGACAGGGAGCCTGCACCTGCTCTGGGTGCAGTTCTATGTCGCTGTGTGGGTGATCGTGTTCACGGCGATCGCCACGTTCATCATCCTCAAGCTCGTGGGGCTCGTCGTCCCGCTGCGGATGAAGGAAGAGGACATGGAAATCGGCGATGTGGCCGTCCACGGCCACGAGGTCTACCCGTCGGATATTCCGTCGCTCGGCTACACGGGCGGGATTCCTGGGCTGACCGCGACCGGGATGACGGCCGAGCCGCCTCCCGCACCTGCATCCGGAGGCGCCGGGCCGGCCCCGGCCTGACGGTCGTACACGAGATGAGCGCCAAGATCATCGTCTCCTACGACGGCACGGCCAGCGACGACGACGCGCTCGCGTTCGGCCGCCTGCTCGCCAAGGCCGGGGGCTCGCTCGCGCTTGCCTACGTCCGGCACAGCGAGCGGCTCGCCGAGTCCGAGGCCGAACTGCTGCTCGAGGCGGGCGCCCGCTGGCTCGACCAGCCGGACGTCCCGCGCCACGTCGTCCTCTCGGGCTCGACGCCCGAGGGGCTCCGCGACCTCGCGGCGCGCGAGGGAGCTGACGTAATCGTGTTCGGGTCGGAGTACAGAACGACGCCTGGGCACGTCGACCCGGGCACGTCGGCCCGGACCTTGTTCGACGGCGGCCCCGTCGCGATCGGGATCGCAACCGCCGAGATGCGCTACCTCGCCGATGCGCCGATCGCGACGGTCGCAGCGGTGAACGGCGATGAGGACACGAGCGCCACGACGACCGCCGAGGCGATCGCCAAGCGGTTCGGGTCGAGCATCGCGACCAAGTACACGAGCGAGGTCGGTCTCGTCGTCCTCGGCTCGAAGCTCGGAACCCCACCGAACACGGTCAGGCTCAGCGCCGCGGCGCAGTACCTGATCGACCTGGTTCGCTGTCCCGTGCTCGTGCTTCCACGAGGCGTGGCGATCCCGTTCTCGTGAGGGAGTGGGCGGCGCGGCCTTCGGGCCGCGCCGCCCGCTATCCGAGCTCGGCCGTGACGACGTAGGCGTCGTCGACGCCCTCGCCGAGGCGCGCGACGACCTCGGCCGAGGCGGGCGTGTCGAGCGAGAGCACCATCAGCGCCTTGCCGGCCTCGCGGTTCCGCGACACGGCCATGTTGGCGATGTTCACGCCCGCCTCACCGAGCAGCGTGCCGACGCGGCCGATCACGCCGGGCACATCGTCGTAGCGCAGCACGATCATCCGCGGCGCGAGCTCGATCTCGACGTCGAAGCCGAGCGCCGAGACGAGCCATTTCCGGTGCTCGCGCCCGATCGTCGTCCCCGCGACGCGCAGCTCCCCGGCCGAGACCGCGATCAGGTTCGTGAAGTCGCGCGAGGCCCGGGTGCGCTGCTCGATCACGTCGATCCCGCGTTCGGCCGCGACGAGCGGCGCGTTCACGTAGTTGACGGGCTGGTCGACCCGGCCGCGGAAGGCGCCGTTCAGCGCCGCGACCGTGAGCAGGCGCGTGTCGTGCTCGGCGAGCTCGCCGTAGTACTCGAGCTTGATGCTGCTCGGCTCGCCACGCGCGAGCTCGAGCGCGAAGCGGCCAAGGCTTGCTGCGAGAGGCAGGAACGGGCCGAGCACCTCGAGATCCTCCGCGCCAACCGAGGGGATGTTGACCGCGTTTGTGACGAGGCCGCCCTCGAGCGCCGCCGCGACCTGCTCGGCGACGCTCATCCCGGCGCGGTCCTGCGCCTCGTCGGTCGAGGCGGCGAGATGCGGCGTCACCACCAGGTTGGGCGCGGCGAGCAGCGGGCCCGCGTAGGGCTCCTCCCGGAAGACGTCGATCGCCGCACCCGCGAGCCGGCCCGATTCCAGCGCCTCGAGGAGCGCCTGCTCGTCGACGAGCTCGCCGCGTGCCGCGTTCACGAGCCGCGCGCCCTCCTTCATCTTCGCGAGCGCCCCGGCGTCGATCACGCTGCGCGTGTCGTCGTTCAGCGGCAGGTGCAGAGTCACGATGTCGGCGCGGGCGAGCACCCCGTCGAAGGAGTCGCTCTCGACGCCGAGGTCGCGGAAGCGATCGGCTGAGACGAACGGGTCGTAGGCGAGCACCTGCATCTGCATCCCGAGCGCCCGCCGGGCGACCTGCTGGCCGATCCGGCCGAAGCCGAGGACGCCGAGCGTCTTCTCGGCCAGCTCGACTCCGCCCCATTTCGAGCGCTCCCAACGCCCCTCCACGAGCGCCGCGTGCGCCTGCGGGATGTTGCGGGCGAGCGCGAACAACAGGCCGATCGTGTGCTCGGCCGCCGAGACGATGTTCGACTCGGGCGCATTCGCGACCACGATCCCGCGCCGGGTGGCCGCCTCGACGTCGATGTTGTCGACCCCGACGCCGGCGCGCCCGATCACCTTCAGGTTCGTCCCTGCCGCGATCAGCGGCGCGGTCAGCTTGGTGGCCGAGCGGATGATGATCGCGTCGTAGCCGCCGATGATCGAGGCGAGGTCGCTCTCGCTGTCGACCTCGACGTCGAAGCGCTCGCGCAGAAGCGCGATCCCGGCCTCGGCGATCTCTTCGCGGACGAGAACCTTCGCGCGCTCGCTCACCTCGCAACCGTAGCCGTAACGGGGCCCCAACCGCCGACATCACTGCAGAGAGTAAAGCATCATGACTGCACGGAATGAAGTTTTATCGCTGTAACAAGTAAAGTGGTAGGAACCCGCATCGCGATTCAAAACTTTACTTTTTGTACCTCACTGGCTAGAGTTGCTTCCGATCGTGGAAACCACCCTCCGCAGCATCACCAGCTCCCTCCTGCAGCGTGTCGAGCGCTTGGCGGCGGCCGGGGCGTCCGCGCCCGGCCGCCGCAGCGGGAGCCCTTCGCGCCTCCAGGCGGAGGCCGGCCGGTGAGCGCGGTCCAGAAGCCGCCCCCTGACTGGGAGCTCGTCCTCAAGCGGAACCCGGTCGAGCGGCTGAAGCGCGAGAAGGCGCCGCTCGGGATTCGCGACGAGCTGCCGGCGCTGATCGCTGCGGGCTACGAGAACGTCGCCGAAGAGGACGTCGTCCGCCTCCAGTGGTGGGGCCTGTATCACGACAAGCCGAAGATCGGCACGTTCATGCTGCGCGTCAAGGTCCCGGCCGGGCAGCTCTCCGCGCTCGAGCTGCGCACGATCGGCGAGGTCTCGAACCGCTACGGGAAGGGCGACGGCGAGCTCTCGACACGCCAGAACATCCAGCTCCACTGGCTCGAGCTCTCGAAGCTCCCCGACGTCTTCTCCGACCTCGAGCGCTCCGGCGTGACCACCGCCGGCGGCTGCGGCGACACCGTCCGCAACATCACCGGCTGCCCGGTGCAGGGGATCGCCGACGACGAGCTGTTCGACGCCTCGCCCACCGTCACCGCCGCGGCCGACCTCTTCTACGGGAACCCGGACTGGGCGAACCTGCCGCGCAAGCACAAGTACTCGATCTCCGCCTGCCCCGACCGCTGCAACGCGCCCGAGATCAACTGCATCTCGCTGATCGGGACGGTCTCGGAGGGCCGCGAGGGCTTCGCCGTGCTCGTGGGCGGCGGCCTCTCCTCGGTGCCGCGGATCGCCCGCGACATGGGCGTCTTCGTCGCCAAGGAGGAGGCGAACGAGATCCTGGGCGCGATCACGAGCGTCTGGTCGGAAGACCTCACCTATCGCGTCTCGCGGGTGAAGGCGCGGCTCAAGTTCATGGTCGACGCGATCGGGCCGGAAGGGGTCCGCGAGCGCGTCGAGGCGAGGCTCGGGCGCACCCTCGAGGACTACGACCTGCCGGCGATCGAGGTCGAGCCCTCGCACCATCTCGGCGTGCACGCCCAGAAGCAGGAGGGCCTCTCCTACATCGGCGTCCCCGTCCACCTCGGCCTGATCTCGGGCGACCAGATGATCGGGATCGCCGACCTGGCCGACCGCTTCGGCGGCGACATCCGCCTCACCCGCCAGCAGAACTTCATCGTCACGGGCATCCCCAACGGCTCCCTCGTGGAGGCGAAGGCCGAGCTCGCGCGGCTCGGCTTCCCGCTCGAGGTCAACCCGGTGCGCGGGAACTCGATCGCCTGCACGGGCGAGCCGCACTGCAACTTCTCGGTCACCGAGACAAAGACGCGCCTCGGCGCGCTGATCGACCGCCTCGACGAGCGCTTCGGGATGGAGATCGCCGACCTGCGGCTCCACCTCGACGGCTGCCCGCACGCCTGTGCGCAGCACTGGGTCGGAGACCTGGGCTTCCAGGGCACGACCTCCCGCGACGAGGGCGGGGTGCGCCGGCAGGCCTACGACATCTTCGTGCGCGGCAGCCTCGGGCCCGAGCCGCAGATCGGCCGCTCGCTCTTCCGGCGCGTCCCGACCGACGAGCTCGACGGCGCGGTGCAGGGGCTGATCGCCGGCTGGATCGAGCGGCGCGCCCCGGGGGAGAGCTTTCTGTCTTTCACCCGTCGGGCAAGCGACGAGGAGCTGGGTCAGCTGGCCGGCCTCGAGCCGGCCAAGCTTCGTCAACGGGAGGAGGCCGAGGAGTGAGCACCTATGAGCTAATCGACGAACTCGAGGCGGGTGAGCTCTCGATCGAGTTCGAGGGCGAGGAGCCCCAGACCGTGCTCGAATGGGCGATCAAACGGTTCGCGCCGGGGATCGCGATCTCGACGTCGTTCCAGATCGACAGCGTCGTCCTGATCGACATGGCCTACGAGATCGACCCCGAGATCCCCGTCTTCAGCGTCGACACCGGCCGGCTGCCGGCCGAGACGCTCGAGCTCGCAGAGAGGCTGCGCGCCCGCTACCCGGGGCTTCGCCTCGAGCTGATCGAGCCCGACGCCTCGGAGATCGCCTCGATGACCGGCAAGCACGGCGTCGACCTCTTCACGACCTCGGTCGACCTTCGCCTGCTCTGCTGCAACCTCCGCAAGGTGCGGCCACTGACGAGGCACCTTCATTCACTCGAGGCCTGGGTGACCGGCCTTCGCCGCGACCAGTGGGCGAGCCGCACGAACATCCGCAAGATCGAGATCGACCATGACCACGGAGCGATCGTGAAGCTGAACCCGCTCGCCGAGTGGACCGAGGACGAGGTCTGGGAGTACGTCCGCGAGCGCGAGGTTCCCTATCACTCGCTCTACGACCGCGGCTACAAGTCGATCGGCTGCGCGCCGTGCACGCGGGCGACCGCGCCCGACGAGCCGAGCCGCGCCGGCCGCTGGTGGTGGGAGTCGAACGCCCCCAAGGAGTGCGGGATCCACTGCTCGATCGAGAGCGGCGGGCTCGAGCACGAGCTGCACGCTCTGCTCAAGGAGACGCATTGAGCGACGCCGTCCGCGTCTCTGGCGAGGCGGCCGAGGTTGCGCGGGCAGAAGCGCAGGCCGTGCTCGCGATGGTGCAGGACAAGACGCGCCGGGGACGGCTCGCCGATGTCGTTGCGGCGCTCGAGGGCGGCGAGATCGAAGGCGAGGACGCCGACGCGCTCGCGGAGCTGCTCGAGCTCGGACTGCAGACCGGTCGCGTCCGCTCGGTCTACGGCCCCGAGGGCGAACAGGCTGCGCTGGCGCTGTTTCGCCGGCTGCCACTCGGCCGCGAACTGACCCAGTCGACCCGCGAGCTCAACGAGGCGCTCACCTCGCTCGAGGGGCGCACGATCGAGAGGCTCTCCGTCAGCGCCGTCGGACCTGGAGAATACGGGGTGACGATCTCGACCGAGGGGTACGAGATCGTGCTCCGGCTCGGCAGGGCCGGAGCCCGGCTAGCAACCATAGGAGCTTGAAGAGACGATGACGTACATCATCGGTGAAGCCTGCATCGACGTGAAGGACATCTCGTGCCAGAGCGTCTGCCCCGTGGACTGCATCCACGAGGTCGACCGGATGCTCGTGATCGACGCCGAGGAGTGCATCGACTGCGGCGCCTGCGAGCCTGAATGCCCCGTCGAGGCGATCCTTCCCGAGGACGCGATCCCGGATGACTGGGAGCCGTTCGTGAAGATCAACTACGCCTTCAACCAGGGCAAGCCGGCGGTGAACGAGCTCGTCGAGGCCTACTGCGACGAGAAGGGCATCGTCGCCGACGTCGCGGCGGAGTAGTGGGCAAGAACTTCTACATGGCCTGCCTCGACCTCGCAGGCCGGCGCTGCGTCGTGGTCGGAGGGGGGAGCGTCGGGCACGAGAAGGCCGCCGGGCTCGTCGCCTGCGGCGCGGTGGTGACGGTCGTCTCCCCCGAGCTCGACCCGTCGTTCGCTTCGCTCGAGCACGGCTGGCGCCGCGGCCGCTACCGCCGCAGTGACCTGAGAGGCGCGTTCCTCGTGATCGCCGCGAGCTCCGATCGCTCGGTCAACGAGCGCGTCTCTCGCGATGCCGAGGCACGCGGGATGCTGTGCAACGTCGCCGACGTCCCGGAGCTCTGCAACTTCATCCTCCCTGCCGTGCACCGCGAAGGCTCGATCGCAATCGCGGTCTCGACCGGCGGCGCCTCGCCGGCGCTCGCGAAGCGGCTGCGCTCCCAGATCGCCGAGCTGGTGCGGCCCGAGCACGCCGAGCTCGCCGCGGAGCTGCGGGCGCTGCGGCCCGAGGTGAAGGAGCGCTTTCCCACCTACGAGGAGCGCCGCGACTATTTCGAGGATCTGGTCACGGAGCGGCTCTCGTGACCGTCTGGCTGGTCGGGGCGGGTCCGGGCGATCCCGGCCTTCTCACGGTGCGCGGGCTCGAGCTGATCCGCGGGTGCGACGCCCTCGTCTACGACGTGCTCGTCGCACCCGAGCTTGTCGACGAGGCGCCCGACGACGCGCTCGTGATCCCGCGCGAGGACGTCGGCCAGGCCGAGCTGAACGAGCTCCTGGTCGAGCTCAGCAGGCAGGGCCTCGAGGTCGTGCGGCTGAAGGGGGGCGACCCGTTCGTCTTCGGCCGCGGCAGCGAGGAGGCCGAGGCGCTCGCCGCCGCCGGCATCTCGTTCGAGGTCGTCCCCGGCGTCTCGGCGCTCTCGGCCGTCCCGGCCTCCGCGGGGATCCCGCTCACCCATCGCGGGCTCTCGGCGCAGGTGACGCTCGTGTCGGGCCACTCGGCCTCGGGCGCGGATCTCGATTTCGCACACCTGGCAAGGACACCGGGCACGCTCGTCGTCTTCATGGGCCTCGCGCACCTCTCGGCAATCGCCGGCGGGCTGATCTCGGCCGGCAAAAGCCCCTCCACCCCGGCCGCGGTCGTCTCGCGTGGCACCCACACCGACGGGCGCTCGGTCGCCGGGGCGCTACACGAGATCGCGCGCCTTGCCGCCGAGCTCACCTCACCGGCGCTGCTCGTCGTCGGGGAGGTCGTGGCGGTCGGAAACCGGCTCGCGCGACCGCTCGCGCGGGCCGTCTCTAGCTCGTAACCGACGCCGGCTGCCGTGCCGGCTCGAGCGCGCAGAACACCTTCACGAGCGCGGGATCGAACTGGCTGCCGCCGAGCCGCTCGAGCTCGGCAAGCGCTTCCTCGGGAGTGCGCAGCTGGCCGTGGGCGCGTTTGTCGATCATCGCGCAATAGGTGTCGCAGATGGAGATGATCCGCGCCGGGAGCGGAATCTGCTCGCCGGCGAGGCCGTCCGGGTAGCCGCTCCCGTCCCAGCGCTCGTGCGTCGCCCGGACGATCTTCCCCACCTCGTTCAGCGCCGGCGAAGCATCGACGATCCGCTGCCCGATCAGTGTGTGGGTGCGGATGAACGCGAGCTCTTGCTCGTCGAGCGGCTCGGTCTTGGAGAGCACCGAGTCCGGAATCGCGAGCTTGCCGATGTCGTGCAGCTGCGCCGCCAGCCCGAGCTCTTCGAGCGCGGCATCGGCGATCTGGAGCTTGGCCGCGAAGCGGAGGCTGAGCTCGGCGACGCCACCGACGTGCTCGCGCAGCGCGGGCTCGCGCTCCTCGAGCGCCTGCAGGAGCACGGCGTGCGGCTGGCCGCGCGCGACCAGGGACTGGTACTTCTGCGCGTAGAGGCGCTGGTCGGCGACGCGCAGTGCCTCGTCGGAGCTCTGCGCCTCCTCGGGAAGGATCGCGCAGCCGTACGCACTCGAGATGTCGAAGCCCTCGCCCGACTCGGCGAGCGCTCCGGTCGTCAGGTCGAGGAACCGCTCGATTCCGGAGGTCTCCACCACCGCCATCGCGCAGAACTCGTCCCCGCCGAGCCGGTAGGAGCTCCCCTGCTCGCCGACCGCCGCTGCGAGCTTCGCGCCGAGCCGCGCCAGCAGGACGTCGCCCGCCGGGTGGCCGAAGGTGTCGTTGTAGCGTTTGAAGCCGTTCAGGTCGCAGAGGACGAAGAGTCGCTGCTCGGCGGCCCCGTGCGCGAAGACCTGGTCGAGGTCGGCGATCAGCTTGCGGCGATTCCCGAGGCCGGTCAGCGCGTCGGTCGAGGCGAGGAGGCGCATGTGCTCGTTCATCTCCCCGTTCTCGCGGAAGGTCAAGACCGCGCGGACGACCACGGTCACGACGGCCGCGGCGGCGAGCGCGACCCCGACGGGGTTGCGCCGCTCGACGTAGCTGTCGACGAGGACGCCGACGGCGACCAGGCCGCAGATGAGCGGCGTCGCCGCGAGCGGCCGGCCCTCGAGCCGGACGTCGCACCGCCAGCCCGGCGCGCTCCACGCCGCGATCGCGAGCAGGATCAGCGCGGTCGGCCAGAGCGCGTCGAGAGGTGTCCCCGACACGTAGGTGCCGTCGGCGGTCTGATAGAGGTAGATGCCGTCGGCGAGCGCGGAGAGCACGAGCGCGCTCCCGATTGCGGCCCACCCCGGCCCCGGTCGCCGGCCGGAGATCCCGAAGACGCTGACGACGAGCGCGACGAGCACGATGTCGCCGATCGGGTAGGCGAGGTTGGCGGCTTCCGCGAGCACCGTCCCGTGGGTGTCGCGGATCACGACCTCGAGCAGGATGGCGGCGCCGAGCGAGGCGGCGGCGAGCGAGGCGGTCAGTCCGTCGAGCCAGACGCTGGCGTTGAACCGCGACAGCCGGTGGCGGACAAGCAGCGCCAGCGCCAGGTAGGTGGGCGGGTAGAAGCCGAGGTAGAACACGTCGGCGAGCGACGGAAACGGCGGGTTGCCGCCGTAGACGACGGTCCACGAGATGTCCCCGAGCGTCCAGCAGGCGATCCCGAGTGTGAGCAGCGCCCAGACGGCGCGCTCGGCCGGGATCAGCACCGCGCGCGCGGCGACGGCTGCGACCGCGAGCAGCTCGAGGGTGTCGTAGACCCAGGTGCTCGCGAACCCGTCGAGCTCGTGGCCGCCGGCGCCCAGGGTGTGAGCGACGAAGAAGAGCAGGCCGGCAGCGACGAGCACGAGCCACGCACGTTGCGCGACCGCGAGCCCGCCGGCGGGACGAATGCCGGGCAGAGTGAGGCTCACGGCTTCCTTATCGGCACCTCCTGCCGAAACAACAGTGCGAGCCTCAGGCGAGCGTGCGCGTGTCGAACGGCGCCGAGGCGGTCGCCTCGAAGGCTGCGACCCGCTCCTCGCGCTCGAGCGTGAGCGCGACCTCGTCGAGCCCGTTCAGCAGCATGTGCCGCGCGAAGGGGTCGAACTCGAAGGCGACACGCAGGCCTCCCGGATGCGCGATCTCGAGCGCCTCGAGGTCGACGGTCAGCTCGTTCGCCTCCGCGAGCGCGGCCTTGATCTCGTCGAGGTGAGCGTGGTCGAGCACGACCGGCGCGAGGCCGGACTTGATCGCATTCTGGTGGAAGATGTCTCCGAAGCTGGGCGCGAGCACAAACCGGTAGCCGGCGTCCTCGAGCGCCCAGGCCGCGTGCTCGCGGGAGGAGCCGCAGCCGAAGTTGCGCCCTGCGACGAGGATCGCGGCACCCTCGTACTCCGGCCGGCGCAGCTCGAACCCCGGGTCCTTCATCCAGTCGAAGAAGAGGAACTCCCCGTACCCGGAGCGCTCGATCCGCTTCAGGAACTGCTTCGGGATGATCTGATCGGTATCGACGTCGGCCCGGTCGAGCACTGCCGCACGCCCCGTGACTCGGCGGAGCTCCTTCACGCCTCCTCCTTGCGAGCAAGCTCGCGGGGCGGTGCCTCGCCGGTTGCCGGAACCGGCTCGGGCCGGGCCGGGCCCCGGGCAGGCCCACGCGGGAGACGGTGTGCTGGAGCGACGGCGCTCATCGGAGCTCGCGAACGTCGGTGAGGTGGCCGGCGATCGCGGCCGCCGCGGCCATCGCGGGGCTGACCAGGTGGGTGCGGCCCCCGGCGCCCTGGCGGCCTTCGAAGTTTCGGTTCGAGGTCGACGCGCAGCGCTCGCCGGCGGCGAGGATGTCCGGGTTCATGCCGAGACACATCGAGCAGCCCGCCTCGCGCCACTCGAAGCCTGCAGCGGTGAAGACGCGATCGAGGCCTTCCTGCTCGGCCTGGCGCTTGATCTGCGCCGAGCCGGGGACGACCATCGCCCGCACGCTGCTCGCGACCCGGCGTCCCGAGGCGACCGAGGCCGCGGCGCGGAGGTCCTCGATCCGCGAGTTCGTGCACGAGCCGATGAAGACACGGTCGATCGCGATCTCGGCGAGCGGGGTGCCCGGCTCGAGACCCATGTACTCGAGCGCCCGGCTGACCGCCTCGCGGTCGGAGGGATCGTCGTAGGCGGCCGGGTCGGGGACGGTGCCGTCGATCGCGGCCACCATGCCCGGATTGGTGCCCCAGGTCACCTGCGGCGCAAGCGAGGCGACGTCGATCTCGACCACGCGGCCGAAGCTCGCGCCCGGGTCGCCCGGCAGCGCGCGCCAGCGATCGAGCGCCCGCTCCCACCCGGCGCCGGTCGGGGCGGCCGGGCGCCCTTCGAGGTAGGCGAAGGTGGTGTCGTCGGGAGCGATCATCCCCGCCCGGGCCCCGGCCTCGATCGACATGTTGCAGACCGTCAGACGGCCCTCCATCGAGAGCGCCTCGATCGCCGGGCCGGCGAACTCGATCGTGTGGCCGACGCCGCCGGCGACGCCGATCGCGCCGATCGCGCCGAGCACCATGTCCTTGGCGGTCACGCCGAAGGGCAGCTCGCCGCTGAAGCGGACGAGCATCGTCTTCGGCCTCGCCTGGATCAGGGTCTGCGTCGCGAGCACGTGCTCGACCTCGGAAGTCCCGATCCCGAAGGCGAGCGCCCCGAAAGCGCCGTGGGTCGAAGTGTGCGAGTCGCCGCAGACGATCGTCGTCCCGGGCTGGGAGAGCCCGAGCTCGGGCCCCATCACGTGCACGATCCCCTCGCGCCCGCTCCCGGTCTCGTTCAGCGGCACCCCGAACTCGGCGCAGTTGCGCGCCAGCGCGTCGAGCTGCGCCTTCGCCACCAGGTCCGTGATCGGGCCCGGCTCGGTCGGAACATTGTGATCCATCGTCGCGATCGTCAGATCGGGCCGCCGTACCTTCCGCCCCGCGAGGCGCAGCGACTCGAACGCCTGCGGGCTCGTGACCTCGTGCACGAGGTGCAGGTCGACGTAGAGCAGCGCCGGCTCTCCCGGCCGCTCGTCGACGAGGTGGGCCTCCCAGATCTTGTCGACGAGCGTCCGCGCCATCAATGCTCACCCGTCGCCGCGTAGCTGCCGAAGATCCGCACCTCGCGCGTCCACTCGCGGATCTCGACGAGCGCCGTCTGCACCTCGCGGTCGAGCGGGTGGCCGTCGAGCACCATGTCGAAGCGGTAGCGGAACGTCGAGCGAGGGATCGGGCGCGAGACGAGCTGGACCAGGTTGAGGCCGTGTCGGTGGAACGGGCCGAGCGCGTGGTACAGCGACCCGGGCTGGTGGTCGGTGACAAAGCTCAGCGCGGTTCGCCAGCGCGGGCCACGGTCGACGCGCGTGTACGGCGCGACCCCGACGAAGCGCGTGAAGGCAGCCGGGCGGTCGCCGACGTCCTCCGCGATCACGAGCAGACCGTGGTGGTCGGCGGCCTCGCGGCTCGAGAGGGCGGCCTGGAACGGCTCCTCTGCCTCGGCCACCTCGCGGGCCGCATCCGAGGTCGAGGCCGAGGGGATGCACTTCGCCTCGAGTGCGTGGATCAGGTCGCGGCACTGGTCGAAGGCCACCGGGTGCGAGCGGAAGGTCCGGATCTCGTCCAGGCGCATCGCCGTCTTGGCGGCGACGCAGTGGACGATCGGCAGCGTGACCTCGGAGACGATCGAGATCGGCGCCTCGTAGAGCAGGTCGTGTGTCTCGCCGACCGGGCCGTGGAGCGAGTTCTCGATCGGGAGCACGCCGAGGGAGACCTGCGAGCTGACGGTCGCCTCGACGACGGCGATGAAGCTCGGCAGCGGCTCCGCGCCCGCGCCAGGGGGGGAGAGCAGCGCCGTCGCCGCAGCGCTGTGGCTACCCGCGGGCCCGGGATAGCCGACCAGCAAGCCGCTCATAGGGCAACCACCTCGGCCTCGAGCGCTTCGAGCACGGCCGAACCGAACTCGGAGGTGGTCGCGAGGCCGCCGAGATCGATCGTCGGCGACGAGTCGAGCGCTCGCGTCACGGCCGCCTCGAGCGAACGTGCGAGCCTCGGCTCGCCGAGCCCGTGCTCGAGCAGGAGCGCGAGCGAGCGCAGCATCGCCGTCGGGTTCGCCGCGCCGGTTCCGGCGATGTCGGGCGCCGAGCCGTGCACCGGCTCGAAGATCCCGGGGTTGCGATCGCCGAGGCTCGCCGAGGAGGCGAGCCCGAGGCCGCCGGTCACCCCGGCGGCAACGTCCGAGAGGATGTCGCCGAAGGTGTTCTCCATCACCAGGGTGTCGAACGAGTAGGGATCGACGACGAGCTGCATCCCGACGCTGTCGACGAGCCCGTGCCGGAGCTCGACCTCGGGGTAGTCCGAGGCGAGCGAGGAGACCACGCGCCGCCACATCCGGGAGGTCTCCATCACGTTCGCCTTGTCGACCGAGAGCAGCCGACCCGAGCGGGAGCGCGCGAGCTCGAAGGCGCGCCGCGCGACACGCTCGACCTGGTCCGGGTGGTACTCGCAGGTGTCGAAGACGGTGCCGTCCTCGCGCGTCCCGCGGGCGCCGTAGTAGAGCCCGCCGACCAGCTCGCGCACGATCAGCAGGTCGACTCCCTCGCCGAGCGCCGGGCGCAGGTTCGCGTAGACGTCGAGCTCCTTCCGCAGGCCGATCAGCCCCTGCTCCGGGCGGACCGCTCCGCCGTCCCACTTCGGCCCGCCGACCGCGCCGAGCAGCACCGCATCGGCGCCGCGACACGCCTCGAGCGTCTCCGCTGGAAGCGGCTCACCGGCGGCGTCGATCGCGGCACCGCCGAAGGGGTGCTCGGAGACCTCGACCTCGAGTGGCAGCGCCTCGAGCACGCGAACCGCCTCAGCGGTCACCTCGGGCCCGATCCCGTCGCCGGGCAGGCAGACGATCTTCCTAGCTGCCATGGAGCTCTCGCCGGATCAGGTCGAGGACGGAGTGGAAGAGCTCGGCGACACCCTCCGCAGAGAGCGGCCCCCCGTTGGCTTCCTGCAGTCGGCCGATCAACGAATCCTCGCGGCCCGGGTCGCGCAGCGGGAGCCCGGTCGCGAGCTTGTGCTGATGCAGCTGCCGCACGAGCTCGAGCCGACGGTTGACCGCGTCGAGCAGCTCGAGGTCGACCCCGTCGATCGCCTCGCGCGCCTCGGTGATCACATCGCTCACCCGTGCTCCCGTGGGGCTTCACAGGCGGTCTGCGAGCTCACTCGAGCGAGCGGGAGTAGCCGCCGGTTGCAGGGGGCAATCCCACGCGAGGGGCTGCTCGTGGCGGAGCCTCCCCCGGCGCCAGAGACCGACTGCGCCCACACGCTCACGCCGTCACTCCGAGCTCCTCGAGCAGCGCGTCGAGGTCCGCTTCGATCTCGAGGAGCGTTCCCGTCGCCTCTCCCTCGACCGCCTGGGGCGTCTTCAAGCCGGTGCCCGTGACGAGGACGACGACCCGGTCTGTCGGCCCGATCTCCCCCCGCGCTGCGGCCGCCCGAAGCGCCCCGACCGTGACACCCGCCGCGGTCTCGCCGAAGACGCCGGCGCTCTCGGCCAAGAGGGCCATGTTCTGGCCGACCTCGTCCTCGGGAACCGCGTGGATCGAGCCGCCGGAGGCCCGGGCGGTCGCGATCGCGAGGTCGCCGTCGGCGGGGTTGCCGATCGCGAGCGAGCGGGCGATCGAGTTCGGCCGAACCGGCGAGACGCGCCGCTCCTCGGCGAAGGCGTCGGCAACGGGCGCGCAGCCTTCGGCCTGGCCGCCGTAGAGCCGTGGCCGTGCCTCGCCGATCAACCCGAGCCGCCCGAACTGCTCGAAGCCCTGCCAGAGCTTGCTGAAGAGGGCGCCGGAGGCGATCGGGCAGATCACCGCGTCGGGAACCTCCCAGCCGAGCTGCTCGACCAACTCGAACGCGAGCGTCTTCGACCCCTCGGCGTAGTAGGAGCGCAGGTTGACGTTGACGAAGCCCCACTCGAGCTCGCCCGCGAGCTCCGAGACCAGCCGCGAGCAGTCGTCGTAGCTGCCGCGCACCCCGTAGACGCGCGCTCCGTAGACGGTCGTTGCGAGCATCTTCTCCGGTTCGAGCCCCGCGGGGCAGAAGATCACAGCCGGGATCCCCTCGGCGGCGGCGCGCGCGGCGACCGCGTTCGCGAGGTTGCCGGTGGAGGTGCACGAGAGGGTTTCGAGGCCGAACTCGCGCGCCTTGGCGGCGGCGACGGCGACGACCCGGTCCTTGAACGAATGGGTCGGGTTGGCGGTGTCGAGCTTGAGCAGCACCTCGCCGACGCCGACGAGGCTCGCGAGCCGCGGCGCGGCCACGAGCGGCGTCCAGCCCGGCGCGCTCGTCGCGCCCTCCGGCGGCGCGGCAGGCAGCAGGTCGGCGTAGCGCCACATCGAGTAGGGCCCCGCCTCGATCCGTGCCCGCGTGACGGTGACGGCGAGCGCCTCCCAGTCGTAGACGGGTTCGAGCGGCCCGAAGCAACGGACGCAGATACCGTTCGCGACGGCCGGATACTCGCTTTCGCAGACGCGGCAGCGGAGCACCTCAACCGGCATTGTCCAACTCCTCTGGGTGGCACCGATGCAGTTCCGGCGAATACACGATCTTCCCCCTTACGTCTTCGCGACCGTCGACCAGCTGAAGCGCGAGCTTCGCCGGGAGGGTCGCGACGTGATCGATCTCGGCTTCGGCAATCCCGACATCCCCTCCCCGGAGATCGCGGTCGAGAAGCTCGCCGAGGCCGCGTCCAAACCGGTCAACCACCGCTACTCGGCAAGCCGAGGGCTGCCGAACCTGCGTGAAGCGGCCTGCGAGCGCTACGCGAGCCACTTCGGCGTCCCGCTCGACCCCGAGGTGCATGTGGTCAGCACGATCGGCGCGAAGGAGGGCCTCGCCCATCTGATGTGGGTGCTGCTCGAGGGCGGCGACAGCGCCGTCGTCCCCAGCCCCGCCTACCCGATCCATCTGGTCGCGCCGCGACTCGCGGGCGCGACCGTGATCCACGCTCGGATCGAGGGCGACGACGTTCTCAGCGGGGTCGAGGAGGCGGTGCGCGCGGCGCAGCCCGCGCCGCGGGTCGTGATCGTCTCCTTCCCGCACAACCCGACGACCGTGATCGCGACGCCCGAGCTGATGCAGCGGCTCGTCGACCTGGCGCGGGAGCGCGAGTTCGTGCTCGTGCACGACTTCGCCTACGCCGACATCGCCTTCGACGGGCACAAGCCGCCGTCGATGCTCGCGGCCGAGGGGGCGCTCGAGGTCGCGGTCGAGCTGTACAGCCTGACGAAGTCCTTCTCGATGGCCGGCTGGCGGATGGGCTTCACGCTCGGGCGCCCCGATGTGGTCGCGGCGCTCGCGAAGCTCAAGTCCTACCTCGACTACGGCACCTTCCAGCCGATCCAGATCGCCTCGATCGTGGCGCTCCGCGAGGCTCCTAACTACCCGGAGGAGGTGAACGCGATCTACCTCGGCCGCCGCGACGCGCTTATCTCCGGGCTCGCTCGCGCCGGCTGGGAGGTCGAGCCGCCGAAGGGCACGATGTTCGTGTGGGCGCCGATCCCCGAGCCCTACCTCGAGCTCGGCTCGCTGGAGTTCGCGGTCACGCTCGCGCGCGGCGCCGATGTCGCTGTCAGCCCCGGGATCGGCTTCGGCCCGGGCGGCGACGAGCACGTCCGCTTCGCCCTGGTCGAGAACGAGCAGCGGATCCTCCAGGCGACCCGGTCGATTCGGAAGCTGCTCGCCGGGTAGCCGGTTCACGTCGTCGCTCCCTCGGAGGCGGAGCCGACGCCGGCGGCGTACTTGGCGAACACGCCCCGCTCGTAGCGCGGCGGGGGCGGCGTCCAGGCGGCCAGACGCTCCGCGAGCTCCTGGTCGGGGATCTCGAGGTCGAGCCGGCGGGCTTCGACGTCGAGGGTGATCTGATCGCCGTCCCGCACGGCGGCGATCGGGCCGCCGCGGGCCGCCTCGGGGGAGATGTGGCCGACCATCAGGCCGTGGGTGGCGCCCGAGAAGCGGCCGTCGGTGATCAGGGCGACCTCGTCGCCGAGCCCCTCGCCGACGAGCGCGGCCGTCACGTGCAGCATCTCGCGCATCCCGGGGCCGCCGGCCGGGCCCTCGTAGCGGATCACGATCACCTCGCCGGGCTCGATCGAGCGAGCCTTGACGGCGGCGAAGCAGGCCTCCTCGGAGTCGAAGACTCGCGCCGGGCCCCGGTGATGGAGCCGCTCGTGCCCTGCGAGCTTGACCACCGAGCCTTCCGGCGCGAGCGAGCCGCGCAGGATCGCGAGGCCGCCTGTCGGCTTGAGTGGCGTCTGCCACGGCACGACGACATCCTGGCCTGAACGCTCCTCGACCTGCTCGCCGACCTCACGGAGGGTGCGGCCGTCGATGCCACGCGCCTCGCCGTGCACCATCCCTGCTCCGACGAGCTCGCGCGCGATCAGCCCGATCCCCCCGGCCTCGTACATGTCGACCGCGACGTAACGGCCGCCCGGCTTCAGGTCGGCGACGATCGGGGTGCGGCTCGCGATCGAGTCGAAGTCGTCGAGCTCGAGCGGGACGCCCGCCTCGCGGGCGATCGCGAGCAGATGGAGGACGCCGTTGGTCGAGCCGCCCGACCCGGCCACCGCGGCGATCGCGTTCTCGAACGCAGCGCGGGTGAGGATCTGCGAGGGCCTGATGTCCTCGTGGACGAGCTTCATCGCGAGCTCGCCCGCCTCGCGGGCCGCGTCCGCCTTGGACGGGTGCGTCGCGGGGATGCCGGAGAGGCCGCGCGGGCTGATGCCGAGGAAGTCGATCGCCAGCGCCATCGTGTTGGCGGTGTACTGGCCGCCGCAGGCGCCCGCGCCCGGGCAGGCGACCGATTCGAGCGCGTGCACCTCCTCGTCGGTCATGAGGCCGGCGGCGCGGGCGCCGACGGCCTCGAACACGTCCTGGATCGTCACGTCGCGGCCCTCGTAGCGGCCGGGTGCGATCGATCCGCTGTAGAAGACGAGGCCCGGGATGTCGAGGCGGGCCAGGGCCATCACGCCGGCGGGAATCGTCTTGTCGCACCCGACCAGGCAGACGAGCCCGTCGAGGAGGTGGCCATCGCAGACAAGCTCGATCGAGTCGGCGATCACCTCACGCGAGATCAGCGAGGCGCGCATCCCGGTCGTCCCCATCGAGACGCCGTCCGAGACCGAGATCGTGTTGAACTCGATCGGCGTCCCTCCGGCGGCACGGATCCCGCTCTTCACGTGCCGGGCGAGGACTCGCTGGTTGAGGTTGCACGGCATCGTCTCGATCCAGGTCGTCGCGACACCGACGAGCGGCTTCGCGAGGTCCTCGTCGGTGAAACCGACCGCCTTCAGCATCGCCCGCGCCGGAGCGCGGTCGACGCCGTCGGTCAGCGCCGCGCTGCGGCGCTTGGCCGGACTGGTGGGCTGTTCGTAGATGCTCATCGCGCCCCTCCGAGCCTAGCCGGAGCCCCACTCTCGACGGCATCGAACCGAAGCGCGTGCGTGCCGCGGGCGGCGACCGCGAGCGGGATGACGGCCGCACCGAGCGCTCGCTCCCGCAGCGCCGAGACGGCGTGCTCGACCTTGCCCTTGTCGGCCCAGACGACCACCGAGGGGCCCGAGCCCGAGAGCGTGACGGCCCTCTGGCCCATGACCGGCCGCTCGCGGAGCGCTGTGAGAAGCGGCGCGTCGGGTTCCCGGTAGGGCTCGTGCAGCCGGTCGTGGAAGGCAGCGCAGAGCAGGTCCGCGTCGCCGGCCGCGATCGCGGCGCCGAGCAGCGCCGCCTGGGCCGCCTGGGCGGCCGCCTCGTCGTGCGGAAGCGATTCGGGGAGCCGGGAGCGGGAGGCCGTCGTGTTCACGCGCGTCTCGGGCACGACGAGGATCGCCGCGAGCGGCAGGTCGGTCGCGATCCGCCTCGCCTGGTGGCGCTCGCCGCTGCGCCAGCTCAGGCATGCGCCGCCGAGGAGCGCCGGGGCGAGGTTGTCGGCATGCCCCTCGAGCGGCAGCCCGAGCTCGAGCAGCTCGTCGGCCGACAGCTCCTCGCCGCCGGCGGTCAGCCCGGCGAGGAGCCCCGCGGCCACCGTCGCGGCCGAGGAGCCGAGGCCGCGCTCGAGCGGGATCCGGTTGAGGAACCAGAAGCGGCGGCCCTCGAGCGGCGCGCTGAGCGCGAAGGCCCGCAGCGCCAGGTGCGTCTCGTCGGTCGGGAGCTCGTCCGCCCCTTCGCCTTCCAGCTCCACGAGCGGCTCGCCCTCCTCGGCGGGCAGCACGCGCAGCTCGTTCCAGAGCTCGAGGGCGACACCGGCGCAGTCGAACCCCGGGCCGAGATTCGCGCTGGTCGCAGGGGCGCGGACGATGAAGCCCCCGACGCTCATCTCGACACCTCGGCCAGGATCGATTCGACGGTCGGGTCGACGAGGGTCGCCTCGGTCGTGATCCGCTCGACCGCCGCCGTGTCTTTGAGGCCGTGGCCGGTGAGGACGCACACGACCGTGCTCCCGGGCTCGAGCTCGACCTGCTCGAGCGCGGCCAGGCCCGCGGCCGAGGAAGGCTCGCAGAAGATCCCCTCGTAGATCGCGAGGTCGCGCCACATTCGCGTCATCTCGTCGTCGGAGACGGGGACCGGCTCGACGCGCCCTTCGGCGACGAGCGCCTCGACCGCGGGGAGATGGACGGGCTCGGCGATCCGGATCGCGGAGGCCATCGTCAGGGCGCGCTCGATCGCGTGCGCCGAGATCATCCGCGGCCGCACCCCCTCTTCGGCCCAGCCCTTCGCGTAGGCGACCGTGTTGCCGCCACCGCCGTAGGGCAGCGCGAGCACGTCGGGGGCACGGCCGTCGAGCTGCTCGCGGATCTCGAACGCCGCGGTCTTCTGGCCCTCGATCCGGTTCGGGTTGAGCGAGTTCACGAGCACGAAGGTGCCTCGGCTCGCCAGCTCGAGGCAGCTCTCCATCGCCTGATCGAAGCTTCCGCGCACCTCGAGGACGCGCGCGCCGACCGCGCGCGACTGTGCGAGCTTGGCCGCCGCGATCGCGCCGGCGGGACAGAGCACCACGGCCGTGAGGTTGGCGCGCGCGGCGTAGGCGGCCGCCGAGGCCGCAGTGTTCCCGGTCGACGCGCAGATGACGCCGTCGGCGCCGTCCTCCATCGCCTTGGCGACCGCGACGGCCATCCCTCGATCCTTGAAGCTCCCGGTCGGGTTCATCCCCTCGAACTTGAAGTGGAGCTCGATTCCCAGCTTCGGGCCGATCAGGCGCGAGCGAATCAAGGGCGTGTCCCCCTCGCCGAGGGTCAGCTCGGGCGTCGACGACGAGACCGGTAGCCGGTCGCGGTAGCGCTCGATCACGCCTACGCCCATCCGAGCTCCGCAACTCCGCGCTCCGACACGACCGGGAACGGCAGCGGCTTGCGCCGCACTTCGTCCATCGCGGTGATCGCTGCGAGCGCCTCGTCGAGGGCGCCCTGGCGCGTCTCGTGCGTGACGACGTGAAGGGCGGCGCCGTCGCCGTTTTGGTGTTGCACCAGGCGCGCCACCGACACCTCGCGCTCGGCGAGCGCTTCGGCGACGCGGGCGAGCACGCCCGGCCGGTCGTCGACCGAGAGGTGAAAGTAGAAAGGCGAGCGGTTCTCTCCCGGCTCGAGCCGGGGCAGGATGCGCCAGACCGGGTCGTTCTGGAGAAAACCCGTGCCCATCGTGCCGATCACGGAGGCCATGTCGGCGACCACCGCCGAGGCCGTCTCGATCCCGCCGGCGCCGGGCCCCTCGAGCGTGATCTCGCGGATCGCGTCGCCCTGCAGCATGACGGCGTTGAAGGCCCCCTCGACTTTGGCGAGCGGGTGGTGGCGGTCGACGAGCGCCGGCCCGACGCGGACGTCGACCTTCCCGTCGAGCAGGCGCGCCGCCCCGACGAGCCGGATCACCATCTCGAGCTCGCGCGCCGCCGCGACGTCGAGCGGGTCGATCATGTCGATCCCGACCGTCACGACGTCGGCAAGCGCGAAGCGCGAGTTGAAGGCGACGGTCGCGAGGATCGCCATCTTGGCGGCGGCGTCCGCGCCCGAGACATCGTCAGTCGGGTCAGCCTCCGCGAAGCCGCGCTCCTGAGCCGCGCGCAGCGCCTCCGCGTAGGTCTTGCCGGACTCCATCTCGGTGAGCATGAAATTGGTCGTCCCGTTGACGATCCCGAGCACGCGGTGCACGTTCGTGACGACGAGCGACTCGCGCAGCACCTTGATCACCGGGATCGCCGCGCACACCGAGGCCTCGAAGCGGAGCTGGACGCCGGCGCCCGAGGCAGCGGCGAAGAGCTCCGCCCCGCGAGAGGCGACGAGCTGCTTGTTCGCCGTCACCACGTGCTTCCCGCTGCGCAGGAGCTCGAGCACGTGCGCTCCGGCCGGCTCGACACCGCCCATCACCTCCGCGACGATCGCGATACCGGGATCGTCGATCACGTCACGGACGTCGGTCGTGAGCACCCCGCCGGCGGTGGGGAAGTGCCGCTGCTTCTCGAGGCTGCGCACGAGCGCCTTGACGACCCGGAACCGATGCCCGGTCGCACGCTCGATGTCGTCGGCCTGCTCGTTCAGCAGCCGGTTGACCGCCGCGCCGACCGTGCCGTAGCCGAGCAGGGCGACCGGGACGTCAACCGACGCCATGCGCCTCCTGTACCTCTCTGTGCCCGAGCGCGCGCAGCCGCTTGCCGACCTTCTCGACCTCGGTCTCCGAAAGCTTGCGCCGCGCCTCGGCGAGGCTCGGGCTGCCCTTGTCCATCTCGGCGATCCACTCCCTGGCGAAGGAACCGTCCTGGATCGCGGTCAGCGCCTTCTTCATGTTCTCCTTCACAACCGGGGTGACAACCCGGGGGCCGACGGCGATCGAGCCGTACTCGGCGGTATCGGAGATCGAGTAGTGCATGCCCTCGATTCCCCCCTCGAAGATCAAGTCGACGATCAACTTCACCTCGTGGACGCACTCGTAGTAGGCGATCTCGGGTGCGTAGCCGGCCTCGACGAGCGTCTCGAACCCGGCCTGGATCAGCTGGGTGAGACCGCCGCAGAGCACGGACTGCTCGCCGAAGAGGTCGCTCTCGGTCTCCTCGGCGAAGGTCGTCTCGAGGATGCCGGCGCGCCCGGCGCCGATCCCGGCGGCGTAGGCGAGCGCGAGCTCGCGTGCGTGGCCGCTCACATCCTGGGCGACCGCGATCAGCGCCGGTGTCCCGTAGCCCTCCTCGTAGAGCCGGCGGACGATATGGCCGGGGCCCTTCGGTGCGCACATGATCACGTCGATCCCCGCGGGCAGGGGGACGCGGCCGTAGTGCACCGAGAAGCCGTGCGCGAAGAGGAGCGCCGCGCCGGGCTCGAGATTCGGGGCGACCTCGTCACGGAAGAGCGCTGCCTGCGGGCCGTCGGGGACGAGCATCGCGACGATCTGAGCGCCGCGAACAGCGTCGGCCACCGAGCGCACCGGCAGCCCGGCCTCCTCGGCAGCGGCGCGGGAGGAGCTGTCTGGCCTCAAGCCGACCTCGACCTCGACGCCGGAGTCGGCAAGGTTGAGCGCGTGCGCGTGCCCCTGGCTGCCGTAGCCGAGTACCGCGACCTTTCCCGTCAGGAGACCAACGTCCCCTGTCTTGATCACTTCTGCCATTGCTGTCCTTTCGCTAAGAGACGGCCGCGGTCGAGGACCGCGATGGACGCGGGCCGGGACGGCGCAGGCCGATCCGCCCGGTACGGGCAAGCTCCTTGACGCCGTGGGGCCGCACGAGCTCCTCGAACGCGTCGAGCTCTTCGGGCCTGCCGACGATCTCGAACGTGAGCGCGTCACGGCCGAGGTCCGCGACACGGGCACCGAAGACCTCGCCGAGCGCGATCAGCTCGCCCCGCTTGTCGGCCGGCGCGGAGACGGTGATCAGCGCAAGCTCGCGTTCGACCGACTCGCCCGGGCGCAGCTCGACGACCCGCAGGACGTTGACGAGCTTGTGCATCTGCTTCTCGAGCTGCTCGAGCGAGTGCTCCGAGCAGTCGACGCGGAGCGTCAGCCGTGAGATGTCGGGCCGCTCGGTCGGCCCGACGGCGAGGCTCTGGATGTTGTAGCCGCGCCGCGCGAACATCTGCGAGACCCGCGCGAGCGCCCCGGGCTTGTTCTCGAGCTCGACCGACACGGTGTGATGGCTCATCCCATGATCCTCTCGGGGTTTTCGAGCTCGTCGGGCAGCTCGATGATGTCGACCGAGGCCGCTCCTGCGGGAACCATCGGGTAGCAGTTCTCGGCCGGGTCGACTCGAGCGTCGATCACTGCCGTGCGGCCGCAATCGAGAGCCGCCTCGATCGTCGAGTCGAGGTCGTCCTCGTTGTCGACCATGAAACCGGCCGCGCCGAGTGCCTCCGCGAGCTGCGCGTAGTCGGGCACCTGCTTGGTGAGGTGCGTTTCGGCGTACCGCTCGGCGTAGAAGAGCTCCTGCCACTGGCGCACCATCCCCAGCCAGCCGTTGTTGATGATCACGACCACGATCGGGAGCCGCTCGAGCGCGGCGGTCGCGAGCTCCTGGCAGGTCATCTGGAAGCAGCCGTCGCCGTCGATGCAGATGACCGTCGCGTCGGGCCGTGCCGCCTTCGCGCCGACCGCCGCAGGCAGGCCGTAGCCCATCGTCCCGAGACCGCCGGAGGTGATGAAGGTACGCGGCTTCTGGCACTGGATGTACTGCATCGCCCACATCTGGTGCTGGCCGACGCCGGTCGTCCAGATGTGATCGCCCTCGCGCTCGGCGGTCAGGTCGCGGAGCCGCTCGATCACGGTCTGCGGCTTCAGAACTCCCTCGGCCTTTCGGTACTTGTAGGGGTAGAGCGCGCGCCACTGCTCGATCTGGGCATGCCAGGCCGAGCGGTCGGCGGGCCGCTGCGCCTGAAGTGCCTTCACGTCGTGGGTGAGCTGGGCGAGTGCGAGCTTGAGCGGGCCGACGACGGGGATGTCGGCCGCGCGGATCTTTCCGACCTCGGCGGCGTCGATGTCGAAGTGGATCACCTTGGCGCCGGGCGCGAAGGCCGAGACCTTGCCCGTGACGCGATCGTCGAAGCGGGTGCCGACGGCGATGATCAGGTCGGACTTGTTGAGCGCCCAGTTCGCGTACTTCGATCCGTGCATGCCGGGGGCGCCGTAGTTGAGCGGGTGCGAGTCAGGGAGGCAACCCTTGCCCATCAGGGTCACGACCGCCGGGAGCCGCGCCGCTTCGACGAGCGCGAGCAGCTCGGCCGAGGCCTCGGCGTTGATCACGCCGCCGCCGGCGTAGACGATCGGCTGGCGGGACTCCGCGATCGCCTTGGCCGCCAGGTGGACCTGGCGCTCGTGCACCTTCGACGGCGGCCGCCAGCCGGGAAGCTCGACCTCGTCGGGATACGAGAAGTTGAGCTCGGCTTCCTGGGCGTCCTTCGCGATGTCCACGAGGACGGGGCCGGGGCGGCCGGACCGGGCGACATGGAAGGCGCTCTTGATCGCCTGCGGCAGTTCACGCGCGTCCAGGACGAGCCACGAATGCTTGACGATCGGCATCGTGATGCCGGTGGCGTCGGTCTCCTGGAAGGCATCGGTGCCGATCAGGTCCGAGCGCACCTGTCCCGTGATGCAGACGATCGGCGTCGAGTCCATCCAGGCATCCGCGATCGCGGTCACGAGGTTGGTCGCGCCTGGACCGGAGGTGGCGATCGCGACCCCGGCCTTGCCGGAGGCGCGTGCGTAGCCCTCCGCCATGTGGCCGGCGCCCTGCTCGTGTCGCGCGAGCACGTGGCGCACGCTCGTCCCGCGCGCGATCGCATCGTAGGTGGGCAGGATCGCCCCGCCGGGGATCCCGAACATGACCTCGACGCCCTCCGCCTCGAGCGAGCGCAGGATCGCGTCGGAGCCGAGCATTCTCGTCATCGAGCGGCCTCCAGTTGATTGTTCACGGTGATTCTCTGCACCCTTTCCTGCTCCTGTCCGGCACCTGCCGTTCCCGGTTGCCGACACACCTCTCCCGTCTTGAGGTCGGCGTGTGCGGCGTCTGTGGCCGCGTGAGCAAAATCTCCCCCTAGCGGGGGAGAATGAGGACGGTCACCACGAACATCCCCGGAAACGGGGACGAGGAGATCTCTGCGACGTGACCGCTCATGCTGCAATCAGTTTGCCCAAGCCGCTTTCCGCTGTCAAACGGTGAGCGACTGCCCGGCACCCACGCGCTCGGCACTCGACCGTCTGTGTGCGTGGGCGTGCGCCAAACCGCAGCTCAAGGACAGCGATGAAAACGTCTCTGACCGTGGCCGCGGCCGGCACAACCGGTGAGCTTTCAGACGTGTACGACTTTCGCGCAGGCGAGAGCCAATGGCCCTGAGCGACGGTTCTACGGGTGTGGAATGTCGAGCTGCCGGCAGATCGCACGCACCAGTCCCGGGCCGATTTCGCGGTGCCGGGGCACGGTGGTTGAGCGCGCCGTCGGCACTCCGCCATTTCGTGTGCTTGGCGCCCTCGCCGACACGCTTCGCGCCTTGCTGTGCAAGGTGGCGCTCGAGGTCGCGGAGCTTCAAGCCAGGATCAGATCGAGAGGCTCGCTTTGGCCCTGGGCTCGGTGCGGATCATCGTCATCGGGCGAGAGCATCAGCCGCAGGGCGTCGATCACATTGGCGCGGGCCTCGGCTCGCGTACGGCCCTGGCTGAGCGCGCCAGGCACTTCAATCACGCTCGCGACGATCCAACCTTCCCCATCGGGCTCTTCGTATGAGATCGTTAGGCGCAAACGTTCGTCCATCACCACAGCGTACCGCCCCGCCGGAGCCCATCACAACGGCCGAATCAGACACGGCGAATCAGGCAAGCGCCCCAAAGACCATGTGCTACCGTTTGTAGCTACATGGAGCGTGTGGGTATACGTGAACTTCGCCAAAACCTTTCCCGGCACCTACGGAAGGTGGAGCGGGGCGCGACGCTCGAGGTCACCGAGCGTGGACAGCCGGTCGCATTGTTGACTCCGCTTCCGATGGGCGGGTCGCTTGACCGGCTTGCCGCACTCGGACGGCTGGTACGGCGGCCGCGCGCTCCCCTCGGAACACTGCCGCCGCCCCAGCAACCCCAGCCACGCTCGCTCAGCCTGCGGGACGCGCTTGATCAGGAACGAGAGGAACGGCTGTAGCTGCCAACGCGGACCGACTCCTCTACGTCGACAGCTCCGCACTGGTTAAGCTCGTGCAGATCGAACGAGAGAGCACAGCGTTGCTGGCTGAGCTCGAACGGTGGCCGCAACGCGTCACGAGCATCGTCGGTGAGATCGAACTCAGGCGCGCTGGTCGCCGTGCGGGCATCGAGGCCGCGCAGATTGCGGCAGTCCTCGACCGTTTCGGGCTCATCGCGCTTGACGACCCCGTCCGCGAGCTCGCCGCGCAGACCGAAACACCACAACTCCGAACACTCGACGCCGTGCACCTCGCAACCGCACTCTCGCTTGGCGACGAACTCGGAGGCTTCGCCTGCTACGACGAACGGCTCGCCAGCGATGCCCTCGCAGCCGGACTGCCGATCGTCGCCCCAAGCTGATCACGGCCGCGACCGTCGTGCGTCGTGGCCGCACAGATGACGGGTGACATCTTCGGCCTGGAACCGTCGAAACCTCAGGGAACTCATTCCGAAGGCTCGCGCAGGCCATGTTCGTCCCGCCCCTTCGTAGACCCAACGGCGTGCCCCGACCTTCTTCGGGCGATCGCGCAAACGGCGGAACGCTGAGGCAATCCGCCGCTCTCTCGCCTGACGAGCAAGCAGACCTCCCCCGCTTCCGAGACGATGATTCAGGTGCGGCTCGCGGTCAGCGGCTCGTGATGCCGAGCTGTTTCATCGCGTCGTCGAACTGAGTGTGGAAGTAGGCGCGCACGGCGGGCTCGTATTCGAGGAGGCTCGAGAGGCGAAAGAGCCCGATCTTCCAAGCCTCGACGGCTCGATCGTCGGGCGAGGCGGGCTCGGGGACGCGAGCCACAGCCCGTACCGAGAAGCCCGGGACGTTAGCGATTTCAACGCCTGCCGCCGAGACGAGTATCGATCCTGGCCACGCTGCAGGATGGCCTGGTACAACCCAGGGCTGGCCGATGTCCGTGGTTTTGTCCGGTGCGCGGAGGAATCGAGAGGCGATCGACAGGGCTGGTGATGGCAGGTAGAGGGCGCTCGACCCTCCACTGTCGAAGTCGGTATGAGCGGTCGTCCACTGGTCGGCGGTCGACGTCTCGAAGATATGCATGGCTTCCTCAAGCGTCACCTCGCCACCGCCGAGGAGTCTAGAGCAGCCTCGGAGAGTGGTAGGGCGGCGCGATCACCAGAGCGTAACCCGCAGACCACGCAGTAACCCCCACCGGTGGCAGCTTCGCGCTGAGAGCCCTGCGTCGGGCGCTTCGCGTTGACGCCAGTCAGGTGGCACAGCTGACACTGGCCGAGCCGAGGGACGTCTCGCCTCAACGCGCGTTGCGGTCCTGCACGTTGATCGTGTTCGAGATCGCAGCCGCTCGGGATCGTCGGGTTCACCAGGCGAGGCGCCGGACGCGAACGGCGGCCGACCGTAACGGTTCCGAGACTCCGGCGGCCTAAGCTCTCGGCTGATGGATCCAGTGCCTAGCTCCTTGGGCGCGCCGAGCGCGCTCATGCCTCGGTCGCCCTTGCATGGGGCGCCGCGAATCGCACTCACGGGCGGCGTCCTGGCGTTCCTCGCGGACGTGGCAGCGGTCCCGCTCGCGACGCTCGCACGCCGTTTATCCGACTCGCTGCCGATATTCCTCGCCACCACCTCGTTCGCGGCAGTCGGGTGCTTTGTGGCATACCGGCAGCCACGGAACCCGGTCGGCTGGCTCATGCTCGCACTCGGCACCAGCTCACTTGTCGGACTCGATGCGATCGCGTACTCGCTGCTCCGCTACCGGCTCGGCCACGCTGACCTGCCACTCGGGCTCGTCGCCGTCTTCCTCACTCCGCTCGAATGGGCCTCGGTCCTCTTGCTTCTCCCCCTGCCAGTGTTGCTCTTCCCCGACGGTCGGCTGAGCAGACCTTGGCGTCGATTGATGTGGTCCTACCTCGCGATTGCAACCATCTGGCTGGCCGGGCTCGTCGCGCTCGACGTCGACGGCCTAGTGCGGCCGCTGATCGTCGATTCGGGCGGCTCGTTCGTCACCGTCGATACTCCGCCTGCGGGTTGGGAGACCTTCGCC
>DATKRX010000110.1:0-18498 GCA_035531915.1 Gaiellaceae bacterium | reverse complement strand
CTCACCTTCTTTCTCGGGCGCTCGCGCGTGACGCGGATGCAGCAGCTCGACACGGAGGGCTTCGGCGCGCTCTTCCGCGATCTGCTCGACCGCGGCATCTACCTCGCGCCGAGCCAGTACGAATGCCTCTTCCCTTCGCTCGCACACCGAGACGAGGAGATCGACGCCACCGTGGCCGCGGTTGCCGAACTCCTCGGGGGCGGCTGAGCCAGCTGTGTCGGGGAGCTGCGCAAAAGGTGAGAGGAACGAGCAAGGCCGAGCGCTCGGAGGCGGCGAGTCCTGCGCAGAGCCCTGCTCGTGGCGCAACGGCGCCGAGTGCCGGTGGCATCGGACGCCCTCGGTTTGGCGATCGGAGAGCGATGCTCGCTAGGGCGATTGTCGGGGATGCGCGGAGCGAGAGCCCGCTCTGGGCGGCGGCGCTCCGCGTCGACCCCGAGTGGGAGCCGGTCTTCTCGCTGCTCGCGCCGGAGCGGTTCGCGCTCGGGCTCGAGACGATCTACGAGGCCTACCTCGTCCACTACGGGCGCGCCCGGCTGTTCTCGGCCGGCGAGGAGAGCGAGCGCGTTCTGCTGGGCGACTACCTCTACGCGCACGGCCTCGTCCGGGTGTCGGACGCGGGCGGCGTCGATGCGGTCGCCGCGATGGCCGAGCTGATCTCCCGCTGCGCCTCGCTGCGCGCCGCCGGCGCGGAGGGCGACGGCGCTGCCTGGGTCGAGGCGGCCCGCTCGCTGGGCGGCGACCCCTCGGGTGACGAGATCGCGACCGCCCTACGCCGCCATCTCGCCCGCATCGCACCCGGCGCGGGGGCCGCTACGATCTCGCGGTGATCTCCGACGCCGCCAGCGATGGCACGCACATCATCCTCGGGATGCTGTTCGTCGGGCTCTCCTTCCTGGCCGTGATCGCCATCGGCGAGCTCGTCCGCTCGATCACGCACAAGCGCAAGGCACGCAAGCCGCGCGCCTACTAGCCCGCTCGAAGGCCCGCGCCGCGTGGGGATCGGGGCGGTGCCTCGCCGCGGCGATCGGCCCGGGCGAGACGACGCAGCGCCAGCCCTCCCGACCGCCGCGGAGCCGCGACCGACTGCGCCGCGACCGCGGCGCACGCCTTCTCTTCCGGCGGCTTTCCGGAACGCTTAGTAGCTTGTCTGGATGGCTTCTCCAGCCGACCTGCGGGAGTGGATCGCGCTGCTCGAGCGCGAGGGCGAGCTCGTCCGGGTCGCCGCCGAGGTCGACCCATACCTCGAGGTGACCGAGATCGTCGATCGCACCGTCAAGGCGGGCGGCCCGGCGCTCCTGTTCGAGAACCCGAAGGGAAGCGAGCACCCGCTGCTCATCAACCAGTTCGGGAGCGAACGCCGCATGTGCCTCGCCTTCGGCGTCGAGAAGCTCGACGACGTCGCAGCGAAGCTCGCCGACGTCCTCGAGATGCAGCCGCCCGAGGGCCTCGCCGACAAGATTCGCGGGCTCAGGCAGCTGAAGTCGATCGCCGACTCCCGTCCCAACACGGTCCGCAAGGGCGCCTGCCAGGAGATCGTCCTTCGCGGCGAAGAGGTCGATCTCGGCCGGCTCCCGGTCCAGACCTGCTGGCCGGGAGACGCTGCCCCCTTCATCACTCTGCCCGCCGTGATCACCCGAGACGCACGCTCCGGGCAGCGCAACGTCGGCATGTACCGGATGCAGGTGCTCGGCCCGCGCGAGACAGCGATGCACTGGCAGCTGCACAAGGACGGCCGCGCCGACTACCTGGCCTCCGACGGGCGGATGGAGGTCGCGGTCGCGCTCGGACTCGACCCGGTGAGCACCTACAGTGCGAGCGCTCCGCTCCCCAAGCAGATCGACGAGCTGATGCTCGCCGGCTTCCTGCGCGGCGAGGCGGTCGACCTCGTCAAGGGCGTCACCGTCGAGCTCGAGGTGCCGGCGGCCGCCGAGATCGTCCTCGAAGGCTACGTCGAGCAGGGCGACCTGAGAAGCGAAGGGCCGTTCGGCGACCACACCGGCTTCTACACGGCGGCCGAACCATTCCCCGTCTTCCATCTGACCGCGATGACGATGCGGCGCGGGGCGATCTACCCGTCGATCGTCGTCGGCAAGCCCCCGCAGGAGGACGCCTGGCTCGGCAAGGCGACCGAGCGGATCTTCCTGCCTGCGCTGAGGGCCTCGGTGCCCGAGATCGTCGACTACGACCTCCCGATCGCCGGCGCCTTCCACAACTGCGCGATCGTCTCGATCGGCAAGAGCTACCCTGCCCACGCTCGCAAGGTGATGCACGCGATCTGGGGGCTCGGGCTGCTGTCTCTGACCAAGGCGATCGTCGTAGTCGACGCGCATGTCGACCCGCACGACTACGCGCAGGTGATGTTCTATGTCGGCGCGAACGTCGACCCCTCGCGCGACCTGGTCCTGACCGAGGGGCCGGCTGATCACCTCGACCACGCCACGACGCGCCAGTTCATCGGCGGCAAGCTCGGAATCGATGCCACCGCCAAGGGGCCTGACGAGGGAGCGCGCGAATGGCCTCCCGAGATCGAAATGAGCGCGGCGGTCCGGGAGCTCGTCGACCGGCGCTGGGCCGAGTACGGGGTGTGACGGATCCTGCTGCGCGGAGCCGCCGGATAGGGCATAGTTCGGGCCCTGACTGATCACGGCAAGGATCAGTCACTTGTGATATTTGTTGCGAGCGACTTGGAACCGAGCCGTGAACATCCGCACGTCCCCGGCCCAAGCCTGTGGCCCGTCGGCCTGGCCGTCGGTGTTGTCGTGCTGCTCGTCGGGTTCGTGGTCGCCACCCCCGTCGTCGTGGTCGGCGCGGTCATCACCGCGGTGTTCACTTTTCTCTGGATTCGCGAGCTGACCCGAGGCTCCGAGCTCGCGAAGGCGCCCGAGGTGAAGCCCGAGAAACGCCTCCCTCGCTCGCCCCAGGCGCAGCCGAGGCCGCGCCTCGCGGACGTCGGCCCCGACGACAAGGTCTCCCGCTCGGTCTTCCTCGAGATCTCGACGCTCGGGCTCGGCGGCGTGATCGGCGGCCTCGTGACCGTGCCGGTGCTCGGGTTCTCGCTCGCGCCCTCGCTGCTCAAGCAGGGCGTCAAGCAGCAGGACGTCGGCCCGCTGACCGACTTCCCCGAGGGCAAGTACATGATCACGACCTTCACGACGAACCCGAGCCAGGGCGAGGTTTCGCGCCGCACGGCGTTCGTCCGTAACAACGGGTTCCTGGGCAAGCAGCCGAGCTTCACGATCATCTCGAACCGCTGCGCGCACCTCGGCTGCCCGGTGGCGCCCAACGCCGTCGTGCCGCCGCCGTCCTCGTGGGCGCACTACAAGGACGTCACGACCATCCCCGTCTCCCCGTCTGGGTTCGGCTGTCCCTGCCACGGGGGGCAGTACGACTCCGAGGGCAACAGGATCGCCGGGCCGCCCGTACGCGCGCTCGACCGTTACTCGTTCTCGATCATCGATGAGCACCTGTACATCGGCAAGCCGTTCTCCGTTGTCTTCGTCGAGGGAACGGGCGCGAACGCGAAGATCCACGAGACGACCTATTCGTTCCCGGGTGAACAGGTGAGCGGGCTCGAATCCTGGATGTACCCGATCCAGCCTCCGCACTGATGGCCACCCGCAGAATGACTCACCAGGAGCGGATCCTGTATCCGCTGGACTGGCTCGAAGAACGCTCCGGCCTCGTCGGGGCCGTCCGCTACTTCCTCTTCCGGAACGTCCCGGGCGACATCAACTGGTTTCAGACGCTCGGCTCGGCGACGCTGACCGCGTTCCTCGTGCAGGCGACGACCGGCGTCGTACTCGCCATGTACTACGAGCCGGGTCAGGCAACCGCCTACAAGTCGATCCAGCACATCACGAACGACGTCTGGGCCGGCTGGCTCGTGCGCGGGATGCACAAGTGGGGCGCCTCCGTCTTCATCATCCTGATGTTCCTGCACATGGGGCGCGTGTTCCTGTTCGGCGCCTACAAGTACCCGCGCGAGCTGAACTGGATCATCGGCGTGTTGCTGCTCGCGCTCGGGCTCGCAGAGGGCTTCACCGGCTACCTGCTCCCGTGGGATCAAACCTCCTACTGGGCGACCACGGTCGGGATCAACCTGAACGGGACGGCGCCGTTCTTAGGCCCCTTCATCGCGCAGTTCCTGCAGGGCGGGACCTACATCAACGCGGACACGCTCAGCCGCTTCTATGCGATCCACATGCTGATGCTGCCCGCGGCGATCGCCGGCCTGATCGGGCTTCATCTCTACCTCGTGATCCGCCTCGGCGTGACCTCGCCGCCGTGGTCGAAGGAAGCAGCCGGCAAGGGGCCGCTGCCCGAGCCGAATCGAAACGGGTCGGCTCCGAGCAACGGTGTGTCGAGCGGCAACGGTGCGGCAAGCGGAAGCACTGCGACAAAGGGAGCGCCGCATGGGTAGCGACCGCGTCGTCGAGCGCCGCAAGGTCTTCAAGCAGTACAAGGAGGACGTCAAGCAGCGCGGGAAGCCTTTCTATCCCTACGCGATGCTCCACGACACGATCATGTCGCTGTTCGTCGTGGTCGTGATCATCACGCTCGCGATCGTCTGGAAGTGGTCGATCCCGGGGAACCACGCGAACACGAGCTCGGGCCTGCTCGGGAAGCTCTACGACAAGCCCGCCGATCCCGGCACCTTCAGCTTCGTCCCGCGGCCCGACTGGTACTTCTACTTCCTCTTCTACCTGCTGCGGGTGTTCAAATGGCCCTCGTCGGTGGTGCTCGGCACGGTCGGCATCCCGACGATCCTGCTGATCCTGCTGATCTCGATGCCGTTCATCGACGTCCGGGCGGAGCGGCACCCGCTGCGACGGCCGGTCGCCCTGGTCGCGAGCATCCTCGTGGTGCTCTCGATGGCGATCCTCACCTACAAGGGCGCAACCGCGAAGGAGTCGCTGGGCGCAGAGCTGATCGGCCAGGTGCAGACGTGGGCCAAGAAGGAGGGCTTCTCGCACAACAAGGAGGCGATCAAGGGAGCGACCCTCTTCGCCTCGATCGGCTGTGCCAACTGCCACACCTACAACGGCTCCGGCTCGAGCAACCTCGGTGCGCCCGATCTGACGGCCGAGGGCGCAAAGAGGCAGGGCATCGCTTTCCAGATCTCCCACCTGACGTGTCCGTCGTGCGTCCACGCGGGTAGCCCGATGCCGCCCTTCGCGAGCCAGGGCGCAGCCAACCTGAAGGCGCTCGCGACCTTCCTCGAAGCATCGAAGGGCGACCACTAGCCGACCCCGCGTGAGCCGCGGGATCTAGGCTGTCTTGGTGCGCGTCTTCGTCGGGATCACGGGCGCGTCCGGGGCGCCGTACGTCCGCCGGCTGATCGAGGCACTGGCAGCCGGCGGCTGCGAGGTCGGGCTCTGCGCGTCCACGGCGGGAATCGAGGTGCTGGCGGCCGAGCTGCACGGTGATGCACTGCTCTCTCGCGACGAGGTGCTGGCGCGGCTTCTCGCCGGTGCCGGCGAGGCGGTGACCGTCTTCGACCCGAACGACTTCCACTCCGCTTATGCCTCGGGCTCGGCGGTCGTCGACGCCTACGTCGTCTGCCCCTGCTCGGCGGGGACGCTCGGCGCTCTGGCCGCGGGCGTGAGCCAGAACCTGATCCATCGCGCCGCCGCGGTCGCGCTCAAGGAGGGTCGTAAGCTGATCCTCTGCCCGCGCGAGACGCCCCTTTCGACCATCCAGCTCGAGAACATGCTCACGCTGCGGCGGGCCGGGGCGACGGTCCTACCGCTCGCCCCGGGCTTCTACCACGGCGCCTCGAGCGTGGCCGACCTCGTCGACTTCGTGGTGGCACGCGTGCTCGACCAGGTCGGCCTGGCGCACGACCTCTCGGCTCGTTGGGGCCAATAGGTGTCACATTGACGCTCGCGCCTGACTCGATCCGGTCGATGTTCGACCGCATCGCGCCGGTCTACGACGCGATGAACCGCGTGATGACCGGTGGGCTCGACCTGCGCTGGCGCCGGGTCGCGGCCGCCGCGGCGGTGCGACCGGGCGACCGTGTCCTCGACGCCGCCTGCGGGACCGGGGACCTCGCCCTCGCCGATCTCCGCGCCGGCGCCGAGTCGGTAACCGGGCTCGACTTCTCGACCCGGATGCTCGAGCGGGCGCGGCGTAAGACCGACGTCGTCGACTGGGTCGAGGGCGATCTGCTCGCGCTGCCGTTCGACGACGGGTCGTTCGACGCGGCGACGATCGGGTTCGGGATCAGGAACGTCGGCGACCTCGAGCTCGCGCTGGCCGAGCTGCGCCGGGTGCTGCGGCCCGCCGGTCGCCTCGCGATCCTCGAGATCACGCGGCCGCGCGGGGCGCTCCGGCCGTTCTTCTCCCTCTGGTTCGACCGCGTCGTCCCGCTGCTCGGGCGGGTGCTGCCGGGCGGTGCGGCCTACTCCTACCTCCCTGCCTCTGTCGCCCGCTTCCCGGATGCCGAAACGCTGGCGGGGCTGCTCGGGGACGCCGGGTTCGGTGAGGTCGGGTTCCGGCTGCTCGCCGGGTCGATCATCGCTGTGCACACGGGGATCGCGGAATGAACGCGCTGGCCGCGGTGGACGCGACTCCCGGGCTCGCCGCCTACATGGCTGGGCTCGAGACCCGCCTCGCCCAGGCGGTCGAGCGGCATTCGGGGTTCGCCTCCGAGCTCGCCGGAGAGGCGCTCGTCGCCGGCGGCAAGCGGCTGCGGCCGCTGCTCTGCTTCCTGGCCTCGCCAGAGGGTGAGAGCGATCCCCCGTTCGCAGCGGGGGTCGCCGCAGAACTCGTCCATATGGCGACGCTCGTCCACGACGACCTCGTCGATGGGGCCCGGATGAGGCGAGGGGTGCCTTCCGCCTGGTCGGTCTTCGGCTCCGGGGCCGCGCTCTCGGCCGGTGACTACCTGTTTGCCTGCGCGTTCGCCGAGCTCGCCGCGACCGGTGACTCCGAGGCGGTGGCGGTGCTCGCCGAGGCCTGCCTGGCGCTCGCGCGGGGCGAGGCGATGCAGCGGAGCCAGACGCGCAAGCCGGAGACGTCGATCGACGCCTATCTCGACCGCTGCGCGCTCAAGACGGGGAAGCTCTTCGAGGCGGCCTGCCGGCTCGGCTCAGGTGGCGATCCCGACCTCGGTGCCTACGGGCTCGCGCTCGGGATCGCGTTCCAGATCGCCGACGATATCCTCGACTGCGCCGGACAGACCCAGGTCACCGGGAAGATCCCCGGCACCGACCTGCGAGAGGGGACACCGACCATGCCGCTGCTACTGGCTGCCCAGGAGGACGAGTTCGTCCGGCGCGCGCTCGCGGGCGGGCCGCTCGACGGCGCGCTCGTACGCGTCGCGCGGACCGACGCGCTGGCGCGTTCGCGGGAGGCGGCGCTCGACTATGCGGCCAAGGCGCGCTCGTTCATCGGCTCGGCGGCGCATCGCGAGGAGCTCGAGGCGCTGACCTATGCGGTCGTGGACCGCGCCTCGTGATGGCGATCGCAGTCGCGAGGACGCTCGAGCTGATCCGGGACAAGGTCGAGGCGGGCGAGCGGCTCGACCTCGAGGACGGTCTCGCGCTGATGGAGTCCGACGACCTGCTCGCGCTCGGGGAGCTCGCCGACCTCGCGCGGCGCCTGCGCGGCGGCGACGACCGCGTGTTCTTCGTCCAGAACCTGTACCTCAACCAGACGAACGTCTGTCGCGTGAAGTGCAAGTTCTGCGCGTTCGCGGCGACCCAGAAGCAGGAGCGGGCCTACACGATCACGCCCGAGGAGCTGGTCGCGGACGCACTCACGGTGCGCGAGGAGACCGAGTTCACCGAGATCCACATGGTGAACGGCGAGAACCCGCACGTGGGCTTCGACTTCTACGTGGAGACGATCGGGAAGCTCCACGACGCATTTCCGGACGTGTTCCTGAAGTGCTACACGGCCTCCGAGATCCACCACATGACCACGCTGTCGGGGCTGACGCACGAGCAGGTGCTGCGCGAGTTGCAGGACGCGGGGCTGCGCGCGTTGACCGGCGGCGGGGCGGAGGTCTTCGCCGACCGCGTCCGCCGGCTCGTCGCACCGGGGAAGGAGCACCCCGACACCTGGTTCCACGTCCACGATACAGCCCACCGGCTCGGGATCCCGACGCACTGCACGCTCCTCTACGGTCACGTCGAGACCTACGAGGAGCGGATCGAGCATCTGCTGCGGCTGCGCCAGCAGCAGGACCGGAGTGGCGGTTTCCTCGCCTTCATCCCGCTCGCCTTCCACCCGCAGAACACCGTGTTCGAGCGGCGCGGCTTCACTTTCCAGACCGGCGCCGCCGACCTGAAGATGCTCGCGGTCTCGCGCCTTCTCCTCGACAACATCCAAAACATCAAGGCCTACTGGATCTCGCTCACGTTGCCGGTCGCGCAGATCGCCCTGCATTTCGGCGCCAACGACGTGCAGGGCACGCTCGTCCGGGAGGAGATCTTCCGTGCCGCCGGCTCGACCGCGGGCACCGAGCAGAAGCTCGACGAGCTGGTCCGCACCGTGCGCGCCGCCGGCCGGGTGCCGGTACAGCGCGACACCCTCTATAACGAGCTCAAGAGGTGGGACGCGTGACCGCCCGTTCCGAGCTTTTGGCACCGACGCGGCCGGGCCGGTGTCGGCCGTGATCCGTCTCGGCCGCATCTCGTACGCGAACATGGCGCCGGTCTTCTTCCGCGTCGAGGCCGACTACGAGGAGGTCACCGGCGTTCCCACCGAGCTCAACCGAAGGCTGATCGCCGGCGAGATCGACGCGGCGCCGATCTCCTCGATCGAGTACGCCCGGCACGCCGACTCGCTGCTTTTGCTGCCGCGGCTCTGTGTCTCCTCGGAAGGGGCGGTCGACTCGATCCAGCTCGTGTCGCGCCTTCCGCTCGACCAGATCCGGACCGTGGCGGTCACGCCGGAGTCGGCCACCTCGGTCGTGCTCACGAAGGTGCTGCTGCCCGGGGCGAGCCACGTCCCGCTCGGTGAGGAGGCCGACGCGACGCTCCTGATCGGGGATGCGGCGCTGAAGTCCGCTTTCGAAGACCCGACGCCCCATCACGACCTCGGCCGTCTCTGGCTCGAGCGGACCGGGCTGCCGATGGTCTTCGCCGTGTGGGCGGTGCCGCTGCCGCCGCATCCGGGGCTGCTCGAGCTCGAGGAAGCCCTTGTCGAGTCGATACGCGCGGCGCGCGAGGAGCCCGAGACGCTCGCACACGAGGCCTCCGCGAGCTACGGCTACCCACCCGGCTTCCTGGCGCGCTATTTCGAGAAGCTCCGCTACCGCTTCGGCCCCCGCGAGCGCGCCGGCCTCTACACGTTCCTCGAGCTGGCCCGCGACGCTGGCGAGCTCGACGAGGTGCCCGAGTTCCGGTTTGTGACCGCGGGGGCGGCCGTCGGATGAGCGCGGCCAGGTCCCTGCTCGCCGCCGGGTCCCACGCGGGGGAGAGGCGCGCAGCGTGAGCACGGCCGCGATCCTCGACAAGGACCTCGCCGCCGAGCGGATCGACGACGCCGAGGCACTCGCGCTGCTCGAGTCGCGCGACCTGATCGCGGTCGGCCGCGCCGCCAACGAGCTCCGCGCGCGCCGCACCGACCCGAGCCGGATCACGTTCATCGTCGACCGCAATCTCAACTACACGAACATCTGCGTCACCGACTGCGACTTCTGCGCCTTCTACCGCCGGCCCGGCGACCGGCGCGAGGGCTACCTGCTGCCGAAGCCGGTGATCTACAAGAAGATCGAGGAGACGCTCGCGCTCGGCGGCACCGGCCTCCTGATGCAGGGTGGCCACCACCCGGATCTGGGGATCGAGTTCTACGAGGATCTCTTCCGCTCGATCAAGGAGCGCTACACCGTGCACCTCCACGCGCTCTCGCCCCCGGAGATCCAGCACATCGCGCGCCGCTCGAGGCTGACCCTCGCCGATACGATCACCCGGCTGCGCGACGCGGGTCTCGACTCGATCCCGGGCGGGGGCGGCGAGATCCTCGTCGACCGCGTCCGCGAGATCATCGCGCCCAAGAAGACCAAGACCGCCGAGTGGCTGAACGTGATGCGCCACGCACACCGGCTCGGGATGTCGACGACCGCGACGATGATGTACGGCCACGTCGAGACGCTCGCCGAGCGGGTCGAGCACATGCGTCGCATCCGCGAGCTGCAGGACGAGACGCGCGGCTTCCGCGCCTTCATCTCCTGGACCTTCCAAAACGACGGCAACCGCCTGGGCGCGCTCGTTCCGCGTGGTTCGATGCCGACGTCGTTCGACTACCTGCTCACCCAGGCGGTGTCGCGGATCTACCTCGACAACGTCGACCACATCCAGTCGAGCTGGGTGACGCAGGGGATGAAGATCGGCCAGGTCGCGCTCGAGTTCGGCGCCGACGACCTCGGCTCGATCATGATCGAGGAGAACGTCGTCTCCGCCGCCGGCACCACCTACCGCGCTTCGACAGACGACTTCGTCCGCACGATCAAGGGCCTCGGGAAGATCCCCGTGCAGCGCGACACGCTCTACCGCGACGTCCGCGTCTGGAACTGAACTCATGGTCGGTCGGGGTTGGCGGCCCTCGCGGGAGAGCCCGGGCCGGGATCGCCGTCGCGGCCGCCGTCGCCCCGGGCGGCCCGGTGAGCGCTCGATAACAGAACGTTCCCAGGCGTCGTCTAACCTCGGTCGGGGTCATGCGTCTCGTTTCCGCCTTCGCGCTCGCCTGCGGCGCGCTTCTCGTTCCGCTCGCCTCGGCACAGGCGCCCGTGGCGCTGATGACGGGGGTCAGCTTCGAGCAGTACACCGAACTGACCTCGCACGGGCCGGTCGTCTACTCCGTGATCACGGCCCCGGCGCCGACCGGGCTGACGACGATCGGGCCGGTGCTCGGCACCGGAACGATTACCGGGCCGCGTGAGACGCTGACGCAACTCGAGGAGAGCGTCACCACGAACGAGACCGTCGCTGGGGTGAACGGCGACTTCTTCTCAGGCCCGCTCTCGGTGCCGTCGGGGATCGTGATGGTGGGTGGGGCGCTCGAGCGGGTGCCGACCCCGGCGCGCGCCTCGATCGGCTTCGACTCGAGCGGCGCCATGCACGTCGGGCGTATCTCGTTCACGGGCACGTGGCGGGGGACCGGCCAGCGGGAGGCGCTTGCGGCGGTCAATCAGACGCCCAAGGCGAACGAGACGGTCCTCTTCACGCCCGCCTGGGGCACGTCGACCCCGACCGTCTCGAACGGCGCGGTGGCCGTGCTCGAGCCGTTTCCGGCGGCGGGGATCGACACCGACCTGAACGCCACCGTGACGACGGTCTCGAGCGCCTCCAGCCCGATCGCGATCCCCGCGGACGGGGCGGTCCTGGTTGCGAGCGGCGCCGCGGCCACGAGTCTCCAGGCGGAGGCGCCGCAGGGTACCGCGGTTACGGTACGGCTGATCTTGCCGCCGTCCTGGGGCTCGGTGGTCTCGGCGCTGGGCGGCGGTCCGCTGCTCGTCAAGGGCGGGAAACCCGTCTTCTCGACGGGCGAGAGCTTCAGCTCGATCGATCTCACCTCCCGCCGGCCGCGGACGGGTGTCGGCCAGCTCGCCGACGGGCAAGTAATCACCGTCACCGTCGACGGCGGACGGCCCGGCCAGAGCGTGGGGATGACGACCTACGAGCTGGCCCAGACGATGGCGAAGCTCGGCGCCGTCACCGCTGCCGGACTCCAGTACGGCAAGTCCGTCACCGCCGCGTTCGACGGCCGTGTACTCGACCGGCCGCAGTCGGGCGAGCAGAAGATCAAGGAGGCGCTGCTCGTCGCCTACCAGGGCGTCTACGCGCCTGCGCCGACCCCGCCGCTACTCGGAAAGGACAACCTGGCCGCCGGCGAGTCGCTCGTCTACCGCCTCGTGCGGCCCTCTACCGTGACGGCGAGCGTGATCGGCCCCGACGGTGTAGCCCACCAGGTCGACGCGGGCAGCCGCCAGCCGGGGACGTACCGCTTCACCTGGACGAGCTTCGACGCCGAAGGCACGTGGCACTGGAACGTGCAGGCAACCGATGACCAGAACCGCTCCTCGACCGCCGACCAGACCTTCCAGTACGACCTGACGCTCTCGGGCCTCGCCGTCCCGAGGTCGGCGAGCGGCGGCCTTCAGGCCGGCTTAACCCTCTCCCGGCCCGCGTCGGTCGTGCTCCAGATCGAGGCGGCCAACGGCACGCTCGTCACGACGCTGCCGGCGGTCAGCCTCGCTGCCGGGACACAGTCGCTCTCCTGGGATGGCACGACCGCTGCGGGCGCCAAGGCTCCGCCGGGCCCCTACGTGGCGACCGTGACCGAGACGAGCTCGGTCGGCACGGCGTCCTCCAGCGCGCTCTTCGCGCTGCACGGGTGACAAGGCGTCTACTGAAAAAACGTCCCAGAAACGCTCGCTCGAGTGGGAGCACCCGTCGGATAGCGCTCGATCGGCGGGGCTTCCAGCGTCCCGACGCGGTGACAGATACGAGCGCATCGGCCTGCCGCTAGCCTGCCGAAATCACTTCCTTCGTCGGTAACCACGGGCTTGTGGCGGTCTTCGTGCTGATGACGGTCGCGGCGGTCTTCCCGGCCGCGAGCGAGGTGACGATGCTCTACGGCGGCGCGCTTGCCTCCGGGGCGCTCGCCGGGCGGCTGACGCTCTTCGGCCACCACTTCCACCAGGGGTTCTCGGCCTACCTGTCGGTTTGCCTCGTCGGCGCCGCAGGCAACACGTTCGGAGCGGCTTGCGGCTGGCTGATCGGCGTCCGCGGAGGCCAGCCGCTGCTCGAGCGCTACGGCCGCTACGCGCACATCACGAGCCAGCGGATCGAGCGCGCCGAGCGCTGGTTCGACCGCTTCGGGAACGTCGCCGTGCCGCTCGGCTTCGCAACGCCGGTCGTGCGGTCGTTCGTCGCGATCCCGGCCGGGATCTTCGAAGTGCCGTTCCCGCGCTTCGTCCTCTCGGCCCTCGGCGGCATCGCCGCGTTCTGCGTCGCGATCGCCGGGATCGGCTGGGCGGCCGGCTCGAGCTGGCATTCGGCGCGCCACTACCTCCAGTACGTCGAGTTCGCGGTCGCCGCGGCCGTCGTCCTCTTTGTGGCTTTTCTCGTAGTGCGCCACCGCCGCTCGATTACCATGGCCGGGAATGCCGATCCCCCACGTTGACGTCAAGGCGCAATACGCCCCGCTGATTCCGGAGCTGACGGCGGCGTTCGAACGCACACTCGAGAGCGGCCGCTTCATCTTCGGCCCCGAGGTCGAGGGCTTCGAGCGCGAGGCCGCCGACTACCTCGGTACCGAGCAGGCGATCGGGGTCGCCAACGGCACCGACGCGATCGTGCTCGTCCTCGACGCGCTCGGGATCGGGGCCGGCGACGAGGTGATCTGCCCGGCGTTTACGTTCTTCGCGACCGCCGAGGCGATCGCCCGCACCGGCGCGACGCCGGTCTTCGCCGAGATCGACCCGAACACGCTCAACATCGACCCGCTCGACATCGAGCGCCGGATCACCCCGCGCACGAAGGCGATCATGCCGGTGCACCTCTTCGGACGCCCGGCGCCGATCGACGAGCTGGCGCGCTTCGACCTGCCGCTGGTCGAGGACGCAGCCCAGGCCTTCGGAGCCACCGGGATCGCCACGAGCATCGCCTCGACATTCAGCTTCTTCCCGACCAAGAACCTGTTCGCCCTCGGCGACGGCGGCCTCGTGGCCGTCAACGATGCCGAGCTCGCCGAACGGATACGGATGCTCCGCTTCCACGGCTCGAAGGCGAAGAAGGAGTTCGAGCTGATCGGCTACAACAGCCGGCTCGACGCGGTCCAGGCAGCGATGCTGCGCATCTTCCTGCCTCACCTCGACGGGTGGAACGCCGCCCGCCGCGAGGCTGCGGCGCGCTACGAGGAGCTCGGCCTGGGCGAGGTCGCCGAGCTCCCACGCGACGAGCCCGGCCACGTCTACCACATGTATTGCGTCCGCACTGCCGAGCGCGACCGGCTCGGGGCGGCGCTCACGGAGGCAGGGATCGGCTTTGCCTCCTACTACGAGCCACCGCTCCATCTGCAGCCCGCGCTCCGCCATCTCGGCTACTCGGAGGGGCAGCTCCCCGAGACTGAGAAAGCCGCTCGCGAGAACCTCTGCCTGCCGATGTGGGGCGGGATCTCCGAGCAGCAGCAGGCCGAGGTGGTCGACGTGCTGCGACGCGCGTCGAGTCTCGTCCAAGCGTGATCGCGTTTCCCATCAACCGGCATCGCATCTGGCAGTTCGCCGCCGACGCGGTGCTGATCACCGGCGCCTGGTGGCTCGCCTTCTTCCTCTGCTTCGACCGCAGCGTCCCGGTTTTCTATCGACAGTTCCTCTCGTGGCGGGTGTTCGTGGTCGTAGTCGTGCTGAAGCTCGCCGTCTTCGTCGTCTTCGGCTTCTACAACCGCTGGTGGCGCTACGTCTCGACGCGCGACATGTGGGGCGCCGCGCGGGGCGTCACTGCCGCCTGCGTCGTCCTCGGCCTCGTCCTCTACGCATTCCCGCCGGCCCATACCGCTCACCTGCCGAAGAGGATCGTCGCCCTCGACTTCCTGCTGCTGCTCGCCTTCGTCGCCGGGACGCGCTTGCTCGCCCGCTCGCTGATCGAGCGCCCCGCGAGCGGCATCGTCGTCCGCGGCAAGGAGGTGCTCGTCGTCGGCGCCGGTGATGCCGGTGCGCTGATCGTCCGGGAGATGCAGCGGAACCGCCTGCTCGCCTACACGCCGGTCGGCTTCGTCGACGACGACATCCGGAAGAAGCACACGCGCATCCATGGAGTCCGCGTGCTCGGCACCACCGACGAGCTCGGCCACATTCTCCGCGACCACCGGCCCGACGAGGTGCTCGTCGCGATGCCGTCCGCCCCCGGCGAGGTTCGGCGAAAGATCATCGACACGACTCGCGCCGAGGGCATCGCGGTCAAGACGCTGCCAGGCCTGCACGAGCTCTTCTCGGGCGACGCCAATCTCGCCGTGCAGATCCGCCCCGTGCAGGTCGAGGACGTTCTCGGGCGGGAGCAGGTCGACGTCGACCTCGACGCGATCGCCGGGTACATCCAGGACCGCGTCGTGCTCGTGACGGGCGGGGGCGGCTCGATCGGCTCGGAGCTCTGCCGCCAGGTCGTCCGCCTGGGCGCGAAGCGGCTCGTCCTGGTCGACAAGGCCGAATCCTCGCTCTACGAGGTGCAGCGCGAGCTCGTCGAGGAGCGGCACTTCACCGCCGTGCTCGCCGTGCTCGGTGACTGCGGCGACGGGCCCAACATGCGGGAGGTGTTCAAGAAGTACAAGCCCCACGTCGTCTTCCACGCTGCGGCCTACAAGCACGTGCCGATGCTCGAGTCGAACCCGATGCAGGCGGTCACGAACAACGTCCTTGCGACCCGCGTGATCGCCCAGGTGGCGGTCGACTTCGCCGTCGAGAGCTTTGTGTTCATCTCGACCGACAAGGCGGCGAAGCCGAAGAACCTCCTCGGCGCCTCGAAGGCGGTGTGCGAGTGGATCGTCGAGTCGTTCGCGCACCGCGACGACGTCGCGACACGGTTTGTCGCAGTCCGTTTCGGCAACGTCCTCGGCTCCTCCGGGTCGGTGATCCCGATCTTTCGCCGCCAGATCGAGCGCGGCGGCCCGGTCACCGTGACCAACCCCGAGATGACTCGCTACTTCATGACCATCCCGGAGGCTGCTTCGCTCGTCGTGCAGGCGGGCTCGATGGGCGGCCGCGGGCAGGTGTACGTGCTCGACATGGGCGAGCCGGTGAAGATCCTCGACCTCGCCCGGCAGATGATCGAGCTCTCCGGTCGCACCGAGGAGCAGATCAAGATCGAGTTCGTCGGCTCCCGTGCCGGCGAGAAGATGCACGAGGAGCTGTGGAACGACGGCGAGATCATCCGCCAGACCAAGCATCCGAAGATCATGCGCGCGATCCGCCAACCGATCGACGGCGCATGGCTCGAGGAGCAGCTCGACGAGCTCGAGCGCCTCGTCGCCGAGAACGACGCCTACAGCGTGACGCCGAAGCTCCGCTCGATGATCGCGGCGCCGCAGCTCGACGGGTCCGCTGTGCTCGAGGACACCTTGCACTGACCCTGGACGCGCTCCACGCGTTCCACGCGACGTGCGGCTTTCGTGGCGGGATCGGCTTGATTTCGCCGCGGGTTCCGGCCGGGAACGCGGGTAGGGTGGCTCGGTGGAGGTTCTCGATGGCCTGAATCCCGAGCAGCGGCGTGCGGCTGAGGCCGTCCGCGGGCCCGTATGTATCCTCGCAGGCGCCGGCTCGGGCAAGACGACGACGATCACGCGGCGGATCGCCTACCAGGTCTCCGCCGGAGCGTTCCGTCCCTCCCAGATCCTCGCGGTGACCTTCACCGACAAGGCGGCCGGAGTGATGAAGTCGCGGCTTGCCTCGCTCGGAGTCGAGGGAGTGGCGGCGCGGACCTTCCACTCGGCGGCGCTCGCGCAACTTCACTACTTCGCGCCCGGCCGGGTCGGGCGGATCCTGCCGACCAAGGCGCTCTTGCTCCGCCAGATCGCGAACACGCTGCCGCCGCCGTTCAAGTTCCGGCCGGCGGGCGACCTCGCGACCGAGATCGAGTGGGCGAAGGCACAGCGAGTCGGCCCGGAGCATTACCTCGGCGCGCTCGGCGCGCACTCCCCGCCGATCCCGGCCGACCTGATGGCGTGGGTCTACCACGAGTACGAGCGCCGCAAGGCCGAGCGCGGCGAGATCGACTTCGAGGATCTGCTCGAGCTGGCGGTGCGGCTGTTCGAGGGCGACGCGCAGGCGCGCGCGACCTTCCGCGACCGCTACCGCGCATTCACGGTCGACGAGTACCAGGACGTCAACCTGCTCCAGCAGTCGCTACTCGAGCAGTGGCTCGGCGACCGCGACGACATCTGCGTCGTCGGCGACGACTACCAGTCGATCTACGCGTTCACCGGCGCCTCGCCGCGCTGGCTGCTCGGGGTCGAGGAGCGCTTCCCGCACGCGACGGTCGTCCGGCTCGAGCGCAACTACCGTTCGAGCCCCGAGGTGCTCGAGCTCGCGAACCGCCTGGTGCCGAGACTCGGTGGCGCCGACAAGGTGCTGCGGCCGACCCGCCCTTCGGGGCCGGCCCCCGTTGCCCGGTCGTTTGCGACCGAGGAGGCCGAGGACGCCTGGATCACCGTCGAGGCCGAACGGCTCCACGCGGCTGGTACCCCCTACGAGGAGATCGCCGTGCTCGCCCGCACCAACGCCCGCCTGGCCGACTTCGAAGAGGTCTTCCACGAGGCGGGCATGGCGTTCCAGGGCTCCTCGCTACTCGCCCGTGACGCCGCACGACGGCTGCTCAAGCTGCTCGACCGCGACAGCTCGACGAGCGTTGCCGTCCGCGTGCGGACGCTCGCCGAGGAGGCGGGAATGCACCGAACGCTCCCCGACAAGCTCGGCGAGCGAGAGATGACGCGCCAGTCCGACCTCGCGCGGCTCGTGCGGCTCGCGGCCGAGTTCGACGACGGCGAACGCACCTGCTCCGACTTCGCCTCTGACCTCCGTCGGAGATTCGACGCCGGCGGGCAAGGGGCACGCGGCGTTCACCTGCTCACCTACCACCGCGCAAAGGGGCTCGAGTTCGACGCGGTCTTCCTGCCCCGGCTCGATGACAAGGAGCTCCCGTCGAAGCTCGCCCGCACCCCGGAGGAGCAGGGCGAGGAGCGCCGACTGCTCTACGTCGGGCTGACGCGGGCCCGGCACTCGCTTGCGCTGACCTGGTCGAAGCGGCCGAGCCCGTTCCTGGCCGAGCTCGGAATCGAGGGCCGCACCCCGGCGCCAGCGGCCGAGAAGCGGGCCCGCGACCTGTCACCGGCGGCCGATCTCCTGCGCAGCTGGCGGCGCGAGCGGGCCGGCGCCGAGGGCGTGCCCGCCTATGTGATCTTCCCTGACCGGACGATCGACGAGTTGCTCGCTCGCCGGCCGAGCTCGCCGGCCGAGCTCGCTGCGATCCACGGGCTCGGCGCGAAGCGCCTCGAGCGCTTCGGCCGCGAGCTCTACGTCGTCGTCAAGGAGGCGCTCGGCGTCGCCGCCGAACCCCTATCTGCCGACGGATCGCGGCCCGCCGCCGCCGCGCTCGCCAAGTCGCCTTCGGTTAGGCGCTGAGGGACGAGAGCAGAAGCTCGAGGAGCTGCCCGGGGTCGCGCTTCACCCGCCCGGCGCTCGTCGTCGTCCGTTTCTCCAGCTCGAGCGCGCGCGGGTCGGTCAGCGGTCGCAGCCGGCCCTGGCGGATCAGCTCCTCGTCGACTCCTCCGAGCCGGCCGCCGTAGGTGGTGTAGACAGGCACGCCGAGCGCGGCCGCCTCACGGTTCATCGTCCCCCCGGCCGAGACGACGAGATCCGCGAGCGCGATCAAGGACTGAGCGTCGATCGCCCGATCGGGGACGATCATCGAGGGCAGCGCGAGCGAGCGGACGTAGTCGCGCTGCTCGTCGGTGCGCGGCAAGACTACGGCCGAGACGTTGTCCTGCCGACCGACG
>DATKRX010000109.1:0-2852 GCA_035531915.1 Gaiellaceae bacterium | reverse complement strand
AGCGCGAACAGCCTCCAGGCGAGATCGATATCTGCGGCGAGGAACAGCGCGGCTGTGCGGACGTGCGGAAGTGCTCGCGCGAGCAGGACGATCTCGTCGATGCCCGCGGCGAGCTCGGCTCGCCGGCCGTCGCTGTGCAAGTCGACCGCGAGCGCCTTCACCGCGCGATCGTCGACGCCGAGCTCGCGGCGTGGGTCGCCGCCCGCCGCGAGCAGGAGCAGTGCGCGCCGTCGGGCGTCGTTCAGCTCGACCGCGGGAAGCACGACGCGCTGTCCGGCGAGGTAGGCGACGATCGGGAGCGGATCGCCGAGCGCACCCGTCTCGAGCCGACCGAGCACCTCCCCCACGCCTGTCCCGCCCGGGCTCACCGGTCGTGCCTGACGAGCTCGGGCCGCACCGCAGCTTGCATCAGCAGGACGAGCATCGCTCCGATCAGCGCGCCGCCAACCACATCGGTCGGTGTGTGTGCGGAGATGAGCACGAGCGTAGGCGCCACCGTCGCCACCCAGAGCGCGACGATCCACCGCGGGCGCAGGTTCCAGGCGAGAACGACCGCGTAGGCGACGAGGATGCCGCGGATCATGTGACCGCTCGGGAACGAGTCGTCGAAGTTCGCCACATGGATTCGCACGCCGTCGGCGGTGCCGAAGAGCGCCGAGCGCGTGAGCGCGTGCTTCCCGACCCACTCGACGCCGTTTCCGATCACCCAGGCGCCGATCGGTGCGAGAGCCGACACGCGTAACCCGCGCCGCCACAGAACGAGCGCGGCACCACCAACGCAGATCGCCGAGATCAAGAGAGAGCAGGGATACGTGAGCAGGTCGAGCAGCTTCTGGCCGGTGCTGATCCCGAGCCCGAAGGGCCGCCAGTAGCCCGCGGTCGAGTTGCGCACCCTTTGGGTCGGATCGAGCCAAGGCATCAAATGGTCGAGCGAATACTGGTCGACGCGCGTGAGCGTCCCGAGCGTGACGAGGACGGTGAGCACGACGAGAACCCCTGCAAGGACGGCGAGCACGGCCCACTCGCGGCGCGACGGCGTACTGGCGAGAATGCGTTCGCGGAGCGACACGCGAGCACCCTAGCGTGGCCGCTCCTAACCGAAGGTCAACACGCCCCTCGCCCCGTAGGCCGCCGGACCTCCTAAAGTCTGGTGCGGTGCACATACATCACCTCAGGCACGTGATCAGCGACCCGGTCGAGATCCACCGCTACGGGCTCGCCGGTCACCAGGCGCTCCTCTTGCTGCTCGCCGCGTCGCTTCTGACCTTCGTACTCGCGCGCCTCTACACGCGTCTGGCGCGCCGGCACAACTGGCCGAGCGGTCGGATCGGGGAGGTTCACGTCCACCACATGGTGGTCGGGGTGGTGCTCGTGCTTGCGAGCGGCATGCTCGACATCTCACTCAACCCAGGCGACGACGGGCGTGAGATCCTCGCGATCGCCTTCGGGGTCGGCGGTGCGTTCATCCTCGACGAGTTCGCGCTGACCTTCCACCTGCGCGACGTCTACTGGACCGAGGAGGGGCGCCGGTCGATCGACGCCTGCATCATGTGGCTGCTCCTCGGCGCGGTGCTGCTGGTCGGGATCTCGCCGTTCGGCATCCACGACCAGACCGTGATCCCGCGCACGATCGGGTTCGCCGTGATCGCCGTCAACATCCTGCTCTCGATCGTGACGTGCCTGAAGGGGAAGCTGACCCTCGGCCTACTGAGCGTGTTCCTGCCCCCGGTCGGGCTGGTCACGGCGACCCGGCTCGCCCGTCCCGGGTCGGTGTGGGCGCAGCTCTTTTACCCGATCGAGGGTGAGAAGCTCGGCAGATCGATCTCGCGGTTCCATCCCGAAGAGTCGCAGATCGAGCGGCTCCGGATCCGTGTCTTCGACTTCGTCGGCGGCGCGCCCAACGCCCCGACTCCGCTCGCTGCTACGAAGGCGAACGAGGGCGCCGACCGGTAGAGACCCGGAAGCGCTCTCCGAGCCGCTCGAAACCCTCCACGAGCGCGGCGCTGTCTTCCGTCAGTGTCTTGAACACGTGCACGAGTCGCTCTCGCCCTCGCCGGTCAGCTGCAGGTTGATCGCTCGCCCGTCATGCGGTGAGCGCGACCGCGCGACCAGCCAGGCCTGCCCGACCGCTGCACGAGCTCGGTGACCGCCGGCTGGCGCAGGTCGAGGCTCTCGCGAAGGCTCCCGACCGTCACGGGCGCCTCTGGCCGCGCCCGTCTTGATCATCAGCAGCAGGTTGTAGCGCTGAGGCCTCAGCCCGGCCTCAGCCCGGCCTCAGCGGCGGTGCTGCTCAGGAAGCGCCGGAGCTTCGTCCGGAAACTCGGCCGTCTTGATCAGGGCGTCGAGGAAGCTCTTCGCCGTTGTCTGCACTCGCCGGGCCCCGGAAGCCATCCGACCGAGTGGTGCACTGAGCGCAGGAGCCTACGAGCAGCGAGGCGCCGGCGCCGGGGCGGCGGCCGGATCGGCTCGCCGCCGCTCGCGCTCTGACGGGGGACTCCGAGCCCGATTGTCCGAGTGGGCGCCGGCAGGCCCTCGATCGCCGCGGGCGCGTGGGCGAGATCGTCGTCTGAGAGCGTGAGGTCGACGAGCTTCCCGGCGATGTAGTTGTCGGAGGCGGCGATGCCGAACTGGCCGTGACCCGAGAGGTTGAACACGATTGCGCTCCTCTCCGGCCCTCGTCGGCGCGGACCTTGTACCGGCGCCGCGGCAGCTCGGACCCAGCAAGCAGAAACGTGCTCTGCTCCACGCCGGGCCGAGTTCGCAGCCTTAGTGGTCTGGCTCGTAAGTTCGCGCACGTATCTGGCTGGTCAGGCGGCGAGGCGTAGGGGCGGCTGGTGTGTGTCGAGTCGGTC
>DATKRX010000108.1:0-4198 GCA_035531915.1 Gaiellaceae bacterium | reverse complement strand
CCCGCTCTGCGATAAACCACTGGCCGCACCCGGCGCGGTGATACCACCACTCGTGCTGCGGGCCCGCCACGTTGCTTCGGAAGTACACGTATTCCGAGAGCTCGCGCTGCGTCGGTTTGCCGGTCGGGCGCCTGGTGAGCTCGCCCTGGTACCGGAACTCGTAGACGTCGCGCGGCCCGCAGTTGGGGCATTCGAGGATGAAGGTCATGTTCTGGTTATTGCGCCTTGAGCAATAGCATCCTGTATCGTGCAACTCTAACCCGATGGCGCGAACCGGTCAACCCTCACGGGAGCGCATCGCTTCGTCCCGCCGCACGCTTGCGATCCTCGACGTCCTCGCCGAGGAGGGGCCGCTCGGCACGAACGAGATCGCCCGCCGCCTCGGGACGACCGCGAGCACGGTCTCGCGGCAGCTCGGAACGCTCGTCGAGTCCGACTACGTCGAGCACGTGCCGGAGACCGGGAAGTACCGGCTCGGCATCCATCTTGTCCGGGTCGCGAGCCTGGTGTTGATGCGACTCGACGTGCGGGCCGTTGCCCGGCCGCACCTCGAGGCGCTCGTCGAGGAGACCGGGGAGACGGCGACGCTCTCGCTGCCGGGCGACCCCGACGCAGTCACGATCGACTTCGTCCCGGCACCGCACCAGGTGCAGGGCGTGACGCAGCTCGGCCGGCCCTCGGTCGCGCACGCGACTGCGGCGGGGAAGGTGATGCTGGCGTTCACAGGGCGCCGGCCGCGGCCACCGCTGCGCTTCTACACCGGGCGCACGATCACCGAGGTGGCCGCGCTCGAGGACGAGCTCGAGCTGGTGCGTCGGCGCGGCTGGGCCGAGGCGTACGAGGAGCGCGAGGCGGAGCTGAACGCGATCGCGGCCCCGGTCTTCGGCAACGGCGGGACACTGGCCGGAATCCTCGCGCTCCAGGGGCCCGTTCCCCGTTTCGGGCGCACCCCTGCGCGCAAGGCGGTGGCGCCGCTTGTCGCACGCGCCCAGGCGATCTCGGACGCGCTCGGCTCGACCTCTAGTTGACGCCGGGGATCCAGCTCGTGCCGGCGAGCGGGACACGGGCCATCGCAGCGGCCTCGACCGTGAGCGCGACCAGGTCCTCGGGTTCGAGGTTGTGGACATGCGACTTCCCGCAGGCGCGGGCGAGCGTCTGCGTCTCGAGCGTCAGCACGCGCAGGTAGTTCGCGACGCGGCGCCCCCCGACCACGGGATCCAGCCGGGAGGCGAGCTCCTCATCCTGCGTCGAGATCCCGGCCGGATCCCGGCCTGCCTGCCAGTCGTCGTAGTAGCCGGCCGCGCTGCCGAGGCGCCGATACTCACCTTCGTGCTCGGGACTGTTGTCGCCCATCGCGATCAGCGCGGCAGTCCCGATCGAGACGGCGTCGGCGCCCAGGGCGAGGGCCTTCGCCACGTCGGCGCCGCTTCGGATCCCGCCCGACACGATCAGCTGCACCTTGCGGTGCATGCCGAGCTCCTGGAGCGCGTCGACTGCGAGCCGCACAGCGGGGAGCGTCGGGATGCCGACGTGCTCGATGAAGACGTCCTGCGTCGCCGCGGTGCCGCCTTGCATCCCATCGACCACGATCACGTCCGCTCCCGCTTTGACCGCGAGCTGGACGTCGTAGTAGGTCCGGGTCGCTCCCACCTTGACGAAGATCGGCTTCTCCCAGTCGGTGATCTCGCGCAGCTCGTGGAGCTTGATCTCGAGGTCGTCCGGGCCGGTCCAGTCGGGATGGCGGGAGGCGCTGCGCTGGTCGATCCCCTTCGGTAGGTCGCGCATCGCGGCGACACGGTCGGAGATCTTGTGGCCGAGCAGCATGCCGCCGCCACCCGGCTTCGCGCCCTGCCCGACGACGACCTCGATCGCGTCGGCGCGGCGGAGGTCGTCCGGGTTCATGCCGTACCGCGAAGGGAGCAGCTGGTAGACGAGTGTCTTCGAGCTCTCGCGCTCCTCCGCCGTCATGCCGCCGTCGCCCGTCGTGGTCGAAGTGCCCATCGCGGTCGCGCCGCGGCCGAGTGACTGCTTCGCGGGCGCCGATAGGGCGCCGAAGCTCATCCCGGCGATGGTGATCGGGATCTTCAGCTCGATCGGCGTGCGCGCGAAGCGCGTGCCCAGCACGACCTCTGTTCCGCAGCGCTCGCGGTAGCCCTCAAGCGGGTAGCGCGAGATGCTCGCGCCGAGCATGAGCAGGTCGTCGAAATGCGGCACGCTGCGTTTGGCGCCGAACCCGCGGATGTCGTAGATGCCCTCCCGGGCGGCCCGCTGGATCTCTGCGATGACGTTGCGGTCGAACAGGTGCGACTCGCGCAGCCCGGGCCGCCAACCGCCGTCGGCGCCGGCCGCCATCAGTACGCCCCGGCGTTGTCGATGTCGAAGTTGTAGAGGCTGCGAGCCGAGCCGTAGCGCCGGAACTCGGAGACGGCGTAGTCGACGCCCGCGCGATCGAGCAGCGCTTGCAGTTCGGCGGCATGCTCCTCGCGCAGCTCCTTCTCGACGGAGTCTGCGCCGAGCGAGGCGACCGAGCCGCGGACATAGAGATGCGCCTCGTAGAGCGAGTCGCCGAGCGCGTCGCCGGCGTCGCCGCACACGACGAGGCAGCCGCGCTGGGCCATGAAGGCGCTCATGTGCCCGATCGAGCCCTCGACGACGATGTCGACGCCCTTCATGGAGATGCCGCACCTGGCACCCGCGTCGCCGCGCACGACGAGCAGCCCGCCGCGTCCGGTCGCCCCCGCCGCCTGGCTCGCGTTGCCGTCGACCACGACCTCGCCCGACATGATGTTCTCGGCGAGCCCGGTGCCGGCGTTCCCGTGCACGAGCACGGTTGCCGTCTTGTTCATGCCGGCGCAGTAGTAGCCGACGTGCCCCATGATCTCGACCTCGATCGGTGCGTCGAGACCGCACGCGACGGCGTGGGCGCCGTTTGGGTTTAGGACGCGCCAGTGCGTACGGCCCGGAGCGTCCCCGGCCTCGTCGTGGAGGCGCTGGTTCAGCACCCGAAGCGGGATCGTCGCAAGGTCGACGGCCTCGACGCCTGTCGCGGTGGCCGTCACCCGACGAGCATCCGTTCCCAGGCGTAGACGACGGACGGCTCCGGCTCCCAGATCCGCGCGTCGGTCGCGCCGGGGAGGACCGCGATCGCCCGGTACTCGGACGCCATCGCGACCCAGTCGTCGGTCTCTGCGAGTACGGCCGGCTTGCAGGCGATCGGGTCACGCAGCACGGCGAAGCCGTCGGCGGTGCCGACGAGGAACGTGTAGAAGCCGTCGAGCGCCTGCAGGCAGCTCTCGAGCGCGGCCTGGAGCGTGTCGCCTTCTCGCAGCCGCCACGTGAGGTAGGCGGCCGCGACCTCGGTGTCGTTCTCGGTCTGGAAGGTGAGACCGTGGTAGCGGAGCTCCTCGCGAAGCCGGTTGTGGTTGGAGAGCGAGCCGTTGTGGACGAGGCAGAGGTCGTGCCCGGTCGAGAACGGGTGCGAACCCTCTGTTGTGACGCGGCTCTCGGTCGCCATGCGGGTGTGCCCGAGGGCGTGCGTGCCCGTGAACTCCGTGAGGCGGAAGCGCTGGGCGAACTCGTGCGGCAGGCCGACCTCCTTGTAGATCTCGATCGTCTGCCCGGCACTCATCACCCGCACCTCGGGGAAGCTCGCACCGACCCGCGCCTCGACCTCCGCGGCGTCGCCCTCGAGAAGCAGCACCGCGTGCCGGGCCCGCGTCTCGACGAGCTCGCCGCCGACCGCGCCCCAGTCGAAGGCGGAGTCGGCGGAGTAGAGGGTCAGCTTCGTCACGCCCTCGGGAGCCGGGTCGCGGTAGACGGCGACGCCGGCACTGTCGGGCCCGCGGTCGTTCATCTGGACGAGCATCGCGGAGAGGTACTCCCCGAGCCTCGGCTCGAGCTCCGGCGACTTGCAGAACAACCCGACGATCCCGCACATCTGCCTACTCCTTCGACGGTTATGGAGCCTTTCTCCACATGAAGTTTCTGGTTTCTGGGCAAGAATACGCTTTGATTGGCGTAGAATCCGCCATGGTCTCCGCTTTCGATATGGAGGTTTCCTCTACTCTAGAAGAGAGTCAGGTACTCCCGGATCTCCCAGTCGGTGACCTGCTCGTGGTAGCGCAACCACTCGTCGCGCTTCACCTGGGCGTAGTAGTCGACGAAGTCCTCGGCCCGGGCGCGGCCGAGCCGCTCACGG
>DATKRX010000107.1:0-10054 GCA_035531915.1 Gaiellaceae bacterium | reverse complement strand
GCTGCCAGCGAGTCGGGAAGGAGCGAGCGCGTGAAGTCGCTGACATTGGCTTGGTAGAGGCCGAAATCGGCCCTGCCGACGTGCGTGAGGTCGTTCGCGGTGCGGTACACGCCGTTCGTGATCGCGAGCAGCGCCACGATCAGCCCGACGCCAAGGCCGACACCGACCGCCGTGAAGATCGTCCGGGCAGGCCGCCTGAGCAAGTTCTTCCAGATCAGCGAGGCCCACGTCATCCGCCACGCGGACTACAGCAGATCGCCGCCGCCGGGGCGGCGGCGTGGTGGAATCAGCCCGCTGCGAGCGCAGCGTTGATCGCCGCCGCGGTCTTCGCACCGACGACCCCGTCCCCTGTGAGCCCGTGCGCCTGCTGGAACGCCGCGACGGCCCGTTCGGTGAGCGAACCGAAGTTGCCGTCCGCGGTCAGCGCGCCCGAGCCGAGCTTAACGAGTGCCTTCTGGAGCGTCTTGACGGCGCTCCCCGTATCACCGAGCGTGAGCTTCCCCGAGGCCGGAAGCACGAGCTTCAGCGAGGTCGAAGGATGCGTGACGGGAGTCTTCGTCCTTCCCGACCGGGTGGTGGTCGTCGATGTTGTGGTCGTCAGCGGCGTCGTCGGCGTGGTCGGCGTAAGGGGCTTGCCGCTCCCTCCCCCGAACGCGACCAGCGCGATTACGACAACAGCGATAACGAGCCCCACGACCGCGACCGCGGCTACCAGGCGGCGGCGTCGAAGCGCCGGGTCGAGCGCGTACTCGTGCTTTGCGCCTCTCCCACGCACAGAAACGACGCCGCGACGCCGGGGTGCCTCCCGGCTCGCCTCGCCGTCCGGGAACCACTCGAGCTCGGGCGTCCCGCCGAGCCAGTCGTCGCGCGGGTCCTGATCGGCGCTCTCGTGGTGGGCCGCCTCGAGCGTAACCTGTGAGTCCTCGTCGGGCATCGAATCCAATTGTGCCTGCTCGGGGGGATGGTGCCGCGAGCGGATTAACAAATCGACAGCGGTTCGTGAGGCCGCTGTTCGGGAATCGCTTCGCCGGACTCGGGGAGCCGGCCCATCCACCGCCTGGCCGGCTCCCCCCGCAGGTGTGGCGATACGGTGAACGGACTGCGGTCTAAGGTTGGACGATCACCTACCGGCCGGACGAAGAGATCGTCGAGCGCTACGCGGACCTGCTGGTCGGGTTCGCGCTCGGAAACCGACGCGGAGTCGCGCGCGGCGACGTCGTGCAGGTCTCCGCCGCCGAGGACGCGAAGCCCCTGTTCGTGGCGCTGCGCAATGCGGTGCTCAGGGCGGGCGCTACCTGTATCCCCGACTACACGCCGACCGGGGTCGCGCGAGCCGCGGTCGAACTCGCCTCGCTCGACCAACTCTCCACGTTCCACCGAGCTTACTACCGCGGGCTGGCCGAGACGATCGACCACCGCCTGGTGGTTCGCTCCTCGAGTGAACCTCGGGAGCTCGACGGCGTCGACCCGCGCAAGCTGATGCTCGAACGGCGCACCGCGAGGCCCTACAAGCGTTGGATCGACCAGAAGGAGGCCGAAGGCCGTTTCAGCTGGACGCTCGCGAGCTACGGCACGCCGGCGATGGCGAAGGAGGCACGGCTCAGCTACAAGGCCTACTGGGCGCAGATCATCGAGGCGTGCTTCCTCGACGACCCGAACCCGATCAAACGCTGGCGCGAAACGTTCCGTGAGATCGACCGGGTCAAGAAGCGCCTCGACCAGCTCGAGATCGAGAGCCTGCACGTCGAGGGAGAGGGCATCGACCTGCGGATCGCGGCCGGTCGGGAGCGGCGCTGGCTGGGGGCGAGCGGACACAACATCCCGAGCTTCGAGGTTTTCATCTCGCCCGACTTCCGCCGGACCGAGGGCACCATCTCCTTCACCGAGCCGCTCTACCGCTACGGCAGCCTAATCGAAGGGGTACGCCTCGCCTTCGAGAAGGGCCGCCTCGTCGAGGCGACCGCGTCCCGAAATCAGGACCTGCTGCTGGCGATGATCGCGAGCGACGAGGGCTCGAGTCGGGTCGGCGAGGTCTCGCTGACCGATGGGCGCCTGAGCCCGATCACGCGCTACATGGCCGAGACGCTCTACGACGAGAACCGCGGCGGCCCCGAAGGGAACTTCCATCTCGCGCTCGGCAGCGCCTACAAGGACGGGTACGCCGGCGACATCGCCCGGCAGACCAAGCGGGACTGGCGCCGGCTCGGCTTCAACGAGTCGAGTGTCCACACCGACATCGTGTCGACGGCGCGCCGACAGGCGACCGCGCACCTGCCCGGCGGGAGGACGAAGGTCATCTATCGCGACGGGCAGTTCACGATCTGAGCCGACGCTGCTCCACCCGCCCGCGGGTTGCGCCGGGCTCGGGGCACGCGCAGGTTCGAGCGTCCGTTCATCCCGGGGCCGGTCACACCGGTTGCTGTCCTCAGGGGCTTGGCCCGCACGAGCTCTTCAGCTGCCCGTGCTCCTCCCGAGTCGGCCGGCTCCGACGGCGGCCTTGAAACCGGCGCGCTCGCGCCGGGTCAGCTCGGCTTCAGCCTGCGCGCGCGCAGAACGTGACGTAGGCGCCCATGCCGAGCGGCATCAGACGCGGGAAGTGCAGGCGCCGCTCGAGCGAGAGGCCCGGGACCGCCCTGATCGCCGCCTCGATATCCCGGTGGCTCGAGGGGTGGAGCTCGGTCGGGTCGTAGCCGACGAAGCGGAAGAACGCGCTCGTGGCCGCATTCCGGACCGGAGTCCCGAACACGAGCACGCCGCCGTCGCGGACGACCCGGCGGAGCTCTGCGAGCGCCGGCACGAGCTCGCGGAGGTGTTCGAGCACGCTCACGCAGACGAGTCCTTCGAACGACCCGTCCTCGAACGGCAGCTCGTAGAGCGACGCGTCGAGCAGCTCGACCTCGATGCCGAGACCTGCTGCCATCTCCGCGACCCCTTCGCGACCCGAGTGCACGTCGATCCCGACGAGCCGCTTCGACCGGCGGGCGAGCTCGGGCAGGAACACGCCCGATCCGTAGCCCACGTCGAGCACCGCCTGGTAGGGGCCCTCGCCGAGCACGAGCAGCGTGTCGCGGAGCCGCGCCCGGTAGAGCCACCGCGTCAGCGGCCGGTAGTAGTACTCGATCGGATCCTCGGCATCCGGCTTCGTCACGAGCTCACGTGGCGGCAGGAAGAGGCTCATCGGCGGACTACTCTAGGGATTTGATGAACGCCGCCGCCACCGCAACCCAAACGGGTCTCGAGCAGGACCCGTACGCCGAGACGGCGCGCGCATTCAACGACCTCGCGCCCCACGAGGAGCGCTGGGCACGCCGCACACGCGGCTACCACGACCTCGTGACGGCGGTGCACCAGGCGATCGTCCCGCCGGGAGCATCCGTGCTCGAGCTCGGCAGCGGCGCCGGCGACCTGCTCGCAGCGCTCGCTCCTTCCGATGGCGCCGGGGTCGACGTCAGCTCAGGAATGGTCGAGATCGCCCGCTCCAGGCACCCCGAGCTGCGGTTCGAGATCGCAGCGGCAGAGAACGCGGACCTCGGTCGGACGTTCGACTACGTCGTCCTCTCCGATCTGCTCCCGTTCGTCGACGACCTGCTGGGCCTGTTCGAGAACGTCGCACGGCATTCGCACCGGGAGACCCGCATCGTCATCCACTCCTTCAGCCAGCTCTGGCGGCCGGCACTGCGCGTCCTCGAGCTGGCTCGGCTGCGGCGGCGGACACCGCTCCGTAACTGGGTGACTCCGCAGGACGTCGACAACCTGCTCCGCCTCGCCGGTCTCGAGCCCGTAACCGAGGTGCGGCGCATCCTGGTTCCGACGCGGATCCCGGTTCTCTCCGGCTTCTGCAACGGCTTCCTCGCAAACCTTCCCGTCGTCAGGCACCTCTGCCTGACCTACTGGATCGTCGCGCGCCCGCAGCCCGAACCGGAGCCGCGCGAGCTCAGCACCTCGGTGCTCGTCCCGGCCAAGAACGAGGCGGGAATGGTCGAGCGGATCGTCGAGGAGACGGCGTTCCTGGGCCCGGGGACAGAGTTGATCTTCGTCGAGGGCCACTCGACCGACGGCACGCGCGAGGAGATCGAACGCCAGATCGAGCGCCATCCCGACCGCCGGATCGTCTATATCGAACAGTCCGGGCACGGGAAGGGCGACGCGGTCCGGCTCGGCTTTGCGCAGGCGACCGGGGACATCCTGATCATCCTCGACGCCGACCTGACGGTGAGGCCGCGCGACCTGCCGCCGTTTTTTGCCGCGCTCGCAAATGGCCGCGCGGAGTTCGTGAACGGCTCGCGGCTCGTGTACGGGATCGAGCCGGGCGCGATGCGGTTCCTCAACCTGCTCGGAAACAAGGCTTTCTCGCTCCTTTTCACCGCGCTCCTCGACCAACCCGTCAAGGACACGCTCTGCGGCACGAAGGCGCTCGAGCGCCATCGCTACGAGCAGATCGCGGCCGGCCGCGCCTATTTCGGCGACTTCGACCCGTTCGGCGACTTCGACCTCCTGCTCGGGGCCGCCCGCCTCAACCTCAAGATCGTCGACCTCCCCGTTCGCTACCAGGCTCGCACCTACGGCGAGACGAAGATCTCGCGCTTTCGCCATGGCTGGCTGCTCCTGCAGATGGCTGTGTTCGGCTTCCGCAAGCTGAAGGTCGACCTCTTTCGGCGTCGTCGCTCGCTTCCTACCGACGCACGTAGAGCTTGATCGGCGTGCCGCCGTCCGGCCGGTCGTAGGCCCAGACCTCTCGGAACGCGCCGACGCCGGTCGGCACCGGGTCTCCCTCCGACAGGAACGCCTGGGCGTGGCTTGCCTCAGGGTCGTTGACCCAGATCCAGTTGATGTCAAGGCCCCGCACCGCCGCGAGCACGACCACCTGGAACGGCTGGAGATTCGGGTCGGAGAGAAGCGTCAGCTGCTCGCCGGTGGAGAAGATCGAGAGCTCGTTGACGGTCTGCTGGGCGCCGAATCCAGACGGCCAACCGGTGACGAATGCGACCTTGTCTCCGGGCGGGAACGGAGCCGCGGCCGCGTCGTAGGAGAGCTGGGCGTCGAACACGAGCGCCGGCACGAGCAGCAGAGCCCCGACCGCGGCGCAGGCGACGATGACGCGGCGCGTCCCGCCGAACCGGGCTCTCAGCAGGCTGACGAGCTCCTCCACGCCGATCGCGGCGAGCAGGAGGATGAACGGGATCGACGGAACGAGGTAGCGGGCATAGACGTTCCCGGCGAGCCAGATCGCCGCTCCGAGTTGGGCGAGCGCCCAGATCGCAACGAGGGCGGTCAGCTTCGTCCGGCGCCAGAGGCCGAGCCCGAGCCCGGCGAAGGCGAGCACGATCACCGGGTAGGTCAGGTAGGCGGTCAACTCGCCGTGGACGCCGGGCCACGACTGGTCGAAGTAGCGGAGCGGGTGAGCACCGACGTCGCCGAAGGTGCGCATCACCCCCACCGAGCGCTCGACGTTCCCGAGGTTCGCGTAGGCGCTCGAGAGGCTCATCGTCAACGTCGCCAGGTAGGCCATGAAGAGGGCGAGCGCGACGTTCCCGACCCACTGCGCCGCGAGCCGTACCCGCTGCGGGGAGCCGAATGGGAAGTAGACGAGCGAGAGGGGGAGCAGCACGAGTGCCGCACGGCCGCTCTCCTTGACGAGGTAATCGAGCGCGAAGGTGACGCCGAGCAGCAGCCCGAAGACGAGTCGCGGCTTTCGCGCCAGCTCGATCTCGAGCAGCAGACCCGCGACCATCAGCCCGGCGATCACCGGGTCGCGGAGACCGAGCGACTCGTACAAAAAGAGGAACGGCGTGAACAGCGCGAGGACGCCGAAGGCGATCGCCGCCGTCCGCCCGGCGTAGCGGAGCGCGAGCACCGTGCCGCAGACCGTGGTCACGAGGCCGAAGATCACGACCGAGAGACGGATCGCGACGAGCGGGGTCAGGTGCAGGCTCATCCCGCCGAGCGTCATCCAGACGAGACCGGGACGGACGCCCTCGGTGAGCGAGATCAGACGCTGGTCGGCGTTCTGGCCCTCCTGAGCGTAGAGCGCGAGAATGCCCTCGTCGAGGAAGTAGGGAAACTTGGCGACCAGCCAGAGCCGGGTCTCGAAAAAGAGCGCGAGACCGATCGCCACTGCGGGGACCCACCTCGTCGCCCTGGAAAGCCAGGCCGCGCGAATCGAGGGGGCGGCCGAATCCATGCGAGGCGATTGTACTTCCGCCACCGGAACGGCTCCCTCGCTCAGGTGCGCCCAGAAGACGCCTCCCGCAAGGACTAATGCACGAAGACGACGGTTCATGCTCCGTTCACCGACCGTCGAGGCGAGGCGCAGCGGGCCGCGGCGGACATCGCCGGAGGCGAAGATGGCGGGCACGCTCGCCTCGAGCAGGTGCGGATCGCGCTCAGCTTCCCAGAGGCCCGAGTCGCGCGCCTCGCTGCCCGGGAAGTAGCCTCGCTGATCGACGACGAGCTCCGCGGCGAGCGCTGAGGCGCCCGGGGAAGCGGCTCGCGGCCGGCAGTGCCGGCCGAGGCGAAGAGCACGACCGCCCCTCTCCCCTCGGCGCTCAGCACGGACCCCCGGAGACTATGCAAGCGCGGCGGGGTCGAACGCATGCAGCTCGTAGGCGTGCTCGTGCAGCCAGCGCCCTTGCGCGCGACAGCCTGGCGAGGCGTTCTCGACCAGCCACCAGAACCGCTCGGAATGGTTCGCCTCGCGGAGATGGCAGAGCTCGTGAACGACGACGTACTCGAGCACCGGCGGGGGTGCCAGTACGAGACGCCAACTGAACGACAGCGTGCCGGTGCCCGAACAGGAGCCCCAGCGGGTTCGCTGATCGCGGATCGCGATCGCTGTGAAGCTGAGACCGAGCCTCGCACCTTCCCACTTCGCGACGCTCTCGATGCGCGCGCGGGCCTCGCGGCGGTAGAAACGAGCGATCGCCTCCCCGACCCGCTCGCCGCTGCCAGCGACCGTCAGGCGGCCGCCCCGGAGGGCGGCGGTGGCTCTCGAGCCGCCCGTCCGCACGATCGGCACGTGCCCGCCGGCGAGCGCGGCGAGCCCGGGTCGCAGAAGCCCGAGCGCGCCGGGCTGGCTCGCGAGCTCCCGCACACGCCAGGCCTGTTCGCGGATCCACCCCCGCCGGGCGTTCAGGATCCGGTCGATCTCCGCTTCGCTGACCCGCCGTGGGACGACGAGCTCGAGCGGCCGCCGCGGCCCGACGACGAGCCGCGCCACCCGTGCCCTGCTCGACTCCCGAACACGAACCTCGATCGGCTCGCCGTCGCACACGACCGTGCGCGGCCTGCGGTCGCGTAGCTTCGGAAGGGCCGTCCTCGTCATCGTGAGCGAGGGTAGAGGTGTGACAGGACGACGTAATCGCCAAACAACTCGCATTTCGCGATCAAGCTGACACACCGCGAGTCGACAGCGCGAAGCCACCGAAAAGGCGGCTACAGGTCTCGTTCTAGGGGGCCGTGACGAACACGCGCACCCGGTGAACGGAATTGTTGGCGTACCCGCCGAGGTTCCACTCGGCCCGGAGCGGCTGCTCGTTGCCGGTCTCGTCGGTCGCTCGACAACAGAGCTCGTACTCACCGGGCTCGGCCCTCCACTCGTAGTGCCAGCGCTGCGACGCGAACTCACCGAGCTCCTGCCGATCCAGCGAGGCCTGATCCCAGCTGCCGCCGCCGTCTGCGCTGGCCAGGCGAGATGTGGGCAATGCGGAAAGCCGCGTAGAGAGGACGGTCGTGCCTGCAGGGAGACGGTTTCGACCTGAGGCTGGATCGCAACCCTCGATTGATGGTTGGGCTATAGATCAGTTGGCCTGCCGTCGATAGGTCGTTTAGGTAGCGGGGGTCGAACCGACAGGAGGGGACTTGGTCGTCCAGGTGCGCCGGCCTAGTGGCGCTCGCACATCAGGGCGTTGGACTACAGCCATGCCCGGGCGGGTGATGCCTCGGCGTCGGCGGGCCGATATCCAAGGGCTGCGTGCGCTCGCGGTGTTACTCGTCGTGGCTTTTCACTCCGGGCTGCCACTGCGCGGCGGCTTCACTGGCGTCGACGTCTTCTTTGCGATCTCCGGCTTCGTGATCACAACGACACTGCTCGCGGAGCTCTCGACCAGCGGGACGATCGGTCTGCCGAGGTTCTATCTGCGCCGTGCGAAACGGCTGCTGCCGGCGCTAGCGCTGATGCTGGTCTTTGTCGCGATGGTAGGGATTCTCGCCGATCCGTTCGGGGCTCAGCATGTCGCTGGGCTGACCGGGGGCGCCGCCTCGCTGTTCGGCGCCAATCTCTATCTCTACTCGCTGCCCACTGGCTACTTCGACGTCGGCACCAACCTCAACCCGCTCCTGCATACCTGGACGCTGGCGGTCGAGGAACAGTTCTACTTGGTCTTTCCCGCTTGCCTGCTCGCGGCATGGCTGCTCGGCGCAAAGATCATCGGCCGCCCACGCGCGATGGCGTTTCTCGTCATGGCCGCGATCGCCGTCCCCTCCTTCGTGCTGGCCAGCAGGCTCACCCAAGGTGTCACCGTCGGCGGTATCGTGGCGCCGCAGCGCTTCGCGTACTACAGCTCGCCCTCACGAGCCTGGGAGTTCGCGGCTGGCTCGCTCGCAGCACTTCTCCTGCCGGCCTTCAGGAAGCTGCCGCTGCTGGCCGGGACAGCACTCGGCACACTCGGATTCGGGCTGATCGTTTTCGGCGCGGTCGCGATCACAGGCGCAGGCTTCTCACCGACCGAGGCACTAGTCCCTGTGACCGGCACGATCGCCCTGCTCGCGGCCGGCTTCGCCTCGGAAAACGCGGTGTCCCGACTTCTCTCGCGGCGGCCGATCGTCCGACTCGGCGATCTCTCCTATAGCTGGTACCTCTGGCATTGGCCGCTGATCGTGTTCGCAGTCGCTCTCTGGCCTCGCGCCGGGTACCTGGCACCTCTCGCGTGGGTTGCGCCACCGCTCGCGGCGCTGGTCGCCCTGGTTCCATCATTCCTGTCTTACAAGTACGTGGAGTGCCCTGTTCGCTACAGCTCGCGATTCACAGCCCGCCGGGCGTTCGCTGTCGCCGCGGCGTGTGTCACCGTCCCGATCATCGCCTCGGCCGGCATGCTTGCTGCCCACGCCGCGCTCGAGAGGTCGAAGGCGTTTGCGTCCTGGAAGCAAGCTGCAGAGCTCCACGCAGATTTCCGACGGGAGTGTGACAGCCCGATTCCGCTTGGGTCGCCAAAGCGGGCACAGTGCCTCTGGCGGGCGGGTGGCGCGGGTAAGTCCAAGGGCACCATCGTGCTGATCGGTGACTCGAACGCCGGGCAGTTCACCGAGCCGCTCACGCGCGCCGCGCAGCAGGCCGGTTACGACGCAGAGGTCGCGACACTCTCGGCCTGCCCATTCGTGACGCTAGAGGTCTACGGAACCGGCTCGGGCGAAGCCAACTGCGCACGCTTTGTCAAGGGCTCACTCAGGGCGCTACTCGGGCAACGTCCACGGGCAAGTCTGGTGGTGATCGCCGCTCGCTCTGACCTCTACGTCAACGGGTCTGCGATAAGCCTCGCAAGCCCCGGAACGACTCCCACATCGAGCTCCGACATCAAAGCCGCGCTGTGGCGAGAAGGGCTCCACGCGATCCTGCGAAGGCTCAACCGAGCGGGAATCCCCGTTGTCGTCGTGCAGCCTGTTCCGGTAATACCCCACGTCGACCCGCAAGCCTGTGCCGCCCTCCTGATACTCGCCAACGCATGCGCCGGCTCAGTCCCGCGCACAGCCGCGGACAACAACCTCAGGCTGGTTGACGACTCGGAGCAGCAAGCCGAAGCGGGTCTGAAAAACACGTCTTCACTCTCGGTCGAGAACGACCTCTGTTCAGCCCACGCCTGCTCAAGCGAGCGCGGTGGAGTCGTCATGTACCGCGACAGCAATCACCTGAGCATCCTCGGCGCGATGACACTCGAACCCCAGTTCTTCAAAACCATCATCGCGCATGCCAAGCCCCTCGAGCCGGCCTCCAAGCCCGCGCACGCGTTCGCCGGCTGACCTCCGCGAAGTCACAGGTCTTACGCCCGTCTGGGATGTCTGG
>DATKRX010000106.1:0-32732 GCA_035531915.1 Gaiellaceae bacterium | reverse complement strand
CAGGTGGTCCCGGAGGCCCTGGGGGCCCGCGCCGTGACGGAGGCGAGCGTCCGCCGCGCGGTCAGCAGACTGCCGAGCCGGCTGAGGAGACACCCGTCAGTCAAACCCCGGCCGAGGAGGTCGCGGTCGTCGGGACACCTGTGCTCGCCGAGGAAGTTGGGGCGCAGAAGCCGGTCGCCGTCATCGAGGAGGCGCCTGTGGCCGAGCTGCCGGTCGCCGTCGAGGCGCCCGTTCGTGAGATAGCTCCAGAGAAGCCGACCGCGATCGAGGTGCCTGCCGCGGAGGCGCCTGCGGCCAAGCCGCCGCGCAAGAAGGATGAGACCCCCGACGAGACCGCGCCCGATGGAACCGAGAGTGGCAACTGATGCTGCTCCCGAGGAGAACCAAGTTCCGGAAGATGCACCGTGGGCGCAGGCGTGGCGAGGCCAAGGGCCAGTTCACGGTCCAGTTCGGGGACTTCGGCATCAAGGCACTCGAGAACGGCTGGATCACGAACCGCCAGATCGAGGCCGCTCGTATTGCGATGACGCGGAAGATCAAGCGCGGCGGCAAGGTCTGGATCAACGTCTTCCCCGACAAGTCCTTCACCAAGAAGCCGCTCGAGACTCGCATGGGCAAAGGTAAGGGCTCGCCTGAAGGCTGGGTCGCAGTGATCAAGCCTGGCCGTGTGATGTTCGAGCTCGCCGGTGTACCCGAGCCGCTCGCCATGGAGGCGCTGCGGCTCGCAGGCCAGAAGCTGCCGATCAAGACCAAGTTCGTTCGCCGTGAGAGTGGTGATCTCTATGAGGGCTAGGGATCTGCGTAACCTGAGCAAGGACGACCTTGAGACGCGTCTCGCCGACACGCGGAAGGAGCTCTTTAACATTCGCTTCCAGTCGGCTACCGGCGCGGTCGAGAACCTGACCCGTCTGCGGCTCGCCCGGCGCGAGATCGCCCGCATCCTCACGGTCCAGCAAGAGCAAGCGACAAAGGCGCAGGTCTAGGGAGATCATGGCTAACGACGACAAAACCAAGAACGACGACGAGACGACGGGCGCAGAGGGAGCCGTAGCAGGCGAAGCCGTGGTCGAGGCTACCGAGCCTGGAGCCGTGGAGCCCGAGGCCGTCGAGCCGGAGGCCGTCGAGCCCGAGGCCGTGGCGTCTGAAGCTGACGAGCTCGAGGCCGTCGAGACCGAGGCCGTCGAGCCCGAGGCTGCGGTGTCTGAGGCTGTCGAGCCAGAGGCCGTCGAGCAAGAGGCCGTTGAAGCCGCGGAGACATCTGCTGCCGAGGCTCCTGCTGCCGAGCCGCAGGTGACGGCAGCACCCGAACCGGAGCCGGCTCCGGCAAAGGTACGCAAGAACAAGAAGCGACTAGCGCGCCCGCTGCGCCACACGCACTCCAAGCCCGCGCGCGAGCAGGCCGACGAGCGCAAGCCGATCACGCGGGAGCCGAAGCAGGAGTCCGCGCCGGGCCGACGCCAGGAGCGCCGCGGGGTCGTCGTCTCCGACAAGGGCGACAAGTCGATCGTGGTCAAGGTCGAGATGATCCGCGCGCACCGCAAGTACAAGAAGGTCGTCCGGACGAGCAGCCGCCTGCACGCCCACGACGAGCAGAACTCGGCCGGGCTCGGCGACGTCGTACGGATCGTGGAGACGCGCCCGCTTTCGAAGACCAAGCGCTGGCGCCTCGCCGAGATCGTCGAGAAAGCGAAGTAGGGAAGAGATGATTCAGCAAGAGACACGCCTCAAGGTGGCCGACAACACGGGTGCCCGTGAGATCCTCTGCATCCGGGTGGCCGGCGGCTCGCGCCGGCGCTACGCGCGCGTCGGCGACATCATCACGGCGACCGTCAAGACGGCGGCGCCGCAGGGCGCGGTCAAGAAGGGCGAGGTCGTCAAGGCGGTCGTCGTCCGTACGAAGAAGCCGTATGGCCGCGACGACGGTACCTTGATCGCCTTCGACGAGAACGCTGCGGTCCTCATCGACGCTCAGCGAAACCCGCGCGGTACGCGCATCTTCGGGCCGGTTGCGCGCGAGCTACGCGAGAAGAACTTCATGAAGATCGTCAGCCTGGCCCCGGAGGTGTTGTAGATGAAAGTCAAGAAAGGCGATCTCGTTCACATGCTCTCCGGCAAGGACAGGGGTAAGGAAGGCCGCGTGATCGACGCGCAACCGCGCGCCCAGCGCGTGACGGTCGAGAACCTGAACGTCGCCAAGCGCCACCAGCGGCCGCAGCCGATCCGTGACGCGAACCGGATGGGCGGCCCGCAGATGACGCCGGGCGGGATCATCGACAAACCGATGGCCGTGCCGGTCGCGAGCGTGATGGTCGTGTGCCCGACGTGCAAGCGGCCGACACGCGTCGGGCACCGGACGAAGGAGATCAAGGGCGGCGAGACGATCAAGGTGCGCGTCTGCCGCCGCGCGGACTGCCGCCAGGAGATCGACTGATGGCCGCAACCGACACCTACGTCCCGCGTCTCAAGCAGCGCTACAACGACGAGCTGCGCGGCGACCTGCAGGAGCAGCTCGGCCTCTCATCGATCATGCAGGTGCCGCGGATCACCAAGATCACCCTCAACATGGGGGTCGGCGAGGCGAAGACCGACGCGAAGGTGCTGGACGCGGCGATGGACGAGCTCGGCACGATCGCCGGGCAGCGCCCGCAGATCCGCAAGGCGCGCAAGTCGGTCGCCCAGTTCAAGATCCGGGAGGGGATGCCGATCGGCGCCCGCGTGACGCTGCGCGGCGACCGGATGTGGGAGTTCCTCGACCGGCTGATCTCGATCGCGCTCCCGCGAATCCGCGATTTCCGCGGGCTCAACCCGACCTCGTTCGACGGCCGGGGTAACTACTCGCTCGGCCTGCGCGAGCAGATCATTTTCCCCGAGATCGACTACGACTCAATCAAGGAGATTCGCGGCCTCGACGTCGCGATCACGACCACCGCGGAAACCGACGAGCAGGCCGAAGCCCTTCTTCGGGGCCTTGGAATGCCGCTTGCAACCGAGGAGCGAAGGGACTAAATGGCCAAGAAATCTCTGATCGCGAAGGCCGCGCGCCCCGCGAAGTACAAGGTGCGCAACTACAGCCGCTGCAACAAGTGCGGTCGGCCTCGCGCCGTGTTCAAGAAGTTCGGGCTCTGCCGGATCTGCCTGCGGGAGCTCGCCCACCAGGGCGTTATCCCCGGCATGACCAAGAGCTCCTGGTAGGAGGAACCGATGCTCACCGACCCTGTCGCCGACATGCTCACCCGGATCCGCAACGCCAACAAGGCGCTGCACGACCGCGCCGAAATGCCGAGCTCGAAGCTCAAGGAGCAGATCGCGAGGATCCTCAAGGAGGAGGGCTACGTGCGCGATTACCACGTCGAGGAGAAGGACGGGCTGCCATACAAGGTGCTCGTGGTTGAGCTCAAGTACGGGCGGGGACGCGAGCGCGTGCTCACCGGCCTCAAGCGGATCTCCAAGCCCGGTAGGCGCATCTACGCCGGCAAGGACCGCCTCCCCCGCGTCCTCGGCGGTATGGGAACTGCAATCCTATCAACGTCCCGCGGCGTGATCACGAGCCGCACCGCCCAGAGAGAAGGCATCGGCGGCGAAGTGATCTGCTTCGTCTGGTAACCGACATTCTTCTATGAGCCGAATCGGAAGACAACCAATCGAAGTGCCCGCCGGCGTCACCGTGTTGGTCGACCCTGGCCGCGTGACCGTGCACGGCCCCAGGGGCGAGCTGCGCCAGCAGGTGCCGCTGCGGATCGCGATCGAGCAGGAGGGCGACGTGATCAACGTGACGCGTCCGAGCGACCGCGGCCCCGACCGCTCGCTCCACGGCCTCACGCGCACGCTCGTCGCCAACATGGTGGAGGGCGTTACCAAGGGCTTCGAGAAAAAGCTCGAGATTCAGGGTGTCGGCTACCGCGCCGCCCTGTCGGGAACGACGCTCGAACTCCAGGTCGGTTACTCCCACCCGGTCAAGATCGTGCCGCGCCAGGGAATCGAGTTCGAGGTGCCGGTGCCGACGCAGGTCGTCGTGCGCGGGAACGACAAGCAGGAGGTCGGCCAGACCGCCGCCGAGATCCGGAAGGTACGTCCGCCCGAACCCTACAAGGGGAAGGGCATCCGCTACGAGGGCGAGTTCGTCCGCAGGAAGGTCGGGAAGCGCGCATGAGTACAGTCACGGTTCGCGAGGCGCGTTTGCGCCGCCATCGCCGCGTACGCGGCAAGATCACGGGTACGGCTGAGCGGCCGCGGCTGATGGTCTTCCGCTCGAACCGCGGCGTGTTCGCGCAGATCGTTGACGACGGCACCGGCAAAACGGTCGCCTCGGCGAACTGGACGCTGCTCAAGGGCCACAAGGGCGACAAGACCACCCAGGCCCGCGAGGTCGGTAAGGCCCTGGCCTTGTCCGCCAAGAAGGCCGGCATCGAGACTGTCGTGTTCGACCGCGGCGGCTACCTGTACCACGGACGCGTGAAGGCTCTCGCCGAGGGTGCGCGCGAGGGAGGATTGAGCTTCTGATGGCAGTAGACATCGCCGAATCCAGGGAGCTGAAGGAGCGCGTGGTCGAGATCAACCGGGTCGCCAAGGTCGTCAAGGGCGGCCGGCGGTTCTCGTTCACCGCGCTGGTCGTGATCGGCGACGAGGTCGATCGCGTCGGCGTCGGTTACGGGAAGGCGCGTGAGGTCCCGCTCGCGATCTCGAAGGCCGTCGACGACGCGAAGAAGAACCTCTTCTCCGTCCCCAAGCATGGGCAAACGATCACTCACGAGGTGCTCGGCCGCTTCGGCGCCGCCCGCGTGCTGCTGCGCCCCGCCTCGCCCGGAACCGGCGTCATCGCCGGCGGTGGCGTTCGCGCGGTGCTCGAGCTCGGCGGTATCCGCGACGTGCTCGCGAAGTCGCTCGGTACGACCAACCCGATCAACATGCTCAAGGCGGCCGAGCAGGCGCTCCGCGACCTGCGCCGTCCCGAAGAGGTCGCGCTCGCGCGCGGAAAGTCGATTCGCGACGTGCTGCCCCTTCCAAAGGCTGTCAAGGCCTCGCCCGAAGAAGCACCCCGGGCGCCGGCTGCGGTCACTGTGGCGGCCGAGGAATCCACCGAGGTGGAGGGAAACGAAGAGGGGAATGACGATGCCGAGGCTTAGGCTCACCCAGACCGGAAGCGCGATCGGGCAGTCGCCGCGTCACCGCGGTACGCTGCGCGCGCTCGGCCTCGGCAGGATCGGCAAGTCGCGCGAGCACGACTCGAGCCCGGTCATCGCAGGCATGCTTCGGAAGGTGCGCCACCTCGTCAAGGTGGAAGAGATCTAGACATGGCCGAGCAGACCAACTCTTCCCAATCGAACTCCTCCGAGCTGACGCTCTCGAACCTGAGCCCGGCACAGCCGCGCAAGGATCGTAAGCGTGTCGGCCGCGGGCTCGGCTCCGGCAAGGGGCGCTACTCGGGACGCGGGATCAAGGGGCAGAAGTCGCGGGCCGGGTCGCACAGGATGCGCGCCGGGTTCGAGGGCGGCCAGATGCCGCTGGCGATGCGCCTCCCGAAGCTGCGCGGTAACACCTCCCGCGATGCGATGCCGGTGGGGCCGTTTCGGACGTACACCCAGCCGGTGAACGTCCGCGACCTCGACCGCTTCGAGGTGGGCGAGGAGGTTACGCCGGAGAGCCTGAAGGCGAAAGGCCTGATCCGCTCGATCCGCAAGGACGTGAAGCTCCTCGGGGTCGGCGAGCTGACCAAGAAGCTCTCGATCACCGTCCATGGCGCTTCGGCGACCGCGCGCGAGAAGGTCGAGGCTGCCGGTGGCACGCTCACGCTCCTCAAGGAGCCGAAGGTGAAGAAGAGGGCGAAGAAGCGCTCCGGCCCGGCGAAGTCAGAAGCCGAAACGGACGAGCTCGAGACCACCGAGGCCGAGGCGGCGGAGCCGGCCCCGGCAGAGTCGGGAGGCGAGAAGTAACTTGCTCTCCTGGCTCGCCAACGCCTGGCGGGTCCCGGAGCTCCGGCGCCGGGTGCTGTTCACCGCCGGGGTGCTGGCTGTCTACCGGCTCGGGTCGTGGATCCCGGCGCCAGGAGTCGACTCCTCGGCGATCTCGGGGCTCTTCTCGAGTGGCGTTCTCGGCCTGCTGAGCGTCTTCAGCGGCGGCTCGCTCTCGCGGCTCTCGATCTTCGCGCTCGGGATCATGCCGTACGTCACGGCCTCGATCATCCTGCAGCTCTTCACCGCCGCGATCCCCTCGCTCGACCAGCTGAAGAGAGAAGGGGAATCGGGCTACGCCAAGATCAACCAGTACACGCGGTACCTGACGATCGCCTTTGCCTTGCTGCAGTCGTGCGGGTACGCGTACCTCTTCCATCGCGCGGGCGGGCTCTCGCTCAATACCGGCCGGTTCGTGCTGATCGTCGCCACCTGGACGGCCGGCACAGGGCTCCTGATGTGGATGGGGGAGCAGATCACCAAGCGCGGAATCGGCAACGGCATCTCGCTGCTGATCTTCGCGTCGATCCTGAGCTACGCGCCGTCCGGCATCAGCGCGTGGATCAACGGCGGCGCGGTCGAGAAGTTGTTCTTCCCGATCGTCGCTCTGCTCGTGATCGTGTCGGTCGTCTTCGTCCAGGAAGGCCAGCGGCGGATCCCGATCCAGTACGCGAAGCGGATGGTCGGCCGCCGGCAGATGGGTGGCCAGTCGACCTACATGCCACTGCGCGTGAACATGGCGGGTGTGATCCCGGTGATCTTCGCCGCCTCGATCCTCGCGGCGCCGCAGACGGTCGGGTCGTTTGCGCCCAACACCCAGAACTTCCTCAACGCGCATTTCTCGCCCAGGTCGTGGACGTACCTCGGCGTGGAGGCGTTGCTGATCATCGTCTTCACCTTCATCTACACGTCGGTGCAGTTCAACCCAGCCGACCAGGCGAGCGATCTCCAGAAGAACGGGGGCTATATCCCTGGGATCAGGCCCGGGCCGCCGACCGCGGTCTACCTCGACCGGGTGCTGACGCGGCTGACGCTACCGGGCTCACTCTTCCTCGCGGTCGTGGCGGTGCTGCCCTCGGTGTTCATCAACTACTTCAACTTCTCGCAGGCGACCTCGCGCGCCCTCGGAGGCACCTCGGTGCTCATCGTCGTCGGGGTCGCTCTCGACACGATGCGCCAGATGGAATCGCAGATGATGATGCGCTCCTACGAAGGTTTCCTCAGATAGTCAAATACCCCGGCTTGAAGGCGGGAGCTTGCGGTTCTACGCTGCGAAGGCGATGTCCGCGTACGGCCGTTTGACGGCGGCCCAGGCCGCGAAGCGCCTATCGAATGGGTGCGCCGCGTCGTGGCGAAACGAATGACGTACCCGTTTGTCTCTGGCCTAGGCGTCGCAGACCTTCGCGATCGTGCGGATCGCAGGCTGCGCGGAGAGGCGGAGTTGCTTCAGATCGGCGTAGACAAGCCGTTGCAAACCGAACCGGCGGAAGGCGCCGTACTCGAATGCCCGCACCGAAGCGAGGTTCGCGCCCGTGTTGCAGCGCGCGAGCGTCTCCGTGAGAGCGTCCTCAGCTTCCGGCTCCGGCAGCAGCCGCACCCGAACGACGAGCTTCATCACCCGTAGAATAGATCCATGTCCGGCTGCGGCCTACCGACTTCGTTCGTGCAAACCACCCCATTCTTCCCTGCCCTGAAGACACAGGGCTTCCAGCGGCATTCGGTCTGGTGAACCTGCTCGTGCTGGGCCCGCAGGGGGCGGGGAAGGGGACGCAGGCGAAGCGGATCTCGGTCGACTACGGGATTCCGCACATCTCGACCGGCGATATCTTCCGCGCCGCGATCGCCGCCGGGAGCGAGCTCGGCCGGCAGGTCGACCCGATCCTCGCAAGCGGCGCGCTCGTACCGGACGAGATCACGATCCCCCTGATCCGCGAGCGGCTCGGCGAGGCCAACGCCGCGCGAGGGTTCATCCTCGACGGCTACCCGCGCAACGAGCACCAGGCCGGCGCTCTCGACGAGATGCTCGCCGGGATCGGCCGAAGGCTCGACGCGATCCTCTTCTTCGACCTTCCCGACGAGGTCGCGACCGAGCGGCTGCTCGCCCGGGCCGCCGAGGAGGGCCGCCCCGACGACACGCCCGAGGTGATCGCGCGGCGGCTCGCCACCTATCACGCGGAGACCGAGCCGATCGTCGAGCACTACCGTGCGTCAGGGAAGCTCGTGTCGCTCCACGCCGAGCACGCGATCTCGGAGGTCTATGCCGAGGCCGAGGCCGCGCTCGCCGAGCTCGAGGGGGCCGCGTGATCATCCGCAAGAGCGCGCGCGAGATCGAGTTGATGGCTGCGGCGGGCGCTGTGGTCTCGGCCACGCTCGCGTTGCTCGAGGAGCGTCTCGAGCCCGGCGTGTCGATGCTCGAGCTCGACCGGGTCGCCGACGAGTACATCGCCTCGCAGGGAGGCGCTCCCACCTCGAAGGGCTACAAGGGCTTCCCGGCCGCGACCTGCATCTCGCCCAACGACATGATCGTGCATGGCATCCCCGGCGACTACCACGCCCGGGAGGGGGACATCGTCTCCTTCGACATCGGGGTGACGAAAGACGGCATGATCGCTGACTCGGCGGCGACGTTCCCGGTCGGCGAGATCTCGGCCGAGGCGCAGCGGCTGCTCGACGTCTGCCGCGCCGCGCTCGACGCCGGGATCGAGGCGGCTCAGCTCGGAGCGAAGGTCGGCGACATCTCTGTGGCCGTCCAGACGGTCGTCGAGGACGCCGGCTTCTCCGTCGTGCGCCAGCTCGTGGGCCACGGCGTCGGCAAGTCCTATCACGAGGACCCTCAGGTGCCAAACTTCGTCCAGCCCTACCGCGGCCCCGAGCTCGTCGAGGGAATGACGCTCGCGATCGAGCCGATGATCACGGCCGGCGCCCCCGAGGTCGACTTCACAAACGACGACGGCTGGTCGATCTCGACCGTCGACGGGTCGCTTGCGGCACATTTCGAGCACACCGTTGCGATCACCGCAGCCGGCCCGCGGGTGCTCACGAAAGCCGCAGGGGTCCTGGTACCATGACCCGTTCGCGGCGCAAGCCGCGTCTTTGTCTGGTCGAGCGCATTCGTCCGCTCGGGCACGCGGAGCGTCGTGATATCCAGTCATTTTTTGAGAGATCCGAAGGGGATGGCAAGTAAGGAAGAGAAGATCGAGGTCGAGGGTGAGGTGACCGAGGCGCTACCGAGCACGATGTTCCGTGTCAAGCTCGATGGTGGCCACGACGTCCTCACGACGATTTCCGGGAAGATGCGCAAGCACTACATCCGCATCCTCCCGGGAGACAAGGTCAAGGTGGAGCTTTCCCCCTACGACCTGACCCGCGGCCGGATCACCTATCGCCATCGCACCTAGAAGCACCTAGAAAAGGAAACGCAATGAAGGTCCGTCCGTCTGTCAAAGCCCTGTGTGAGCGCTGCCGCGTGATCAAGCGGCACGGCCGCGTGCTCGTGATCTGCTCGAATCCCCGCCACAAACAGCGGCAGGGCTAGCAGAGGCATGGCACGTATCGCGGGCGTCAACCTGCCAAACCAGAAGCGACTCGAGATCGGGCTGACCTATATCTACGGGATCGGGCAGCCGAGCGCGCGCGACATCTGCATCGGGCTCGGGCTTTCACAGGACACGAAAGTGCGTGACCTGACCGAGGACGAGGTCGCCAAGCTGCGCGACTACATCGACGAGCACTATCAAGTCGAAGGGGACCTGCGCAGAGAGCGCACGCAGGCGATCAAGCGCCTGTCCGAGATCGGCGCCTACCGTGGCCTCCGCCATCGCCGGAACCTGCCCGTCAACGGCCAGCGGACGAAGACGAACGCCCGCACGCGCAAGGGGCCGAAGAAGACCGTCGGCCGCGGGAAGAAGGCGAAGTAATGGCGCCTCCTCGTAAAGCAGCGACCCGCGGTCGCGCGCGCCGCCGCGTCCGCAAGAACATCGCGATCGGCCAGGCGCACATCAAGACGTCCTTCAACAACACCATCGTCGCCCTGACCGACCCGCAGGGGAACGTGATCGTCTGGGAGTCCGCCGGCTCGGCCGGGTTCAAGGGCTCCCGCAAGTCGACCCCGTTCGCGGCGCAGGTCACCGCCGACGCCGCTGCGCGCAAGGGCATGGAGCACGGCCTCCAGAAGGTCGAGGTCTTCGTCAAAGGCCCGGGCTCGGGCCGCGACACGGCGATTCGCTCGCTGCAGGCTGCAGGACTCGAGATTCTCGGCGTCAAGGACGTCTCGCCGCAGGCCCACAACGGCGTCCGCCCCAAGAAGCGGAGGCGCGTGTAATGGCTCGCGATCGTTCACCGAAGTGCAAGCAGTGCCGCCGCGAGGGCATGAAGCTCTTTCTCAAGGGCGAGCGCTGCCTGACCGAGAAGTGCGCGGTCGAGCGGCGCAGCTACCCGCCGGGCGAGCACGGCCGCGGCCGGATCAAGCAGTCCGAGTATCTGCTCCAGTTGCGCGAGAAGCAGAAGGCACGCCGCTACTACGGCCTGCTCGAGGCTCAGTTCCGTACCTATTACGCCAAGGCGAGCCGTCAGGGCGGCGTCACGGGCGAGAACCTGCTGCGGATGCTCGAAACACGGCTCGACAACGTCGTCTACCGCCTCGGGTTCGCCGCGTCGCGTGCCCAGGCCAGACAGCTTGTTCGCCACGGCCACTTCTCGGTCAACGGGCGCCGGGTCAACATCCCGAGCTACGGTGTACGTCCCGACGACATCGTGATGCTCAAGTCGGGCTCCCCGGCCGAGCAGGTCATCCGTGACGCGACCGATCTCACCGCCGCCGTCGCCCCGTGGTTGCAGGCAGATCACGAAGGGCTGACGGGCAAGGTGCTCAAGTGGCCGGAGCGCGACGAGATCGACACGCCGGTACAGGAACAGCTGATCGTCGAGCTCTACAGCAAATAGTTTCGTTTCTTTGTCTCTAATTTTAGAAGAGGACAGGAGGAGAACCTTGGCTTCACGTTCGACCGTTATGGATTTCCAGGTGCCGAAGATCACCCACGAGGAGGTCAGGGAGCATCGCGGAGTGTTCGCGATCGAGCCGCTCGACCGCGGCTTCGGCTACACGTTCGGCAACTCGCTGCGTCGCGTGCTGCTCTCGTCCCTCGAGGGCGCCGCCGTGACCTCCGTCAAGCTCGAGGGCGTCGCCCACGAGTTCACCACGCTGACAGGCGTGCGCGAAGATGTCACCGACATCCTGCTCAACCTCAAGCAGCTCGTCTGCGTGCTGCACGGCGAATCGCCTGAGGTCGAGGTTCGTCTCACCGCCAAGGGCGAGGGGACGGTGACCGCCGCCGACATCGAGTGCCCCGCCGATCTCGAGATCCTCAATCCGGAACTCGAGATCGCGAACCTCTCGTCGAAGGGCCGGCTCGAGATCACCGTCACGATCGGCCGTGGCCGAGGCTACGTGCCCGCCGAGGGCAACCGCGGGCATGCGCACACGATCGGCGTCATTCCCGTCGACTCGATGTTCTCGCCGATCCGCCGCGTCGCCTACGACGTCGAGGCGGCCCGCGTCGGGCAGCGCACCGACTACGACAAGCTGATCCTCGACGTGACGACCAACGGGTCGATCGATCCGAAGGACGCGATCGCGCAGGCGGCCGAGATCCTGATCCGGCAGCTCGCGATCTTCACCGACCTGGACAAGATCGAGGGCTTCGGGGCCGACTCGCCGGCGCTCGACGGCGGCGCAATGGTCGACGTCTCGCTGGCTCACGGGATGGAGAACTTCCCGATCGAAGAGCTCGAGCTCGGCGTTCGCTCGTACAACTGCTTGAAGCGCGTCGGGATCGAGACGATTGGCGATCTGGTCACCAAGACGGAGAACGAGCTCGCCTCGATTCCGAACTTCGGCAAGAAGTCGATCGAGGAGGTCAAGGAGACCCTCGGCCAGCACGGCCTGCGGCTCCGCGGCGATAACGGAGGCCCCTCCGAGGGTTAGGTGGGACCATGCGGCATCAGCGCACCGGCAAGAAGCTCGGCCGCGACTCGGCTCACCGCCGGGCGCTGTACGCCAACCTGACCTCGGAGCTGATCGAGCACGAGCGGATCAGGACGACGATCACCAAGGCGAAAGCGGTCAAGCCGATCGCCGAGCAAATGATCACGCTGGGGCGGCGCGGAGACATCCACGCTCGCCGCCAGGCGGTCGCGTTCCTGCGCTCGAAGGACATCGTCCACAAGCTGTTCGACGAGATCGGCCCGCGCTTCGCACAGCGGCCGGGCGGCTACTCACGGATCGTCCGCATCGGGCCGCGCCTCGGCGACGCCGCGGAGATGGTCTACCTCGAGTTGGTCGACACACCGCTCGTCTTCAAGACCAAGCTCTCAGACCTCCCGGACGAGCCCGAGGAGGCGGATGCGCGGGTGCCTGCGACAGAAGCCGAGGCCGCAACGCCCGAGGCCGCAACGCCCGAGGCTGCGGGCGAGGAGCCCGAAGCGGAGGGGGCGGAGCCCGAAGCGGAGGGCGACCGCGAACAAGCGGCCGCGGAGGAGGAGACTCCTCCGGCCGCCGAGGCCGAAACCGGCGGTGCAGAGGCTCCGTCCGGACCCGGGCCGGACCCCGCCTAGGCTATCGCCCCAAGCGTGGCACTGACTGCCACGATCACCGCTCCAGCGAACGAGACGGCTCCGAGCGATGCGGCGAAGCTCGTGCTGAAGAAACGAGCCCGCAGGATCGCGAGCGCCACGAGCTCGAACGCGACGACGATCAGCGCCGTGATCAGGGCGACGTGATAGTTCGCGATCAGGAACGGCAGCGAATGCAGGATTCCGCCGAGGAATGTCCCGAGGCCCGTGATGCCGCCGCGGGCGAACGGATTGCCACGCCCCGTCAGCTCTCCGGTGTCGGAGAGCCCCTCGGAGAACGCCATCGAGATCCCGGCGCCGATCGAGGTCGCAAGGCCGCCGATGAACGCGTAGAACGGGTTGTGGCTGATCAGCGCAACCGAGAAGATCGGCGCAAGCGTCGAGAGCGAGCCGTCGATCAGGCCCACCATCGCCGGCTGAACGCGTTGGAGGAGGAAGTCGTGGTGTTCGGGCATCGACCTAGAGTGTACCAATCAGTTTGCAAGCTCATAGAGCATAAGGAAGGCCTTACAACGATTGTTTGGAGTGCCTGACGTGCTCCTGAAGCTCACGATTGCCTACGACGGTACGGGATTTCGCGGTTGGGCACGGCAGCCGGGCGAGCGCAGCGTCGAGAGCACGCTCTCCGAGGTGCTTGGCTCGCTCTATCCCTCGGCGGGAGCGCTCACGGTCGCCGGTCGCACCGACACGGGCGTCCACGCGTTCGCGAACGTCGTGTCGTTCGAAGCCCAGGGAGGCCCGCCGCCCGACCGGGCGGCCGAGGCGCTGAACGCGATCCTTCCCGAGGACCTCGCCGTCGTCCACGTCGAGGAGGCGCCGCCGGGTTTCCATGCGCGCCACTCGGCCAGCGCGCGTTCCTACCGCTATCGCATCTGGCGCCGCAGCGTACGCTCGCCGTTCGAGGTGAACCGCGCCCTCTGGCATCCGCGGCCACTCGACGTTCAGCGCCTCCAGGCTTCGGCCGCGATGCTGGTAGGGAAGCACGACTTCCGCGCCTTCACCCCGACAGATACCCACCACCGGGTCTTCGTCCGCAACGTCGAGGATGCCCGCTGGTACGACCGAGGCGACACGGTGGAGCTCGAGCTCACAGGGGACTCGTTTCTGCGTCACATGGTGCGGACCTTGGTCGGCACGATGCTCGAGCAGGATCCCGATGCTTTGCTCGGCCTGCTTCAGGGCGCTCCGCGCTCGGAAGCGGGGTCGACCGCACCCGCTTGCGGTCTCTATCTCCTTGCCGTGAGGTACGACGAGCAGCTTCCGCTCTGAGCGGGCTCTGGTCCGGCTGCGGGGCGCGGGCAGACGACTCTCGCCGTGTGATCGAGAACCCTTTCCCGGCGGGGCTGCCAGCGGTAGGCTCCAAACATGAGCCGTCCGCGGCCTCCCTGCTAGGACACAGTCCGGCGCCGGCTCTTGAAGCCTGCTGCCGGTCTCGTCACCGTCCTCCTCGCCGTCGAGTTCCTCGACGAGCTGCTCTACGGCGCTCGAGAGGCTGCCTGGCCTCAGGTCAGGCAGGCGCTTGGGCTGAGCTATCTCCAGGTCGGAACTGCGCTCGCGCTACCTCGGGTCGTCTCGCTCCTCGTAGAGCCCCCGCTCGGCGTGCTCGCCGACCGCGGCCATCGGCGGCGGATCGTGGTCTGGGGCGGGATCGCGCTTGCGCTCGGAGCCGCTGCGCTCGCCGGGGCGGGGTCGTTTCTCGTCTTCCTGGCGGCGCTCGCTGTGCTCGACCCGGCCTCGGGCGCGTTCGTCAGCCTCTCGCAGGCGACGCTGATGGACTCCTCGCCCGCCGAGCGGGAACGGAATATGGTCCGCTGGACACTCGCAGGCGGTGTCGGGGCAGCCGGTGGGCCGCTCCTGCTGGCGGTGGGCGCGTCGTGGCGCGGCGTCTTCGCCTTCTGCTCGGTGCTCGCGGCCTGCGCGGTGCCCGCAATCCGCCGCCACCGACTCGACGGAGCGCGCGAGGGCGAGGGATCCCGCGGCGTCTGGGCCGCGCTCCGGCAGCGCGACGTGCTCCGCTGGCTCGTCCTGCTCGAGCTCCAAGGTCTCGGCAGCGAGGCGCTCCTCGGCTTTCTCGCCCTCTATCTCGTCGACGTCACGGGAACGAGCCCTCGAGCCGCGGCGCTCGCCGTCCTCGCCTGGACGGGCGCCGGCCTCGCCGGCAACCTCGTCCTCGTGCGGGCGCTCGCCCGGGTCGGCGGCCTCCGCTGGCTGCGCATCAGCGCCGTCGCCGTCGCGATTACCTTCCCGGGCTTCCAGCTCGCCCCCGGGCTCGTGCCGAAGCTCGTCGCCGTCTCGGCGATCGGCGCCCTCGTCGTGGGTTGGTACCCGATCTCCCAGGCCCGGCTCTACGACGCGCTACCCGGACGAAGCGGCACGGCGGCCGCCGCAGCAACCGTGGCGAGCGTGCTCGGGATCGTCCTGCCGCTCGCGCTCGGCGCGCTCGCGGGCCAGGTCGGCCTCGGCAATGCCCTCTGGCTGTGCCTCCTCGCCCCGCTCGCGCTGCTCGTGGGAGTGCCGCGGCGGTGAGGAGCGCCGAACTACGATCGGAGGCGTGCGCTTCCCCGTCGTCCTCTTCGATCTCGACGGCACCGTCGTCGACTCCGGCGGGATCATCCTCGCCTCGATGCGGCACGCGACGCGTACGGTGCTCGGCCGACAGATCCCCGACGAGGCGCTGATGGCGGCGGTCGGGGGGCCCGGGCTGGAGGCGCAGATGCGCGAGTTCGGCGGCGACGAGCACCTGGAGGAGCTCGTCAGGGTGTACCGAGCCCACAACGAGCCGCTCCACGACCGGCTCGAGCTATGCCTGGGGATGGACGATGTGTTGCTGAAGCTGAAAGACGAGGGGCGCAGGCTCGGGCTCGTCTCGGCCAAACGGCGTTCGACGGTCGAGCTCGCCTTCGCTGCGACCGAGATCGGGCACCTCTTCGACGTCGTGGTCGGTGGCGACGAGACGCCGCTGCAGAAGCCCGCGCCCGACCCGCTGCTGCTCGCGCTCGAGCGTCTCGGCGAGCAGGCGACCGATGCGGTCTATATCGGAGACTCCCCCTACGACATGGCGGCGGCGAACGCGGCCGGGATGTACGCGATCGGCGTCTCGTGGGGAGGGGTCCACAGGCGCGAAGTGCTCGCGGACGCCGACGTGATCGTCGATTCGGCCGCGGAGCTCCTTGCCGTCCTCTGACCCTGCAGCCCACGCTGCCGAGCTACGCGAGCAGCTCGCGCGCTGGGGCCACGAGTATCACGTGCTCGACGAGCCGAGCGTCGAGGACGGCGTCTACGACCGTGCCTACGACGAGCTCGTGGCGCTCGAGTCCGCTCACGGCGAGCTCGTGAGACCGGATTCGCCGACCCAGCGCGTCGGCGCACCGCCCTCCGACCGCTTCCGGAAGGTGCAACACCTCGAGCCGATGGGCTCGCTGGAGAAGGTTACGACCGAGGAGGCGCTGACGAAGTGGGCCGACGACGTCCACAGGCGGCTCGACTCCGACGCGCCCGTCGCCTATGTGATCGAGCCGAAGATCGACGGGCTCGCGATCAACCTCACCTACGAGAACGGTTTGCTCGTACGCGGCGCCACCCGGGGCGACGGCGTCCAGGGCGAGGACGTCACGGTGAACCTGCGCACGATTCCCACGATCCCCTTGAGGATGCGCGGCGAGAGCCCCCCTGCGCTCCTCGAGGTGCGGGGCGAGGTTTACCTCCCGATCTCCGGCTTCCGTGAGTTGAACGAACGGCTCGTCGGTACCGGGCAGAAGCTCGCCCCGAACCCTCGCAACGCGGCCGCGGGCTCGCTCCGCCAGAAGGACTCGTCGATCACCGCCTCGCGCCCGCTCGCGACCTGGATCTACGGGATCGGCCGACGCGAGGGGCTCGAGCTCTCCACGCACTCCGAGACCCTCGACTGGCTGCGCCAGCACGGTTTCCGCACGAACCCCCATGCCGAACGGTTCGAGACGATCGAGCAGGTCGCGAAGGCGTGCAAGCAGTGGGAGAAGCGTCGCAGCGAGCTCGACTACGAGATCGACGGGATCGTGGTCAAGGTCGACTCCTACGCCCAGCAGGCGGCGCTCGGGATGCTCCACACTCGGCCGCGCTGGGCGCGCGCCTTCAAGTGGGCGCCCATGACCGCCCAGACGAAGCTCCTCGAGATTCGCATTCGCGTAGGACGCACGGGCGCCCTCAATCCGTGGGCGATCCTCGAGCCGGTCGAGGTCGGCGGCGTCACGGTGTCGCGCGCGACGCTCCACAACGAGGAGGACATCAACAGAAAGGAGATTCGTGCGGGCGACACTGTGATCGTCCAGCGTGCCGGTGACGTGATCCCGCAGATTGTCGGGCCGGCCGGCCCGCACGCACCCGGGACGAGGGAGTTTCGGATGCCTGCCCGCTGCCCGCTCTGCGACGCGGAGGTGGTGAAGCCCGAGGGCGAGGCGATGCACCGCTGCCCGAACCGCGCATGCCCGTCGCGCGGGCTCGAGACGTTGATTAACTGGGTCGGCGCCGCGGCGGACATCGACGGCGTCGGCGAGCAATTCGTGCGGCGCCTCTGGGCCGAGGGGCTCCTGCGCTCGATGCCCGATCTCTACAAGCTGACGGCCGATCAACTGATGGGGCTCGACGGCTACGGCGAGGTCTCTGCTCGAAACGCGGTCGCGGCGATCGAGCAATCACGCACCACGATCCCCTTCCGGCGCGTCCTCTTCGGGCTCAACATCCCCGATGTCGGCTGGGTGACCGCCCAGAGGCTCGCCCGCCATTTCGGTGACGTCGACCGGCTGTTGGCCACAAGCCCCGAGGATCTCGTCGAATGCGAGGGGATCGGCGCTGAGCGCGCCGAGGCCATCGCCGAGTGGTTCGCCGACGACGACAATCGGCGGCTGGTCGAGGAGCTCCGCCAGCTCGGGCTGAGGTTCGAGGCCGACGAAGGCGACCGTCCCAAGGAGGGCCCCCTGAGCGGCAAACAGTACGTGCTCACCGGCACGTTCGAGTCGTTCAGCCGCGAGGAGGCGAAGGCGGCGCTCGAGGCGCTCGGCGCGAAGGTCTCCGACAGCGTCTCGAGGAAGACGGCAGGCGTCTTTGCCGGCGAGAGCCCAGGCTCGAAGCTCGCGAAAGCCGAAAAGGCGGGAGTGCCGACTCTCGGTGAGGCCGATCTGAAAGCCCTGCTCGGTCAGTAGTGGCGCGCTCGCTCGGGCCCGAAGTCGATCTTCAGGAGGAGCGGATCTCGCCGATCAGCGCTTCGGCGACGCCGTCTTCGGCTGTGTGCGCAGCCCAGTCGTCGACGGGGTCGCCGTTCTCGATCGCGACGAAGGCGTAGCGCCGGCCGACGTAGCCCGAGAGCGCGGAGGCGATGTCGGTCGTGCCCGTCTTGGCGTGCACGAGGGTGCGCCAAGGGTTGCCGAGCAGGCGGTTCTCGAGTGTGCCGCTCTGGCCGGGGATTGGGAGCGCTGCCCAGACAACCGGGCGCAGTTTCGGGTTGTTCCAGATCAGGACGAGGATCGCGGAGAGCTCGCGCGCGGTCACGCGGTCGTCGCGCGAGAGCCCCGAGCCGTCCGCGATTCGGACGCCCGCGAGCGGGACACCCGCCGCGTGCAGGTCGCGCTTCACGGCCTCGGCACCCGCCGTCGTCGTGCCTCGGCCCTCCGCTGTCGCGCCGATCGCCTTCAGCACCATCTCGGCTGTGAAATTGTCGCTGTAGTGGTCCATGAACTGGAGGATCTCCGACAGCGGCTCGGAGTAGATCGTCGCGACCGGGTTCGCGCCCGGCCCAGCCTGCCCGGCCCGGGCGTCTCGTGCGACGATCCCGCGCGCCCGCAGAAGCCGGTCGAACTGCGCCGCCGCGGCGAGCGCGGGGTTCGCGACCAGGCGCCCGTCCCGTGTGGCGCGGTTGACGATGAGCGCCGACATCGGCGGCGATTCGTTGCCGGCGAACCCTGCGAGCCAGCCGGGCGCGACCGTCTTCGAGTCGAAGTACGACGCGTCGCCCACGACGCCGCCGGTCACGCGCCGGATCCCGAGCCGCCAGAGAATGTTGACGAGGCGCTCCAGGTCGCTCGACGAGAGCGCCGGGTCGCCGTAGCCCTTCAGGACGAGCCTCCCGACCCACGTGCTCCCAACCCGCCTGCCTTCGCCGAGCACCTCGGTCGGGAACCGGTAGGAGGGCCCGAGCTCGACGAGGGCTGCGTAGGTCACCGAGAGCTTCTCGTTCGACGCCGGCTCGAGTGAGAGGTTGGCGTTGCGGGCGAACACGACGCGTCCGCTCGGGAGCTCCACCACGATCACGGTCGAGCTCGCCGGTACGGTGCCCGGTGTGTCGAAGCTGCCCGTCAGACGGCGATCGAGGCTGCCCGTGCCGGCGGCGGCCAAGGCCGCGAAGCAGCCGGCGAGTAGGGCGGCGATCGCGAGGGGGCGACCGATCACGTCCTACAGTTTGACGGGCCGCCCGCTCACCCTGCCCGGGGGAGGCGACTTGATCTCAGGCGAGGCCGGAACGCACGGCGAAGACCGCCGCTTGGATGCGGTTCTCGATCTGGAGCTTCATCAGGATGTTCGAGATGTGGTTCTTGACCGTCTTTGGGCTGATGTGCAGGTCGGCCGCGATCTGGGCGTTGTCCTTGCCGATCGCGATCAGCCGCAGCACCTGCATCTCGCGGTCAGACAGAACCGAGGCGTCCGTCTCCTCGCGGGAGGACGGGCTCGCCGCGCGCAGCTGCTGGAGCACCTTCGAGGCGATCACGGGCGAGATCAGCGACTCGCCGTTGGCGGTCGCGCGGATTCCCGCCATCAGCTCGGGAAGCGAGGAGTCTTTGAGCAGGTAACCGCAGGCGCCGGCCATGATCGCGTCGATCACGTCCGCGTCGCCGTCCGAGGCGGTCAAAACGAGCACCCGCGTCATCGGAGCGATCATCGCCATCTTCCGGGTCGCCTCGACCCCGCTGATCCCCGGCATGTTCAGGTCCATGAAGACGACGTCGGGGGCGAGGACGAGCAGATCGACGAGCGCGTCGCTCCCCGTTCGCGCCTCACCGACCACGTCGACGCCTTCGTCCTCGAGCAGAGTGCGAAGCCCCTTGCGGAACAGGTCGTTGTCGTCCACGAGCAGAACGCGTGGTGAAGATTCAGGCACGGCTTTCAGTGACTCGCTCAACTCGGCGACCTCCCCGCCTGACCCGCCGGCCAGGATCGAAAGCCTAGTTGACGTCGATCGTGACTGTCCGTCGACCCCATGCGTAGGCCTGCGCCGCCGAGGGGAACCACACGTCGATCGTGCTCCCGACGATCGACGTCCCGGTGTCCGCTGCGATCGCCTCGCCGTACCCGGGAATCATGATGTGCGTCCCAAGCGGGATCACGGAGGGGTCGACGGCGGCGATGCCCCAGCCCACCGGAAGGCCGGTCGAGGTCCGGCCCTGCAAGTCGTAACCGGTCGCGACGACGGTCAGCGTGCGCGTGCCCGGGGAAGCGGAGGCGGCCGGGGTAGAGATCATGGCGGTGACCAGGGACGGCGCGGGACTCGGTGCGGGCGCGAGGGCCTGTGAGCGCACGTCGGCGGCTTGCGCCGCGGCGGTGAGCAGCGCAAGCTTGGAGGCGTTCAGCGAACGTTCCCCTGCCAGCTGCCCGATGTAGGCAGTTCGCGCAGCGGTGAGCTGCAGCAGCTGCGTGACGTCCTGCGAGGCGGCGAGCAGCGCGGCGGCAAGCGACTGCTCCCGCGCCGTGAGGTCGCGCGAGAGGCGCGTGAGCTGCTTGCGTGAGCTCGTAACCTCCAGGAGCACAGTCGCATTCGAGGCCGCGACCCGGTCGTATTCGTCGACCTGGGTGAGCGCGTCCTCGAGCGATTTCGCGCCCATCACGAGGTCGAGCGAGCTCGTGCTGCCGTGCTCGTAGATGAAGCGGAGACGGGACGCGAGCCGCTGCTGGGAAAGGTGGGCGTCTCTCCGGGCGATGCGAAGCTGAAGCGCGAGCTCCGAGCGGTCGGCCTGGAGCTTGGCCGTTGCCGCCTGGAGAGCGGCGAGCTGACCGTTTGCCGAAGTCAGTCGAGTGTCGAGCGAGTAGAGCTCGAGCACCGCCGCGCGCGACTTCGTGGCGAGGTTGGCGTCCTTTGCCTGGAGGCTGCCGATCGAGCTCGAGGGAGTGGTGCCGGCTGCTGGGGAGATGGCGACGAGCAGGCAGACGCAGGCCGTAACCGCGGCCGCGCCCAACCCCCGCATCCCCTTGGCTTGCCCGAGCAAGGGCGTGACCGTACCACAGCCGGACGCGTTTTTCTCGCACTGTGCAGAGAAAGATGGAGCTTTCAGCAGTTTCGTGTAAGCATTTGGTTGCTCCCATCCGAACAGATTGCTAACGTCCTCGCCTCGTGACGTGCCGGCCCCTACCGGTGCGCCGCTCCTGCCAAGGCTTGGGTGAGGCTCTGAAGGAGGCTCAGGCGAAGCGGGGGCTGGTGCCGTGCATGCTGCTCACGATCGTGGTGAGCCTTCTCGCAGCCTCCCAGGCCGTTGGCGCACCCTCGCCCGGACTCGTCGCCGAGCAGGGCCAGGCACACCAGGTCGTCGCGGAGATCAATGCGCTCAACGCGAGCCTCGACCGCTCCGACGAGCTCGTCAACCTCGCGAATCTGAAGCTCGCGAACGTGCAGGGCGACATCTCGGTCAACCGGCGCGAGTTGAGGATCGCCAAGCAGGACCTGATCGAGAGTAGGCGCATGGTCGCCGAGCGCCTCGTCACCCTCTACACGAGCGGCTCCACCTCGACACTCGAGGTGATCCTGGGTGCGCACAGCCTCGAGGACGTCCTGAACCGGATCGACACCGAGAATCGCGTGACGACCCTCGACATCCAGGTTGCAAGCCAGGTGGCGCATTTCAGGACGGCTGTCGTCGAGCGCCGGAGGCAGCTCGCGAGCGAGCAGGCCCAAGTCCGCCGCCTCGTCGCCGAACGAACGTTGCAACGGCAGGCGTTCGAGGCCCGCCTCGGCGAGAGACAGCGGCTGCTTGCGTCACTGAACGGCGAGGTAGGGCGGCTGATCGCCGCACAACAGGCGGCCGATTCCCGGGCGGCGCACGCGGCCCAGCAGAAGGCGGCCGGTGCCCAGACTCTCACCGCGCAGACGTTCGCCGACACGCCGATCGGCGCGACTGCCGTGACGCCCGAGGGCGCCGCCGTGATCCCGCCCCCGAGCCACTCCGGCGTCGTCGGGGTCGCGCTCCAGTACCTCGGTACGCCCTACGTCTGGGCCGGCGCCTCACCGAGCGGCTTCGACTGCTCGGGACTCGTCATGTACGCCTACGAGCAGGTCGGCGTCTCGCTGCCGCACTCCTCCTACGCCATGTGGGGCGCCGGCGTCGCGGTCCCGAAGGATCAGCTGCAGCCGGGAGACATCGTCTTCTTCGACGGTCTCGGGCACGTCGGGATCTATATCGGCGGCGGCGAGTTCGTCCACGCGCCGCACACCGGGACAGTCGTGCAGGTCTCGAGCCTCGATCAAGGCTCCTACGCCTCCTCCTACGACGGGGCGAGGCGCGTCGGTTAGCGCGACGCGCGAGGTGAGCCCCGCCTGGCGCGTGCAGGGTGCACGCGCCCGCCGCGGGCGGGCCTGGAGGGCGGCGAGCCACCCGGATGCGAAGGAAGTTGTGTGGGAAGGGCGAAACGTGGGAATCCTCCCTACACTTTCCCTGCTCATGCGCACAACGTGGAACGGATCGATTAGCTTCGGGCTCGTCAACATCCCAGTCGGGCTTGCACCCGCGACGGCCCCTTCGGCGCGCCAGTCGGACGTCTCGTTCAAGATGCTCCACCGAGAGTGCCTGACGCCGATCAAGCAGAAGCGGTACTGCCCGGTGCACGAGGTGGATCTCTCTCCTGAGGAGATCGTCCGTGGCTGGGAGGTCGCCAAGGGGCAGTTCGTGCCTGTCGAAGACGCCGAGCTCGAGGCGCTCGAGAACTACGACACCTCGAAGGCGATCGAGATCAAGCAGTTCGTCCACTCCGAGGAGGTCGATCCGGTCTACTACGACCGGACGTACTACCTCGTACCCGCCCCGACCGAGGCGCAGCGCCGACCCTACGCGCTCCTCCTCGAGGCGATGCGCGCCTCCGGGGTGGTCGGGCTCGGGTCGTTCGTGCTCGCGGGCAAGGAGAAGCTCTGCCTGATCCGGCCGAAGGGCAACGCGCTCGCGCTCGAGACACTCTTCCTCGCCGAGGATGTGAAGGGGCAAGAGGAGATCGACGAGCCGGTCGCGGCCACCGGCGTGAAGAAGGAGGAGCTCGCGCTCGCCCAGCAGATCATCTCCGGGCTCGAGGGTTCGTTCGAGCCCGAGGAGTTGAGGAGCGAGTACCGGGCGAAGCTGAAGGAGATACTCGAGGCGAAGCTCGAGGGGCACGAGTTCACCGCGCCTGGCCCCGCCGACGACGAGCCGGCGCCGGTCGTCGACCTGATGGCGGCCCTGAAGGCCTCCGTCGAGGCCTCGAAGGGCGGCGCGAGCCCCGAAAAGCCCGCACGCCGCCCGCGTGCCGTCGCCAAGTAGGCCTCAGCAGGCCGAGCCTGTTGCGCTGCTAGTGGCTCTTCGGGAACGCGTCGAGCGTGGTCAGGTGCGCCTGAAAGAGCGTCTTGTCGATCTTGCCCTGGTAGATCGGGACGTGCTCCTCGACACAGATCCGGATCACCTCGGCACGATCGATGCCGACCTCCTTTGACAGCTCGTCCGGCGTCAGATGATTGGGCATGTCGCTCCTCTCTTGGGGGCAAGAAAAAGCCCGCCGCGCTCGAAGCGCCGACGGGCTGGAGTTTTTGCAGGTGGTGTTCCCGCAGACTCTCTCACGACAGGCACGACTACGCTGCCCATCGTGTCTGAAGCCTGTTCATCATCTCGTAACAATAGTTGACGGGACGGCCGTGGGGCAAGACAGGCGGGAGCAGAGAGAGCCGAGCCGCTACGATTCCGCCGCCCGGGGTGTGGCGCAGCCTGGTAGCGCGCTCCGTTCGGGTCGGAGAGGCCCCCAGTTCGAATCTGGGCACCCCGATCAAGGCCGTGGGGGAACCAACACGAGGTTCCCCCACGAGCCCTCCTCTCTCGGGCGCGACGAGCGCGCCGACGACGACTGCGACGAACGCCTCGGCGCCTTCTATGCTCGCTGCATGCTCCGAGCGGTCGTATTCGACGTCGATTTCACCCTCGCCCGACCGGGCCCCGACCTGGGACCGGAGGGATACCACGCGCTCGGGCTGCGCTACGGGCTCAAGCTCGACGCCTCGCTGTACGAGCAGGCGCGTGCCGCAGCGTTGGCGGAGGTCAGGCGCCATCCCGAGCTCGACCACGAGGAGGAGGTGTGGGTGCTCTTCACCGAACGGATCATCGTCGGCATGGGCGGCCGCGGCGACACCTATCGGGCGGCGGTCGAGATGGAGCAGCGCTGGGCACACTCGGCGCATTTCGAGCTCTTCGACGACGCGTTGCCGGCCCTCGAGTTCGCGCGGGAGATCGGGCTCAAGATCGGGCTGCTCTCCAACTCGTCGCGCAATCTCGACGAGTTCGTCGCCCACCACGGGCTCGCCGTCGACGCGGTGCTGACGTCCTTCTCGCACGGGAAGACGAAGCCGCACGAGTCGATCTTCCTGGCGGTGCTCGAGCTGCTCGAGGTCGCCCCCGCGGAGGCGGTAATGGTTGGAGACACTCTCAATGAGGACATCGAAGGCGCGCTCGCGGTCGGGATGCGCGCGGTGCTACTCGACCGCGACGGGCGCCACCCCGAGGTGTCCGGCCGGCTCGAGACGCTGCACGACCTGCCCGCCGCGCTCCTGCTCGATTAGGCTCGTCCGGTGCGCCGCGCGAACGTCTTCTCGCCGGAGTTCGACCACGCATCCGAGCGCGAGGGCTTCCGCTGGCGCGGCGCGCGGATCGGCCGAGTCCTCGGCGCCGAGCAGGTCGGCGGGTGTCTGTACGAGCTCGGCGACGGCGAGCGAACCTACCCGTTCCATTTCCATCACGGGATGGAGGAGTGGGCGATCGTGATCTCGGGGTCACCGACGCTGCGCGACCCGAGCGGCGAACGTACACTGCGCGCCGGCGACGTGGTCTGCTTCCCGCCGGGGCCGGAGGGCGCTCACCAGCTTCGAGGGCCCGGGAGCGTGCTGATGCTCTCGGCCAACCGCTCGCCCGAGTCGTCCGAGTACCCCGACAGCGGAAAAGTGGGCGTGCGCCCGCCCGGGAAGGTCTTCCGCCTCGCCGATGCGGCCGAGTACTGGGAGGGCGAGTGACCGCCCTCGAGCACGCAAACGTGTTCGACACGCCGCGCACGCAAGAGGAGAGCGACCCGCAGGGCTACGAAGTGCCGTTTGCGCGTATCGGCCCCCTGATCGGCGCCTCGGCGCTCGGTCTGACGGTGTACGAGCTCGGCGCCGGACAGAGCATCTGCCCCTACCACTACGAGTACCCGTGCGAAGAGTGGCTGATCGTGCTCGAGGGCCGCGCGTCGCTCCGGAGCCCGGAGGGCGAGAGCGACCTCGAGCCCGGCGACCTGGTCTGTTTCCCCCCGGGGCCCGAGGGTGCGCACAAAGTCACGAACCGAGGCGGAGAGCGATCGCTCGTCGCGATGCTCTCCTCGAAATCGAGCCCGTGCGTGTCCGTCTACCCAGACAGCGACAAGATCGGAGTGTGGTCGGGCGACGGCGACGTCGCGATCCTCGTCCCGAGATCCGCCGCGGTCGATTACTGGCGAGGCGAAACCTGACCTGTCCCGGTTCGCGAGGCGGGTTGCTCGAGGCCGCACTCCACGCCGCCGGAGTCGACCTGATCTGCGGATCCGGTCGACTCGCGCGGCACGTACTGTGTCGTGAGAGCTCGCCTGTAACCTCGAAAGCCACTCGCTTCCTCGCCTAGCTGGATCAGTCCGATGGGTCTCTTCCCTCACGCATCGCTCGTCTTCGGGCTGATTTTTGCGTTCGTGTCCGCGGTTGCGTTCAACTGGTCCTGGGTCGCACAGCACACGATCACCTCGCAGCTCCCGAGGTTGACCATCCGCGAGGGCCGGAAGTCGCTCGGCATCCTCTTCGGCGACCGGCGCTGGCGGTTCGCCTTTCTCGTCGGCATCGTCGGTTGGTCGCTCTACATCCTCGCGCTGCGGCTCGCACCGCTCTCGCTCGTGCAGGCAGTGTCAGCCGGCGGGCTCGGCCTCCTCGCTATCCTCGCCCAGCGCGCCGAGGGAACGCAACTTCCGCGGCGGGAGTGGGCGGGGGTCGGGCTCGCGGTGCTCGGCCTCGTCTTCCTCTCCGTTTCCCTCGCCGGCGGCGCGAGCGTCAGCCGTCCCGGGAACTGGGTCGTCGTCGCGCTCTGGTTCGTCGTTTCGCTCGTCCTCGTCGCCGTCTCGATCGGTCCCGCCGCCCGGCTGCTCGCCCCGGGGGCCGGTTGGGGCATCGCCGCCGGACTCACCTATGCCGCCGCGGATGTGGGAACGAAGGAAGCGGTGCACGGTGGCGTGCTCCTCCTCTTCATCGCGCCGATCTGGCTCTTCCACGGGCTGGCCTTCTGCCTGATCCAGCTTGCCTTCCAACGCGGCCGGGCGCTCGCCACCGCCGGCCTGTCGTCGTTCTGCACGAACGCGCTGCCGATCGTGGGCGGGATCGCGATCTTCCACGAACACACTCCGCCCGGCGCGCTCGGGGTGATCCGGTTCGCCGCATTCGGCTGCGTTGTCGTCGGCGCCGCGGCGGTTGCGCGGCGCGAGACCGAAGCCCTCGAAGCAGAGGTCGTCCACGAGCTCCCGATCGGTTCGCCCGCGACCGACTGACGGCGTACGAACTTCACAAAGCCGCGCAGCCCGCGGGATACGATTCCCCATCTTGAGCGCGCGCGCTCCGACCTGCCGTGTCCAAGTCCGCCGGAGCGCTCCCGCGGTCGCTCACGGCCGCTCGATCAGGTTTGTCGCCGCCGCAGCCGGCCTCGTCGCACTCGTCATCGTCGTTGGTGTCGCATTTGCCGGCTCGCCGGGCACTCTCGCCACCGGCACGAAGATTGACGGCATCGAGCTGGGAGGGCTGAGCCCCCGCGACGCCGAGTCGCTGCTCGAGCGCCGGGCTGCGAGCATGGCGCAGGTACCCGTCGTCTTCGTGGTTGGAACGCACCGCCTCTCGATCCGCCCGGACGAGTTGAGCGTCGCGCCGGAGTGGGCGAGAGCGGTCGAGGTCGCCGCCGGGGAGGGCGATGGGAACAGCCTGATTCGCGGATCCGGCGGCTCGCGCTGCGCCTCTTCCCCGTCGATGTGACGCCGACCGTACGGACCTACATGGCGGCGGTCGACTACGAGCTCGGATTGCTCGCAGCTAAGGTCGACCGACCGTTCCAGCCGGCGAAGATCGTCCGCCACGGAATTCAGCTCCAGGTGGTCGAAGGAAGAGCGGGCGAGTTGCTCGACCGGCCCGCGGCGACGAAGATCGTGATTGCCTCGCTCGCGAGCCTCATCCGCTCCGGGCCGGTCGAGCTCCCGACGAGCGTCGAGCAGCCCAAGCTGACCGCGGCCGACCTCCAGGGCCTGCGCGCACAGGCCGCGCAGGCCCTGTCAGGGCCCGTGACCCTCAGGACGGGCACGCGCAGCTTCCGGCTGACCCCCGGCGAGCTCGCGCCGATGCTGCAGTTCCCGCGCGCCGCGGGCGCGCCGCTGACCCTCGGCGGCTCGGCCGCGGATGGGTTCTTCGCGAAGCTCTCGCACACCGTCGAACAGCCGGCTCGAGGCGCTCATTTCGCCGCCTCCGGTGACCATGTGAGTGTCGTCCCGGCGCAGCCCGGGCTCGGGCTCGACGTCCCGCGCTCGGCGGCGGCGGTGCTCGCGGCGGCCGAGCGGCCGCAGAATCGCGTTGCCAACCTCGTCGTGAGCTCGGTCTCGGTGGGCCGCACCACCGCGGCCGCGCGCGCGATGGGAATCACTGGCCTCGTGAGCACCTACGAGACCATCTACGGCGGCGTCCCGAACCGGATCCACAACGTGCAGCTCGTCGCTCACCTCGTCAATAACAAGCTGATCGCTCCGGGCGCGACCTTCTCCTTCAACCAGGCGACCGGAGCTCGTACTGCCGCGAAGGGCTTCCTCGTGGCGCCCGTGATCATGAACGGAGAGGTCTCGACCGGCCTCGGCGGCGGTGTGTGCCAGGTTTCCACGACCGTTTTCAACACCGCATACGAGGCCGGGCTGCCGATCACCGCGCGTACGAACCACGCGCTGTACATCTCGCACTACCCGCTTGGCCGGGACGCGACCGTCGACTACCCCGACGTCGATCTGAAGTTTGTCAACGACACCGGACATTGGCTGCTTTTGCGGACGTTCGTGGGGTCGGACTCCCTCGTCGTCTCGCTCTATGGGACGCCGCAGCACTGGCGTGTCGTCAGCATGACCGCACCGCTCAGCGTCGTTACGCCGCCGCCCGTTCAGAAGACGCCCGACCCGTCGCTTGCGCCCGGCACGAGCGTCGTTCTCGACTACGGCTCGCCCGCGCTCACGACCTCTGTCCGCCGGCTCGTCTATGCCTCCGACGGGAAGCTCCTCTCGGATGTGACGTGGTACTCGAGTTACCGCTCGCTACCAAAGATCATCGAGGTCGGCCCGAAGCCGAAGTCGAAACCCACGCCCAAGCCGAAGGTGACCCCGGCGCCCCCGACGCCTACGTCGACGACTCCGGGGCGGTCGGGCCGCGTCCTGCAATAGCGGCGACGAGCCATTCGGGTGTCCGCGTCGGCCTCAGCGTTGTCGCGTCGACCGTCCCGTGTGCCGTCCAGCCGTCGGCGATCAGGCTCCCCTCGCGTTCCACTGCGTAGTCGAACCGGAACCGTGCGCCGCGCACGTCGAGGCAACGCGTATGGATCAGGAGCCGGTCGTCGAAGACGGCAGGAAAGATGAAGCGCGCGTGCGCCTCGACAAGGAGCGATTCGATTCCCTCGTCGCGAAGGCGCTGATAGCCACCCGCGAACGCCTCGAGAAACTGGACCCGCGCAACCTCGAACCAGACCAGGTAGTTCGAGTGATGCGCGACGCCCTGAGCGTCGGTCTCCGCGAAACGGACGCGAACCGCTGCCGTGAAATCGAAGCCGTCCATCGACGGCAACTCAATCAGACCGCGAGCTGGAGCTGGGCGTGGTCGGCGAGCCCGGAGACCCCGACCCCGACGAGTCGCAACGGCCCCGGGCGGTCGCGAAGCGCGCGGTCGAGGAGCCCGCACGCGAGTTCGCCGATGTGGTCGCCGTCGTCTGTGCCGACGCCGAGCGACGTCGATCGGGTGCGGATCGCGAAATCGGGATAGCGGAGCTTCGTCGTGACCGTGCGTGCAGTCTGCTCGCGCTCGCGGAGGTGGTCGCCGAGCCGGGAGGCCATCCGGCGCAACTCGTCGTGTAACCGCTCTGGGTCGCCGATGTCGCGCTCGAACGTCTCCTCGTTGGAGATCGAGACCCGCTCGACGGAGACCTCGAGGGGGCGCGGGTCGATACCTCGGGCTCGCTCGCGGACGAGTTGCCCGACCCGGCCTGGCAGGAGCCGGCGCAGCTCGAGGTCTTCGAGCGCCGCGACCTCGCCGATCGTCTCCACGCCGGCGCCGGCGAGCCGGGCTTCGGCCCGGGGGCCGATCCCCGGGAGCACCCGGATCGGGAACGGCGCCAGGAACTCCGCCTCCCGCCCTGGGCGTACCACGGTGAGCCCGCCGGGCTTGCGCCGGTCGGATGCGACCTTCGCCACCACCTTCGAGCTGGCAACGCCGAGCGAGCACGAGAGCCGCGTCCGGGCGCGGACGACGGCGCGAACGGCCTCGGCGAGCGCCCGCGCGTCGTCGAAGGCCGGCGCGATCTCGCCCAGATCGAGGTAGCCCTCGTCGATCCCGGCCTGCTCCACGGTGGGGACGACCGCGCGCACGATCGACCAGACCTCGTGCGAGTACTCGCGGTAGAGAGAGTGGCGCGGCCGGACGAAGACCGTCGCCGGGCACCGGCGGAGCGCCTCCGCGCACGGCATCGCGGAGACGATCCCGAAGCGACGGGCGACGTAGTTCGCGGTTGCGACCACGCCGCGGCCGTGCGGGTCGCCGCCGACCACGAGCGGCAGCGTGCGCAGTTCGGGGCGCTCGAGCTCCTCGACGGCCGCGAAGAAGGCATCGAGATCGAGGTGGGCGACGATCACGCCTTGAGCGTACGCCGCGCTCAGGAGGGCTCCAGAGGCTTTCGGCGCCAGACGCGAGCGCAAGCGCGACGAGGACGCGCGGTGCGATCTTCGCCTCGAGCCACGCGAGCACCCCGCCGGCCTCGATCAACGGGGCCAGCCTGTTTTGTGGGTTGGTTATCAGCAGCGCGGCATCGAGCGGCTCGCGTATCGTTCAGGGCACCGTTAGAAAACCGGACAACGAGGGGACAAAGGAACGCAATGGCCACCAAAAAGCCACAACAGAAGTCGGTTCTTTCCCAGCTCCAGTCGGTGGGGGAAGGTGCGATCGAGAAAATCACGCAGAACTCGGCGACCCGCTCGGCGCTCCAGGGCGCCATGCACCTCCGGGACCGCGGAGAGCAGCTCGTGACCGGGCTGGTCGCGATCGAGAAGCGTCTCGTCGCCGTCGAGAAGCGGCTCGCCGCGCTCGAGGGGCCGGGCAAGCGTGTGACCACCACGGCCCGCTCCGCCGCGACCAAGGCCCGCGCGACCACGACCACTAAGGCCCGCACGACCGCCACCAAGGCCCGCACGACCGCTAACAAGACCCGGTCGGCTGCGAACAAGCCGAAGCCCGGCGCCTGACCCTCGCGGCTTCGCGCCTGACCGTCTCTGCTGTCCTCGGAGAGGCCAGCGGGTCTGAGCCGATCGCGAGGCGGTCACCCCCGCCCTCAAATGCCTCGCCGGGGCGTCTAATCCGCCCGAGGCCCCGAGCGCGGGACGCGCACGCGCAGGGCCGCCGGTATGACCTCGAAGCGCACCGGAGTCGTTCCGCACTGCTCGCCGTCGAGCTCGAACGGTAGCGGCACGGCCGCCTCGACCGTGACGGTGGCGCTGCGCACCACCTCGACCCGGGGGTGCCGCACATGACCGCCCTTGTAGAGCATTGGCGAGGTGGTGGCGAAGTCGAACTTGCTGATATCGCCGATCAGGACGACGTCAAACAGACCGTCGAAGGGGCTCGCGTCGGGCGCGAGCTTCATCCCGCCGCCGTGCCAGCGCCCGTTGGCGAGGATCACGTCGTGCATCCGGCCACGACGCTCGCCTCCGTCGAGGCTGACCGTGACCTCGGTGTTCTTCCAGGCGGCGAACTCGCGTATGAGCGCGTAGAAGAACGTCGCGCGGCCGCCAAGGGCCTTCGACATCGAGTTCGCGCGCCGGGCGACGGCGCCGCTCATCCCAACCGAACCGACGTTGGCGAAGAGCCGGCTCTGCTCCCTTTCGGCCCCTGGGAACACGGCCCGGCCCAGATCGACGCTGCGCGACTCACCGCCGAGGGCCACCGCCACCGCCTCTTCGAAGCGCGTGGGAATGCCGTGGGTGCGCCCGAAGTCCTGCCCCGTCCCGTTCGGAAGCACGGCGAACTCGGCGGCGGAGCCGGCGAGCCCGTTCACGACCTCGTTGAGCGTTCCGTCGCCGCCCACCACGACCACTAGCCGCCCATCCGACGAAACGCCGCGCGCCAGTTCGGTCAGGTGCCCCGGCCCCTCCGAGAGGAGCGCCTCGCCGTCGAGGCCGAGCTCCCGGGCACGCCGCTGGAGCGCCGGCCAGCGCTTCGCGGTCGAGCCGTTCGCGCTCGCCGGGTTGACGAGGAAGACGGCGTCGGCGCTCAGCTCAGTCGTCTGCGACCGCGACGTCGAGGGCCAGGGTGGTCATCCGGTCGACGGACGCCTTCAGCTCCTCGTCGGTGATCCGGGTGAAGGTGCCCTCGACGACGATGTCGCTGACTGTGAGCAAGCAGGCCGACTGGATGCCGCGGATCGCGGCGACCGTAAAGAGCGCCGAGGCCTCCATCTCGACCGCAAGGACGCCGCGCGAGGCCCACCGCTCGTACTGCCCCTCGTTCGGGTTGTAGAACAGGTCGCTCGAGACGATCGGGCCGACGTGGAGCTTCTGGCCGGAGTGCTTGGCGATGTGCACCGCCTCGTGCACGAGCCCCCACGACGCGGTGGGGCAGTGCGGCTCGTTGTTGACGAGGTGCATTGCGGTCGAGTCGGCCGGGACGGCGGTCAACGCGACGATCAGGTCGCCGAGCGCGTGGCTCGCTTGCAGCCCGCCGCAGGTGCCGACGCGGATCAGCTTCTTGCAGCCGAGCTGCACGAGCTCCTCGAAGACTATGGTCGCGCCGGGGCACCCCATGCCTGTTCCCTGCACCGAGAGGGGCTTGCCCTTCCAGGTTCCGGTGTACCCGAGGAGGCCACGCTCCGAGTTCCGCTGCACGGAATCGTCGAAGTAGGTCTCGGCGATGTACTTGGCTCGCAGCGGGTCGCCTGGAAGGAGGACTGCCTCGGCGTATTCCCCCGGCTCGGCGCGGACGTGGATCGGCATCGCGCGTGGACTGTAACGATACGGGCATGCAGCCGCTGATCGAGCCCCGGTTCGAGCAGGTCCTCGAGTTCTGCGCCCGCGACCCGATCGAGCGGGTGTTCCTCGAGGACGTGGCCAGGCGCGGTTTCGACCGATTTCTCGGGGTCGAGGACGCGGCGGGCGCGCTCATCTCGCTCTGCCATCTCGGTGCGAACCTCGTCCCGTCCGGCGACGGATGCGGGGCGTTCGCGGCGGCCGCCTCGACGGGCGTGTCGAAGATGATCATCGGCGAGGAGGGCGCCGTCGGCGAGCTCTGGGCCGCCGCGGCACCGCTTCTGCCCGCGCCGCGCGTCGACCGGCCCGGGCAGCCGGTGTTCGCGATCAAGGAGCCTCCCGAGCGGGGTGAGAGCGGCCTCCGGGCGGCGACGCTGGACGATCTCGAGCGGCTCGTCCCGGTCTGCGCGGCTGCGCACCAGGGCGAGCTCGGCGTCGACCCGCTCGCCCGCGACTTCGAAGCGTTTCGCTGGCGGACGCGGTCGCAGATCACGGAGGGCCGCTCCTGGCTCTGGGTCGAAGACGACACGATCGTCTTCAAGGCGGAGGCCTCGGCCTGGACGCCCGCGGCTGTCCAGGTGCAGCAGGTCTGGGTCGACCCCCCGCTGCGAGGGCGGGGGTACG
>DATKRX010000105.1:0-4580 GCA_035531915.1 Gaiellaceae bacterium | reverse complement strand
CGCGAACGCGCTGATCGAGCACTCGCGCGAGCTCAACCCCGACGTGCGCGTGACGATCACCGACCTGCTCGCCCGCGTCTGCGCGCGGGCGCTCGTCCGCCATCCCGAGGTGAACGTGCAGTTCACCGAGGAGGCGCTGCTGCGCTTCCCGTCGGCGAACGTCGGGATCGCGGTCGCGGCGCCCCAGGGGCTCGTGGTGCCCGTGATCCACGGGGCCGATCGCCTCTCGCTTGCCGAGATCGCCGCCCGCCGGGACGAGCTCGTCGGCCGGGCGCGCGAGTCGAGCCTCCAGCGGGCCGACCTCGATGGTGGCACCTTCACCATTTCGAACCTCGGGATGTTCGGCGTCGAGCAATTCTCGGCAGTGCTCAACCCGCCGCAGGCCGCGATCCTCGCTGTCGGTGCGACCGTCGAGCGCCCGGTTGCCCGGGAGGGTGAGGTGGTCGTGCGGCCGATGCTGACCGTCACGCTGACCGTCGATCACCGTGCTGTCGACGGCGCGCCGGCCGCCGACTTCCTGCGCACGGTGAAGACCTTTCTCGAGGACCCCGCGCTGGCCCTGTGAGCTCGGGCGATGTGATCATCCGGCGAGGCGACAGGCTGGATGTGCCATTCCTCAGGTCGCTGCTCGGGTTCGCCTACAACTGGCATGTCGCCGCGTTCGACACCGACGTGTCGATCTCGCGCTACGTCGACGGTTGGGGCCGGAGGGGCGACATGGCGCTGGTAGCCATGCAAGGAGGGCATTCGATCGGCGCCGCCTGGCTTCGGCTCTTCCCCGAGACGATCCCCGGATACGCGTTCCTCGACGAGGAGACACCAGAGGTGACGGTGGTCGTCGTGCCGACCAAGCAGGGGCAGGGGATCGGGGCGAAGTTGCTGGCAGCGCTGGTCGGGCGTGCGAAGGCGGACGGCTATCCCGCGCTGTCGGTCTCGGTGCGGCGCGACCACGCAGACGTGCCGCTCTTCACCGAGCAGGGGTTCGAGCAGGTGCGCGAGGAGGGGGAGACGCTCACCCTCCGCCGGTTGCTGTAACCGCCGCTCGCAGCCACGGGCGGAGATCGGCCACGAACGCCGGGTCGATCGCATGATCGAGCGGCGACTCGCGGTAGAGCACCTCGGCGCCCGCGGCCTCGAGTTGGGCGAGCGAGCGGTGGGCGAACTCGACCGGGATCACCCCGTCGTAGGTGCCGTGGGCGAGCGCGATCGGCGGGAACGGGCCGGCCGCGTCGAGTCGCCAGCCCTCGACGACGGGGATGAACCCGGAGAACGCAAGCACGGCCCCAGGACGGGGCCGCCCTTCGCCGAGCCCGACTGCGAGGCTCATCACCGCGCCCTGCGAGAAGCCGCCGATCACGACTTTCTCGTAGGGCAACGAGTCGACGAAGCCCGCGAGCGCCGCGAAGCCCTCGGCGAAGGTCGCCGGGTCCGGGTAGCCGACGCGCAGCACCTTGTACCAGTGCGCGCCGCCAGGCGGAAGCGAGAGAGGGCCGCGCGGGCAGTAGCCGTGCAAGCGCCGCTCGGGGTCGAGCGCGTCATGGAGGCCGAGCAGGTCGTGCTCGTCCGAGCCTCGGCCGTGCACGAGGACGAGCGCGCCTTCTGCGTCGCCCGCGGGCGGCCGTTCGGTGTAGATCACGGGCGCGGATTGGGCAGGGGAGTGAGCCGCTGTTCGAGCTGGTCTCGGAGGCGCTCGAAGTCCGGTGGCAGGGAGAGGTGCTCGCCGAGCGTCTCGAGCGGCTCGTCTGAGGTGAAACCGGGCCCGAGCGTCGCGATCTCGAACAGGACGCCGCTCGGCTCGCGGAAATAGATCGACCGGAAGTAGAAACGGTCGATGATCGGGCTGGGGTGACCGCCGATCGAGGCGACCTTCTCGCGCCACGCTTCGTGATCCTCAACCTTCGAGGCCCACGCGACGTGGTGGACGGTGCCTGCGCCCGAGAGCCCGCGCGCCTCGGGCGCCTCGTCGTACACGTAGAAGCTGCCGCGCTTGTCGCCGCGGCACTCCCAGCCGGCGGTGAAGCCGAGCCCCCAGAGGAACATCCCGCTCCGGCCGGAGTCGGAGGAGTAGGCGCGGACGCCGGCGAAGCCGCGCAGCGCGAGCTCGGGCGGGATCTCGGGGTGCTCGGCGATCAGCGGCTCGTCGCGCGAGCTGTCGACGACGAGCTCGAGCACGAGCCCTTCGGGATCGTGGATCAGCGTCGAGCCGAACTTCCGCTCGCCTCCCGCACGCTCCGCCCAGAAGTCGAGCGCCTCCTCGGAGGCGACCCGGAAGACCACCCGGTGCACCATCCCGTCCCCAGCGCGGCCTCGCGGCGAGCCCGGGTACTCGAAGAAGGTGATGTCGGCCCCGGCGCTTCCGCGCTCGTCGGCGTAGAACAGATGGTAGACGGTCGGGTCATCCTGGTTCACGGTCTTCTTGACGAGCCGCAGCCCGAGCGTGCCAGCGTAGAACTCGACGTTCGCCGGCGCGTCCCCGGTGATGCAGGTGATGTGGTGGATCCCGTCGAGCTTCATCCCGCCGACCATTCTGCCCTCGATACGATCGTTTGCGATGAAATGCGACGTGGCGGTGCTCGGCGGCGGGCCGGGTGGATACACAGCGGCGATCCGCGCCGCGCAGCTCGGCGCGTCGGTCGCGTGCATCGAGCAGGAGCCAGAGCTCGGCGGCACCTGCCTGCGCGTCGGCTGTATCCCCACCAAGGCCTGGGTGCAGACCGCACACTTCCTGCACCAGGCGCGCGACTCGTTCGCGAAGCTCGGGGTGTCGGTCGGCGAGGCCGAGCTCGACTTCGGAGCCGCCAACCAGTGGAAGGCGGCGGTCGTCTCGCAGATGACGGGCGGGATCGCGTCGCTGTTCAAGGCGAACGGCGTCGACTGGCTCCACGGCAAGGGGACGTTCAAGGACGCGCACACGATCGCCGTCGAGGGGATCGAGGACGTCAGCTTCGGGTCGGCGATCGTCGCCACCGGGTCGTTCCCGATCCGCCCGCCGATCCCCGGGCTCGACTCGGGGCTTTGCGTCGACTCGACCGGACTGCTGGCGCAGACCGAGGTGCCGGCGCGGCTCGTGATCCTCGGCGGCGGGATCATCGGCTGCGAGTTCGCCTCGATCTTCCGCACCTTCGGCAGCGAGGTGACCGTCGTCGAGATGCTCGACCGGCTGATCCCGGCGGAAGACGTGGACGCCGCGAACGAGCTCGCGAAGGCCTTCCGCAAAAAGGGGATCGCGCTCGAGCTCGGCAAGCAATGCACCGGTGTCGAGGAGTCGGGCGGCTCGCTCACCGTTCGCTACGGCGAGGGTGAAAGCATCGAGGGCGATCTGATGCTGGTCGCGGTCGGCCGCGCGCCGCTCGTCTCCACGATCGGGCTCGAGACGGCCGGCGTTTCCTTCGATACCCGCAAGGGGGTCGTCGCCGACGACCACCGCCGCACCTCGGTGCCGCACATCTACGCGGTCGGCGACTGCGCCGGCTACTGGCAGCTCGCCCACACTGCCTTCCGCGAGGGGGAGGTCGCGGCCGAGAACGCATGCGGCCACGACGCCGTCGTCGACAACCGCGCGGTGCCGCGCCCGATCTACACCGACCCGGAGATCGCAGGGGTCGGCCTGACCGAGGCGCAGGCGCGCGAGGCCTACGGGGAAGAGGTCGCAGTCGGCCGGTTCCCGTGGGTGGCGAACGCGCGCGCGGTGATGCAGAACGAGACGGTCGGGTGGGTGAAGTCGATTCACGAGACCCGCTACGGCGAGCTGCTCGGCCTCGTGATCGCCGGCCCCCACGCCACCGACCTGATCGAGGCAGGCGTGGTCGCGATCGACGCCGAATCGACGGTCGAGACGGTCGCCGACGGCATGGCGGCGCACCCGACGCTGTCGGAGGCGATCAAGGAAGCGGGCCTCGTCGCGCTCGGACGCGCGATCCACCTCCCGAACCGCAAGCCGCGCAAGGCTTCCTCCTAGGGCACGAGCACGCGAATGACGGCGGGGGCGCAGATCCAGCGGGAGGTCGCGAGCTGGGCAGGCGTCACCACCCACGCCCACCGTTTCGGCGGGATCGAGTTCCGCCTCGGGCGACGAGAGCTGGGGCACCTGCACGTCGACGAGCTCGCCGATCTGCCGTTCCCGCGCCGGATCCGGGAGATGCTGGTCGAGACCGGCCGGGCCGAAATCCACCGCTTCCGGCCCGTTTCCGGGTGGGTCTCGAAGCCGATCGCCGGCGCCCAGGATGTCGATGACGCGATCGAGTTCTTCCGGCTGAGCTACGAGCGTGCCCGCGTCGCCGAGGCAGTTCGCCGCCCTGCCGACGCGTGAGGCACGGCGACCAGGCGACCTAGCGGCCTGGCTTCGCAACCCGCGAGGAGTTCGTCCGCCGCCGGTGTTGGCGCATTGCTTGTCAACGCTCGGAGAGTGAGATCAGCCAGGTTGCCGGCCTGAATCGCCGTTCATTGACGACGTGGTGGCGGCTCGGCGACGATCGAGAATACGATGGGCTTGAGCGAAGCTCGAGAGAGCGGCTTTCGACCGCAGATCCGGTCAACACGACCCCAAAGGAGCACTGTCCCGAGATGCCACACTACCGCCT
>DATKRX010000104.1:0-11714 GCA_035531915.1 Gaiellaceae bacterium | reverse complement strand
TCGCCGCACACCCATCGGCACACCTGACCTTGGCTCCGATCGTGATCTGGGACGTCTCCGCCATTGCCGCCCTCTCGCTTGCGAGGCTCCAGGCCATAAGCTTGCCACCGCTCGCACGTCGTTCGTCGGGTTCCTACACGTTAAGAAGCCAAATCGGGCCTGAGCCACACAGTGGTGTACAATGACACCATGGGAAGAACGCAGATCTACCTGGGAAGCGACGAGCTCGAGCTCCTCGATCGCGTCGCCCGCGCGACCGGCGCGTCCCGGTCCGAGCTCGTACGGCGTGCTGTCCGGAGCACCTTCGGACAGCCGACGAAGGCCGACAAGCTCCTGGCGCTCGACGCAAGCGCCGGTTCGTGGCGCGGCCGCGACTTCACCGGCAGCGAGTACGTGGACTCGGTCCGCGGCGATCTCGATGAGCGCCTGAGCCGCCTCGGGCTCGAGTGAAACTGCTCGACACGACGGTCGCCATCGACCACCTGCGAGGCGACCGAGCCGCAGTCGACCTCCTGAGAGAGCTCGTGGAGAACGATGAGATCCTGGCGGCCAGCGAGGTGGTTCGGTTCGAGCTGGTCGCGGGCGTTCGAGACGATGAGCTCGCCTCGCTGGAGCAGTTCTTCTCAGCGGTTTCGTGGGTTGCAGTCGGCGAGGACGTCGCTCGGGCGGCCGGAGAGCTGGCGCGCAAGCACCGCCGCGCTCACAGCGGAATCGACGACGCCGACTACCTGATCGCCGCGACGGCACTGCTTCTCGAGGCCGACCTGCTGACGACGAACGTGCGCCACTTCCCGATGCTCCCGGGCCTCCGTCCTTCGTACTGATGCGCTGGGCTTACGCGAAGCCAGCCGATTCGAGCCCGGCGATCATTTGCTTGCGCCGCTGCCGCTCGTCCCGTGCGATCAGGTCGATCGGCTTCTCGTGGTCGAGTGCCGGTACTGGCATCTCAAGCCACAGCGGGATGTAGCCAGGTTCGATCAGCAGGCGCTCAAGGCGCCCGACGATTCGCCGAGAGTTCGGCGTCTAGCCTTAGCCTAACGGCCCTTGAGCCATTCCGAATAGAGCCACTGGGTGCTTCCGGCGCGCCCGTTCCCACCGTGTTTCCAAGCCGCACCGGCACCTTCACCAACCCCGAAGAGAACCTCGCGGGCTTTGGGTTCGTCCACGGGAGCCCACCAGAGCTCGTAGCCATCCGAGCTTCCGACCTGTCCGACATTCTCGGCATACGTCACGGCGAGAATCCTTCCGTCGACGACAAGCCCTTGAGCCTCGTCACCCAGCGGGGCCCACTTCGCGTATTCGTCGTCGGCCGTGGGAGAAGGATGACAAGCCTTGAGACTCCTCGGCGCGCGGCGAACGGGCTCAATAAGTGTCGTTTGGCGCCATTCGAGCTCGTGCCGTACCGGTGCTGTCCTCAACGCAGGAGAACCGGAAAACCGGAAAACCGTCTATTTGCAGGCATGTTCGATTCCTGTCGGGCGTATCATGCAAGACGGCTTAGTTGCGAACGAGGTTCGAGCTATGGGTGTCCGGGACTGTATGGGCCGGCTGAGCAAGCTCCCGGTCGAAATGCAACTTTTCGAGCCCTCCTCGATTTGCAGGATGCCGGGAGTTGATTTCGCGGATGGTTTGGCGCTTGCCTTCCGCCGACTACCGTGCTGTGAGGTTCGACTTTCCGGATACGTGGAACCGGCTGACCGCCCGCCGGATTGGCGTCGTGCCGTCCTCGTCGCGCCCCAGCTCGATTCGGCAACGGCTCGTGGCAAACGTTCCTGCGACCCGTTTCTCCCAGTTTGGGAGCCGTACGCCGCGGCCGGAAGAGGGCGGCCGGTTCGGTTCGGTGTCGCGACGGGACGTTCTCGGTATTCGGTCGCAGCCGTGGTTTCGGACAGGTTTGGCGATGGGTGTGTTGTTGCTCGTGTACGGGTCGTGGCAGCTTTTTCGGTGGTGGCCATCGGGGAACCGGCAATCGATTGCTGATGCCTTCTTCTATGCGGTGGACGGGGCCGCGGTTTGGACTGCATGGTGCGCGTCGAGACGCTGCAGGCACAGTCCGCAACTACGTCGGGCGTGGCGTCTTTTCGCCCTCGGACTTTTCGCCCAACTGGCCGGGCAAGTCGCGTTCCAAGTCTACGACCTGCTCGGGAAGACGCCGTATCCGTCGATCGCGGATGTGCTTTACCTCGGCTTCTACCCGTTGATGCTCGTGGGGTTGCTGTCGTTGCCGGTGGCCAAGGGCAATCGCGCCCGGAACGTACGGCTCGCGGTGGATCTCGCAGTCGTGACGATCGCGAGCTCGGCGGCGGTCATCTATGTCGTTCTCGGCCCGACCGTGGTCGCGAACAGCGGCAGCCCGGTCCAGGTCGGCTTCTCGATCGCCTACCCGGTCGGTGACATGGTGCTACTGGTCGGCCTGGCATCGCTGCTGCTGCGAGGGTCGGCGCCGTCGGCTCAGTGGGCGCTGCGTCTGCTCGCCGCTGGTCTGCTGCTGTTCGTCGTCGGCGACCTCGTCTACGGCTACATCACCCTGCACTCGAGCTATCAGAGCGGCGACCCGATCGACACGACCTGGATGGTCGCGCTCGCTTTGATGGCTGTCGCCGGAACCACCCAACGAGCGGTTGATCGGCCCGAGCGGATCGACGCGATTCGTGAGCGAGTCGGCTGGCTACCCCCCTCGGCGGTGGCGTTCGGCTTCGGGATCCTGGTGTTCTCCGACCGCCGCGTCGCCGTGTTCCCCGGGTTGGTGATGGTCGTGATCGCGATCGTGCTTGCCGGCCTCGTGCTGGCGCGGCAGATGCTGGTTCAGCGTGATCTGCTCGCCGCACAGGGACAGCTCCATCATCAGGCCTTCCACGACGCGCTCACAGGGCTGCCGAACCGGCTCCTGTTGCTCGACCGTGCCGAGCAGTTGCTCTCTCGTGCCCGTCGGGACGGTGGCTGGGTGCCGGTCCTGTTCCTCGATATCGACGGGTTCAAGCGCGTCAACGACAGCTTTGGACATGCCGCCGGAGACACCCTCCTGAAGACTGTCGCACTGCGCCTGACGAGCGTCGTTCGGGAGTGCGATACCGTCGCCCGTCTCGGCGGGGACGAGTTCGTGATCCTTCTCGACCCGACCGCGCCGATGGTTGGCCCCGAGCTCGTCGCCGAGCGCCTGCTGGTGGCGGTCCGTGAACCCATCCCCCTGAACGGAGCGGATCAGACGACGCTCACGATCAGCGCGAGCATCGGGATCACCAACGGGCCGCACACGACCGCAGACGAGCTTCTCCACGACGCTGACCTTGCGCTCTACCGTGCGAAAGAAAGGGGAAAAGACTGCTACGTCGTGTTCGAGCAGGGCCTGGGGGCGATCGCCGAAGACCTGTGGCCCGTAGCTCACGTTGGCTGACCCCCGGCAGAGGACTCCTCGGGCTCGGTGATTCGACACGGGCAAGGCGACGGGCCGACGTCGACCAGCCTCGATCCGTAGCACAGGTTGGCGCGCGGCCCCAAGCGGGATGACGAAGACGGCATCTGACCGTCACGGCTCTGCCCCACGCGGCCAACCTTCTGGCCACGACCACGCGTTGCTCGCGTGCCTCGCGCCTGCGTGCGGACAGTCACCGCTCGCTAGGCTGGTCGGATGTGCCGGCCGGCGAGAGATTCGCTCCTCCGGGCGCCGGATCGGTAGGGCGGACGAGTGAGGCGATCTCTTGCGAATCGAACGCTCGCCGCCGGCCTGGTGGTGGTGGGGCTGATCGCCGCGGTATCGACCGGAGTCGGGGTGGCGAGCGCACCTTCGACCCAGGTGCTGAAGAGCGTCGACACTGCGCTCTGCCCGTTTAAGCTCGGCGTCACGGTCACTCGCAACACCAGGATCGATCACGTCGGGAACAAGACGCTCCAGATCATCGGCCCGAGCACGATCACGCTGCGCAACGACTCCACCGGCCGCGCCAAGACGCTTACGGCGTCCGGCACATACTCCGTCGACCAGGCGACCGGAAGCATCGCGTTCTCGGGGTACCAGCTCTGGTTCTTTGCGACCGGAAACCATGTTCCGTTCCTGTCCCTCAACGGGAGGGGGACGATGAGCGCCCCGAACTTCGTGCTCTCGAGCACGAGTTCGAACGACCAGGCGCTTGACCCGTGCGCGCTCGTCGCCAAAGCGCCGATCTCGACCGCCCCGGTGACGACACTGGCGCCGTGGGCACTGCCCGTCGATGCGCTCGGCCAGATGGAGTACGCCCGCCTGACGCCGCTCCTCGGCAATCTGATCCGCCACGACCACGTCCACCTCGATCTGCTCGTGAACGGAAAGAAGGTCACGATCCCGGCGGGTGTCGGGCTCGCCGAGCCGCTGAACAGCGGGCCCTGCCCGCATGGCGCACCGCCGCAGGGAGACTGCGCGACGCACACGTTCTTTGCGGGGCAGGTTGCGAACTCACCGATTCACACCCACACAACGAGCGGGATCATCCACGTCGAGTCCGACCGGCCGGGCACCTTCACGCTCGGCCAGTTCTTCGACGAATGGGGCGTGCGCTTCAGCTCAAGCTGCCTCGGCGGCTACTGCGCAGGTACCGGAGAGGAGCTCCGCGTCTACGTCGACGGCAAGCGAATCTCGAGCGATCCGCGGGGGATCGTGCTGACGAACCACCTCGAGATAGCAGTCGTCTTCGGCGCCCCGGCCGACTTCGGCTCCGTGCCGTCGACCTACACCGGCGGCTGGCCGGGCGGGGGATGCGGTGGCCTGGGCGAGCCGAAGTGCCTTCCGTAGTCTGCGCGTAACGACGCACGACCTGCTGCTGCCAGGCCTCGGGCGGATTCTCGAGCCGGATTCGCGGCACCCACCGGCGCCGCGGACGAGGTTCGAGCGTGGCCGTCAGCCGGGTTCGAACCCGGTTCGAGCTGGGACGAGCACGAGCTCGCCGAAGAGCTTCGCGAGCTCGGCGCCTGGGTCGCCGCAGAGGCCCGCGTGCACGTCGGAGGGTTGGATGATCGTGCTCGAGGGCGATACGAGCCAGTGAAACCGCGCGGTCAGATCGAGCTTCGCGATCGGGCCAGCCGATGGGTCGCCCCCCGCAATGCGCTCCACCGCTCTGAGGTGCTCGCGCACTACGTGGAGATCGACATCCGTCCAGAGCGCGAGCACGCGGGCATCGTCGAGAGCGGTGCGCGCCTCGAGAAACCCGAGCGGCCGGCTGAAGACGATCACTCCCACATTGATCTGTTCGCCGCGCTCTACTCGCGGGACGAGGCGCAGGAGCGCATACGAGAAGCCGGTCGGATCATCCGCGCGCAAGCTCGGCCTCCTCGACGAACTCGCTCGGCTCCGCGAGCCTGCTCGCGAGGTAGTCGACATACATGCGCCGATTGTCGCGTTCGAGCCACTCGGCGGGAACCGCTCGGACGATCTCCTCGAGCAGCGCTGTCGTCACCTTCGGCGCGAGCCGACCGCCGGCCGCCGCGATCGAGGACGCGAACGGTAGGAGCACGTGGTTTCGGATCGCCTCGAACCTCTGACGCGGGTCGGGTGCCCGATCCGGCGAGTGATGCCAGTACAGGGCGGCGCCGTGGTCGATCAGCCAGATCCGGCGGTGCCAGACAAGCAGGTTCGGATTCTGCGCGGTCCGATCGACGTTCGTCACGAGCGCGTCGAGCCAGACGACATTGGCTGCGAAATCGGCGTCCGGGGCCGGCCCGGCGGCGGGCGAAAAGGGCAGGGCGCCGGGCAGGAAGTCGACGCCCAGGTTCGTCCCGGCGCTTGCGAGCAGGAGATCCTGGATCTCGGCGTCCGGCTCGGAGCGCCCGATCGCCGGGTCGAGCGAGACGAGCACGAGCTCCGGTATCGGCAGCCCGAGCGCCCGCGCGAGTTCGCCGGCGACGATCTCGGCGACGAGCATGCCCGGCCCCTGCCCCGCGCCCCGGAACTTCAGCACGTACAGGCCGTCGTCGTCGGCCTCGACAAGCGCGGGCAGCGAACCTCCCTCCCGAAGGGGCGTCACATAGCGGGTGGCCGCGACCGTGCGCACCGGCGCGAGGCTACCGCGCCTCTCTCGTCCACGCCCGCCCTTACCACCTGCTCATCGGCCTCGCTGAGAACGAGCTCTCAACCGGCGAGCTCGCCCAGGTCGCGGAGCCCGCTCTCGCAACGGTCACGCAGATGCTCGACAGCCGCTCCTCGATGGCCTCGTCGAGCGCAACCGCTCCGAGCGCGACCGCCGGATCGTGACCTGCTCCGTGACTGCGCGCGCCGCATAGAAGACTGCTGGGCCGCAGCGCTGGCGGAGTTCAACGCGCCTGAGCTCACCGTCGCCACCGCCGTGATCGACCGCCTGCGGGCGATGTTCGATGAGCTCGACGGTCAGGCCGCGAGCCGGCTGTAGCCGGGGAGGGTCAGGAACTCGACCAGCTCGTCGCCGAGCGCGACCTCGGCGAACAGCTTCTTCGCCTCCGGCGCCGCCTCGACCTGCTCGAGCTCGCGCCGCACGTCGGCCTCTGCGAAGCGGCCCGCCTTGACCCAGCTCCACACCTGCGAGCGCGCGATCTCGGCGGTCGCGACATCTTCCATCAGGTTGTCGATCGCCGCCGCCCCGGTTCCGTGCAGCCAGGCGTCGAGGTATCGCGTCCCGACCGAGACGTTCGCGTGGAGCCCCTCCCGGGTGATCTCGCCGCCGGGCACCGCGAAGTCGGTCAGCTCGGCAGCCGCGACGGTGACGTCGTCGCGCAGCTTCTCGAGCTGGTTCGGGTGGCCGCCGAGCGCCCGGTCGAACACCTCGGTTGCGACCGGGACCAGATCGGGGTGGGCGACCCACGTCCCGTCGAATCCGTCGCCGGATTCGCGGAGCTTGTCCTCGCGTACCTTGGCAAGCGCGAGCTCGTTCACCTCGGGGTCGCGCCGGGAGGGGATGAACGCGGCCATGCCGCCGATCGCATGCGCGCCGCGGCGGTGGCAGGAGCGCACGAGTAGCTCGGTATAGGCACGCATGAACGGGACGGTCATCGTCACCTGCGCCCGGTCGGGCAGCAGCGCGCCGAGCTTCTTGATCGTGCTGAAGATGTAGTCCCAGCGGCCCGCGTTCAGTGCGCAGCCGTGGTCGCGCAGCTCGTAGAGGATGGCGTCCATCTCGAACGCGGCGAGGATCGTCTCGATCAGCACCGTGCAGCGAATCGATCCCGAGGGCAGGCCGAGCGCGTCTTCGGCCACGGCGAACGCGCTCGCCCAGAGTCGCGCCTCCTCGTGGCTCTCGAGCTTCGGGAGGTAGAAGTACGGCCCGCTGCCGCGCGCGAGCAGCTCGGGCGCGTTGTGGAAGAACGCGACGGCGAAGTCGAACAGCGAGGCCGAGACGGGTCGCCCGTCGACGGTCACGTGCCGCTCGTCGAGGTGCCAGCCGCGCGGGCGCAGGACGAGCGTCGCGATCTTCTCGTTCAGCGCGTAGCGCTTCTCTGGCGTCTCGAGGGCGATCGTCCCGCGCACGGCGTCACGGACGTTCCGCTGGCCCGCGACGAGGTTCGCCCAGGTCGGCGAGCACGAATCCTCGAAGTCGCACATGAATACGCGCGCTCCGGAGTTGAGCGCGTTGATCATCATCTTGCGCTCGGCCGGCCCGGTGATCTCGCAGCGGCGGTCCTGTAGATCGGGCGGTGCCGGAGCGACGTGCCAGGGTCCCGGGTTGCGGGCGGCCACGAACGAGGGCCGCGCTCCGGCGGCGAGCTCGCGCTGTCGCTCGTGGCGCCGCTCGAGCAGCCCGAGCCGGGTCGCGTCCAGCTGCTCGTGGAGGAGCGCGACGAGCGCGAGCGCGCCCGGCGAGATGATCTCCTCATCGGCCGCTCCGTGCACCTCGACGGCGGAGGCCATCTCAGGCGGCTTGGTGGCGGAACTGCTCGTCTTCAGTCGAGCCTCGGAGCGCCAGCGTCGAGGACTGGCCGCCGCTGACGATCTCGGCAACACGGTCGAAGTACCCCGCCCCTACCTCGCGTTGGTGGCGCGTTGCCGTGTAGCCGTCCTGCTCGAGCGCGAACTCGCGTTCCTGCAGTTCGACGTACGCGGGCATGCCCCCGGCCGCGTAGTCGCGCGCCAGCTCGAACATCGCGGCGTTCAGCGAGTGGAAGCCCGCGAGGGTGATGAACTGGAACCGGTAGCCGAGCTCGCCGAGGGTCTCGCGGAAGCGGGCGATCTCCGAGTCGTCGAGGTGCCGCTTCCAGTTGAAGGACGGCGAGCAGTTGTAGGCGAGCAGCTTGCCCGGGTACTCGGCGTGTACCGCGGCGGCGAACTCGCGCGCCTCGCCGATGTCCGGGGTCGAGGTCTCGAACCAGAGGAGGTCGGCATAGGGCGCGTAGGCGAGCGAACGGGCGACCGCGGCCTCCAGCCCGTCGCGGATGCGGAAGAAGCCCTCGCCCGTACGCTCGCCGGTAAGGAACGGCCCGTCTGCCGGGTCGACGTCGCTCGTCAGGAGCGCGGCGCTGAGCGCGTCGGTGCGGGCGACAAGCAGCGTTGGCACGTCGAGCACGTCGGCCGCGAGCCTTGCGGCGACCAGCGTCCGCACGAACTGGCCGGTCGGGACGAGCACCTTGCCTCCGAGATGGCCGCACTTCTTCTCCGCCGCGAGCTGGTCCTCGAAGTGGACGCCGGAGGCGCCCGACTCGATCATCGCCTTCATCAGCTCGAACGAGTTGAGTACGCCGCCGAAGCCGGCCTCCGCGTCAGCGAGAATCGGCGCCAGCCAGCGGGTTTCGTCGCGCCCTTCCGCGGCGTCGACCTGGTCGGCGCGCAGGAGCGCGTTGTTCAGCCGACGCACGAGCGCCGGGACGCTGTTCGAGGGATAGAGGCTCTGGTCGGGGTAGGTGTGGCCAGCGAGGTTCGCCTCGGCCGCCACCTGCCAGCCCGAGAGGTAGATCGCCTCGAGGCCGCCGCGCACCATCTGCACTGCCTGCCCGCCGGTGATCGCCCCGAGCGCGCTGACGGGCTCGGGGCGCTGCAGGAGCTCCCAGAGCCGCGCTGCACCCAGGCGCGCGATCGTGTGCTCGATCGGGTAACGGCCTCGTAGCGCGATCACGTCCTCCGGCGAATACGGCCGGCTGATCCCCTGCCAGCGTGGGTCGCTCGACCACCTGAACGCGAGCTCGGAGCTCGTCGACGTCTGGGTCTCAACTGTCGGTGTCATAGTCGTGTCACCTCGAGATCGTAAATGGATACAAAAGCTTGGCTCCGCCCAACCATAACAGGTCTTAGCCCATTTTTGGATCCAAGATGGGAAGAAGTTGTATCCAATGCGTGACCGGAGGCACCAGAGGTGTCACCCGCGCCCGTGTGGTGCGGTCCGTGTGAAGATGCCCGGAGTGGCGCCGCGGCCGAGACCCTCCGACGTGCCCACCTCCGAGCCGGAATGAGGCAGGGCTCCCTCCTCGGCTGGGCGCGGTTCGCACTCGGAGGGGCGTGTGTAGCGACGGCGGTCGTGCTCGCTGCAATCCACGTTCCGCGAACCGTGAACGCGCTGAATGCCTCGGTGCTCGTCAATGCGTACATAACGAGCCCCGAGCAGCGGGTGATCACGAGCGGTGACAGCCTGGGCATCCCGGCGGATCTGCAGATCGAGGCGATTCAGCTGATCCCGAAGCGGTCGACGTACTCGCTCGTCCTGCCGGCGAACATGCAGCTCGCGGCCGACAAGTACGGGATCCAGGCGCTCACCTACGGGGTCACCCCGGCCTGGTTTGAGTATCTCCTCCTCCCCGCGCAGCCGGTCGGTCGCCCGGCGCCGGGGCAGTACATCCTCTGCTGGGACTGCGACAGGGCCTTCTGGGATCCCCGCACGCGCTGGCTCTGGGACAACAAGCAAGGCCAGTCGATCGGGCGGGTGCTCCGCTGATGGGGTCGGGTATGAGCGGCGTCCTCGAGCTCAATGGTGCCTTCCTCGCCGCCGGGCTCTCACTCGTCTGGGGCCTTCGGGGCTGGTGCTCCTGGTTCGAGCTCCTGGACAGCCTGGGGCTCGCGCTCGTGCTCGGGACCTGCAGCGTGGGCGTGCTCGCCACGATCGTCCTGACCGCCGGGACGGGACTTGCGACCGGGACGATTGCCGCGCTCTGCGCGGCGGTTGCGGCCTCCGGCCTCCTGCTCGGGCGCCTGCGGCGAAGCTCACTCCCGCGGGTCCTCGGCAAGCTGCCAGCGTTCACGCCCGCCTCGGCGATCAGCGCTGTCGCGGCAGCCGCGGGGGCGATCGCGACGGCGGCGATCCTGGTGGCGATGTTCCGCCTCGCACGGGTGATGCCGCTGTCCGGCGGCGATGCTTTCGAGTTCTGGGTGCCGAAAGCAAAGGTCATCTACTTCGACGGGGGGATCGGAAGTAGCCTCTTTACGAGCCTGTACAACGAGCGCTACCCGCTCTTCATCCCCGCGCTCCAGGCGATGGACTTCCGCTTCATGGGCTCGGCGAACGCCCCGGAGCTCGCGGTTCAGTACTGGTTCCTCTATGCCGGTTTCGCCCTCGCCGCGGCGTCGATTCTACGGCGTCTCTCTCCCCCCTGGCTCGCATGGCTGTTCGTCGCCCTCACCGGGGTGATTCCGGAGCTCGACGGGCGCATGCTCGGGGCACAGGCCGACTGGCCACTCGACCTCCAGTTCGCGTTGGCGGGGCTGCTCGCCGTCGCATGGCTCCGCCTTCGAGAGCTGTGGGCGCTCGTGGCGCTCTGGATCGTCTTGGCGGCGCTGATCGCGACCAAACAGGAAGGGTTGCTACTGGCGGGCAGCCTGTACGCCGGCCTAGCGGCCGCAACCTTCCGCGACTGGAGGCGCACATGGCCGCCGCTCCTCGCAGCCGGAGTCGCGGCCTATGCGTTGAACGTGCCCTGGCGGATCTGGTGGTCGACGCGCCATCTCATGGCGGGCACGACCACAAACCAGGCTGCAATCTCCAACATCATCCACGGCAACGCCAGATTCGAGGCGTCGGTCAGCCTGGCGGTGCGCATCCTGTTCTCATACCCGATGTGGCTGCTCTTCCTGCCGCTCGCCCTCGCTGCCGCCGCGCTCGCGGTGACGGTTCGCGGCGAGGACCGGAGGACCGGGATCCTCTTTCTCGTCACGGCCGCGACCGCGTTCGTCGGCTTCACCTACGTCCTGCTGTTGCTCTCCCCCCCGTTCCTCGACGAACGTCAATCCTCGACCCCGATTCCGCGCGCGAGCGGCTCGATCGTCCTGCTCGCCGCGGTGCTCGCCCCGGTTCTGCTCGCGCCTCTCCTACGCAGGCCGCAGCCGAGGGCGCCGAGCCTCCCTCCGGCCGAACCTTCGTAGGGAGGAACCCGCACGTGAGCCACTGCGGGTGCGCGGATGCAGCGCGCATGCCGCTTCGGGCAACGAGCCGCCCTGACACTCCCCGTCCAGAAAGCCGAGGATTATCGCTGAAAGCGAGCTCCAAAAAAAGAGGGCCCGGGGTTGCCGGGCCCTCACTTTGGTTCGCTACGAGCTGACGGCCCTAGCTGATCCCTGCAGCCTTGAGCGTCGCGCGTACGCGACCCGGCGTGAAGGGAGCCTCGTGCATGCGAACGCCGGTCGCGTCGTAGAACGCGTTGGCGATCGAACCCACGATCGGGCAGGTGACCGGCTCGCCCGAGCCGAGCGATGGCTGGTCGGTGCGCTGGACGAGCACGTTGGTGACCGCCGGGGAGTCCTTGAACCGGAGGATCGGATAGGTGACCCAGTCGATGCTGGTGATCTGGTTCGTGTTGAA